>CBFGTF010000011.1:0-30947 GCA_965651655.1 uncultured Devosia sp.
ATGATCCGCCACCACGTCTTCCTCCGCTTCCGTCCCGAAATCACCGAAGCCGACAAATCTGCCATCTATGCCGAGCTTGCCGCGCTGCGTGACCTTGTTCCCGGCTTCCTGGGCATGAGCCAGGGCCCCAATGCTTCGCCCGAGGGTCTGGATCAGGGCTTTTCGGATGGTTTCAGCATGGACTTTGCGGACGAAGCCGCGCGCGACGCCTACCTCGTCCATCCAGCCCACAAGGCGGCAGGATCGCGCCTCGTTGCCGCCCTTGAAGGCGGCCGCGACGGTCTCATCGTCTTTGATTTGGTGGTCTAGCCGCTAGTCTTCCAGCCGGGTCCAGCCCAGCGAGCCGCGCTGCACTTCGAGAGGACGATAATCGCCCTTATAGGCCATCTTGGGCGAGTCTTTCACCCAGTAGCCCAGATAGACATAGTCCATCGCCGCCGAGCGCACCTGTTCGATATGGTCCAGGATCAGGAACGTGCCCATGCTGCGATGGCCCATATCCGGATCGTAGAACGAATAGACCATGGACAGCCCGTCCGGCATCACATCGGTCAGCGCCACGGCCACCAGCGGCTGGTCGGGCAGGTCGCGCAGGCGATACTCCACCAGCACCGACTGCACCGGCGTATCTTCCACCATGTATTCGTAGTCTTGATAGCTCATCTGGGTCATGCCGCCGCCGGCATGGCGCGCCTCCAGATAGCGCTTGAACAAAGCATACTGCTCCATGGTGGCCACCGTCGGCTGCACCGAGACCGCAATGTCCGCATTGGCGCGCAGTACTCGGCGGAACCGCTTGTTGGTGGCAAACTGGCGCGTCACGATCCGCACCGACTGGCACGAATTGCACCCCTCGCAAGCGGGTCGGTAAATCAGGTTCTGGCTGCGGCGAAAACCATTGTCGCTCAACAGCTGGTGTAGCATCGAGGCGCGCCGCCCGCTCAGATGCGTGAACAGCTTCCGCTCCAGCTTGCCCGGCAGATAGGGGCATGGCATGGCTGCGGTCAGGAAGAGCTGGGTGGTTTCGGGCGTCTGGTCGGTCATTCAAGACCCGTTGATGCGATTGGGATCAGTGTAGCGCTCCGCCACACCCCCGGCAACGCCTCAAACGTTGTATTGATCCGCCATGTTCATGCGCTGCCAATGCCGCAACATGGGCGAGCGACGAACCATCAGCGTACCCATGATGAAGTCATGAATCATCTGCCGGCGGGGTGTGAACAGCGCGAAGAGGATCGTCACCGGCCAGCAGATCCAGATGGTGATCCAGAACACCAGCGCATGCAGCGCCGCCATCCACCCGTCCAGCGGCTGGCCCCGTGTCGGGGTCAGCACGATATCCATCATCTGCATGCCCACGGTGGCGCGGCGGGCCGAACCCAGCGTCACCGCATAATAAAGCACGATGGCCGCGGGCACCGCGAAGATCAGCGACACCCAGGCCAGCCCGAAAGTGAGGAAACCCAGGATCGCGCCAATCAGCGTGATGGCGAACACCAGGATCCCCATGATCACGACGTCGATGATATATGCCGTGGCCCGGCGGGTCAGCAGTCCGTCGAACAGTTCGGGGGCCGTGGCAGGGTCGGGCAGATGGGGGCGAGCGGCAGTGTCTTGTGTCATGAGCCAAAAGATTGTCATGGGTGCCGCCGGTTGCAAGAGGGGCGGGCACAGAAATGTGACCGACATGCCTTGAATACATTAGGCTGCGCTAATATTTAATTGTCAGGTTTCCACTGTCGGTCAGGTTCATGAGCAATATCGTCTGCACCCACTGCAATGCCACCAATCGCGTCGACGGCGCCCGTGATGCCTTGGCCGCCAAGTGCGGCAAGTGCGGGGAGCCGCTGTTTTCCGGCACTCCCGCCGATCTGGCCTCTGCTGCCCTTGAGCGCCAGATCGCCCGCTCCGACGTCCCGGTGCTCGTCGATGTGTGGGCCCCCTGGTGCGGCCCCTGTCGGGTGATGGCCCCCGAATTCGAGAGGGCCGCCGAAGCCCTGGAACCACGCGTCCGCTTCACCAAGCTCAATTCCGACGAGAACCAGGCCCTGTCCGGACGTCTGGGCATTCGCGGCATCCCCACCATGATCCTCTACGCCGGTGGCAAGGAAATCGCGCGAACCTCCGGCGCCATGCCCGCCAGCCAGATCGTAAACTGGGTGTCGGGCAATCTGGGCGGGCAATAGCGGAGCACAAGACATCAACCCCCATGACGGAACGGAACTGAACCGATAGGGTCACCCCCGAGGGAGGCCCCCATGGCAAGCATAACCCAGCTACCGCCGAACCAGTATTCCGACAGCAGCAAGCTCGCGGCCCGGGCAAGGATCCACCAGTTCGGTCATGCCGAAGTGCCGTGGTTTCCCTGGGTGGCTCAGCACCTGCCAGTCGCGCGAGGTGCCAGCATCCTTGATGTCGGCTGCGGTCCCGCCTGGTTCTGGCCAGAGGCGATCACTGTTCTGCCGCCTGAACAGATGCTGACCCTGTTCGACCAATCTCCTGGCATGGTCGATGAGGCGCTGCAGCGATGCCGCGCGCTTTCCTTTGCCGCAGTGGAAGGCGAGACCGGCGATGCCGCCGATCTGCCATTTGCCGATGCCAGCTTCGACGCCGTCATTGCCATGCACATGCTCTACCATGTCGCCGATCAGGCAAAGGCGATCTCCGAGTTTCATCGCGTCCTGAAGCCCGGTGGCACCTTGCTGGTGAGCACCAATGGCGTGGACAACATGCGCGAACTCTACCAATTGACCACTGTGTTCGGCGGCACGCCGCATGACCCTGCCGCCGAGGCCTTTGGATTCGACCGGGCAGCCGCGTTGCTTGAGCAGCAGTTCGGCAATGTCGCCCTCGACATCCACCCGGCCACCATGCGTGTCACCGATGCTGAAGTGGTTTTCCTGGCGCTGACCTCCTATCCCCCGGGCGAGACGGCACCATCGGATCAGCAGCAGGCCTTCCGTGATGCCATCGACAAGGCCTTCTCCGATGGGGGTGGGGGCATTGACGTCACCAAGCAGGTCGGTGTTCTGACAGCCGCAAAAGCAGGCAGTTAGGGCTACGCGCCCGCTGTCCAGCCGGGACGAACGGCGCTAGTCTGGACTTCCCTCGAAATGTACGAGTCGCTGGCAATTGCTGCCGGACCGACGGCTCGCCGGACCCGTGTTCATGTCTGCTCCCATTGCGCCTGCCGCGCCGCTGACCCACCAGCCCCTGCGCGGTCTCGTCCTCATTCTGGGGGCGACCCTGCTCTTTGCCTATAACGACACCACCAACAAGTTGCTCATAACCGAATACAATGTGCCCATGGTGACGGCGATCCGCTACATCACCCATTGCCTGTTGATGCTGGCCCTGGTCGCGCCATTTCATGGGCGCGAAATGGTGCGGACGCAGCGCACCGGCCTGGTTGTTGTGCGTGGGATCAGCCTGGCCCTTGGCTCCTTCCTCATGAGCTTGGCGCTGCAGCGCATGCCAGTCGCCGAGACGACCGCCATTATCTATCTGTGCCCGGTTCTTGTCGTCCTGCTGTCCGGTCCGCTGCTCAAGGAACATGTCGGTCCCCTGGCGTGGATTGCCGCGCTCATCGGCTTTACTGGCGTTCTGCTCATCGCCCGGCCGGGCGGCGGCCTCGACCCAATCGGCGTCGTCTTTGCCTTGGGCAATGTCTGCCTGGCGCTCGCATACAACCTGCTCTCGCGTGTGCTGGCCCATACGGAGCGCACCATGGCCATGCTGTTCTATTCAGCGCTGGCGGGAGCCATCGGCTTCGGCATCTTCCTGCCATGGACGCTGCATGGGGTCGCGCCCACGCCGCTGCAAATCATGCTGTTCGGCGGTCTCGGCGTGTCGGCCTGGCTCGGGCACTATCTCTTCACCCAGTCCTATCGCTTTGCCCCTGCGGCGCTGGTGGCGCCGATGACCTATATGCACCTGGTCTGGGCCGGTGTGCTCGGCTTTCTGGTCTTTGGCGACGTGCCCGGGCCTTTGGCCCTCGGCGGCATGGCGCTGGTCATGGTTGCCGGCCTTGTCAGCGCTATTCGGCCCCGCCGCGGCCGGCGCCCGGCGCAACTGGCCTCGGAGGACGGCCTGACCGAAAAGGCCGGTTAGGCGGCTCAGCCGCCCAGCTTCCGCGCCATCTCCAGTGCGTAATAGGTGAGAACGCCATTGGCCCCGGCGCGCTTGAACGCCCAGAGACTTTCCAGCACAGCCGCGTCACGGTTGATCGCCCCGGCCGCGCCGGCCAGCTCGATCATCGCGTATTCGCCGCTCACCTGATAGGCGTAGATCGGCACGTTGAAGGCATCCCGCGCCCGCCGCACCACGTCCAGATAGGGCAGGCCGGGCTTGACCATCACGCTGTCGGCGCCCTCGGCAATGTCCTGCTCGATCTCGCGCAGCGCCTCGTCCGAATTGGCATAGTCCATCTGGTAGGTGCGCTTGTCGCCCTTGAGCCGGCTGCCCGAGCCGACCGCTTCGCGGAACGGCCCATAGAAGCATGAGGCATATTTGGCCGCATAGGACATGATCTGCACATGCTCGAAACCGTCGGCATCGAGCGCCGTGCGGATCGCGGCGACGCGGCCGTCCATCATGTCTGAGGGGGCGATGATATCCGCCCCGGCCCGCGCCTGCACCAGGGCCGACCTGACCATGACGGCCACGGTCTCGTCGTTGAGGATTTCCCCCTCCCGCACCAGCCCGTCCTGGCCGTCGCTCGAATATTCGTCCAGCGCAACGTCGGCAATCAGCCCGATATCGGGCACAGCCGACTTGATGGCGCTCAGCGCCCGGCACATCAGGTTGTCGGGGTTATAGGCCTCGCTCGCACTCTCCGAGCGCAGGTGATCTGGCGTATTGGGAAAGATCGCCAGTGCCGGAATGCCGGCATCCCGCGCGGCCTTCGCCGCCTCGACCATCAGGTCGATGGACAGCCGCTCGACCCCCGGCATGGTCCTGATCTGCGTTCTCTCGTTCTGCCCCTCGATAACGAAGAGTGGCCAGATCAGGTCGCGTGGCAGCAACTGGCTCTCGCGCACCATGGCCCGGCTCCATTCGGCCTGCCTAAGGCGTCGCAGTCGCCGCCCGCCGAGAAAGTCCATGTCGTGCCGGGGCCAGTTCTGGGTCATGGGGCGTCTCCTTGTCGGGTCTAGTTACCAGTCCCGCCGCTGCCGTCCAAGCCACCGCTTGTCGCAGCCCGGCTGTCGGGGTATTAACCCGCCATGCTGTTCCAGGCCCCCAGTCTCGCGCTCTACATCCGCATCGTCGCCATACTGGCGCTGGTCCTGGGCCTCAGTGATGCCGCGCGTCTGCTGGGCATCAACCTGGGCGCCACCAGCCCGATCACCGCCATGGGCTCCTCGGCATTCATCTATCTGGCAGCGTTCTGCCTCGCCCGGCTTTTCGCCGCCGTGGGCCTTTGGATCAAGGCCAGCTGGGGTGCTGTGCTGCTGGTCGGCGCCACGGCGCTGGAGCTGGGGCTCTATATCTCGGGCAGTCCCGATATCCGCATGAGCGCCATCGGTTTTGCCGTTCGCCTGGTGCTGCTGGCCGCGATCATCTTCATCTTGGGCCTCAGCCTACGCTTCAATCGGGCTCAGGCCGACTGATCACCTGCCGGGTGAAACTGCTCGATGGTGATTTCTTCGGCCAGCGCGTCCTGCGGTGCGCCGAAGCTGGTAACAGTGGTGAACCAGCGTGTAATTCTGCCATCAATGCGGAATTCGAGCGGCAGCAGCACCGTTCCGCGCGGCGCTTGGGGCCCTTGGTCGAGTTCTTTTGCGCCGGGTTGCCGCAGCGCCTTGGTCAGCACCTGCGCCACCGCCGATGCCGGGCCATGGCGTCGGCTGGCCTCGCGCAAACGCTGCATGAGATAGCCCGCTACGTCCGGCCAGTTGCTGATGGCGTCGCGGACCGGCCCAGGTCGATAAACCAGGTCGACCAGGTTTGAGCCCACGCCGGCCTGTGGATCCATCGCCACCAGCTTGAGGGCGCCGGCATTGGCATCCAGGATGCCAAAGGCCGCATCCAGCACCAGGGCAGGGTGGGGGGCATGGGCATTGAGCAGCAATTGCGCGGCTTGTCGGATCTCCGCCATTTGCGGGCTGTGCCAGTCGCTGTCACCGAATTGCGGCGCAAATCCCGCCGCCACCAGCATGCCATTGCGTTCGCGCAGGGGCAGGTCCAGCGCTTCGGCCAGCCTGAGAACCATTGCAGGGCTTGGTCGTGCCCGTGCCGATTCCAGGAAGGACAGGTGGCGCGGCGAAACTTCGGCAGCCAGCGCCAGCATCATCTGGCTCATGCCGCGCCGGTTGCGCCATTCGCGCAGCGTTGTCTCGAACATATGGGCCTCCCTTATCCCAAGCATGACACCCCCGCGGAGCCATTTCCATTACCTGTGAGGGAATTGCAGCCATGACCCCATCGCCCGATGCTGCGTCCATCATCGATCGAGAATGGAGAAATGACGATGGACGCGACTGCCAGAAGTTTCGATTTTCCTGATCCGCGCCTGATCTACTGGGTGGACGCCGCCGGCTCGCTGGTCTTCGGCATTGCCCTTATCGCCGCGGCCACGCCACTCACGTCACTGGCCGGTTGGTCGCTTCCCCCTGTCGTGCTGACAGGGATCGGAACAGCGCTTCTGCCATGGGCGCTGTTCAATCTGGCGATTGCCCGCAGCAGCAGGCCCGTCCCGGGCATGGTCCGCATCAACATCATCGGCGACCTGATCTGGATTGCAGGCTCAGCAGCCCTGATCCTCATCCATGCCAGCCAATTGACAGCCACAGGCTGGGTAATGCTGGTTGGTCAGGCCCTGGCGGTGAGCGCGGTCATGGCCATCAAGATGCTGGGCGCACGCCGCCAGCAGTCCCGCTGACGATAGGCTCTGGGGCGGCTTCATGCCGCCCTTAACACCTCAACAAGGTTACAGGATTATCACCAGTGGTAAGGCGCTATTAAGCCAAATTCTCATTGCATTCCAGTAAGATAGTTTTAAGCACATGGCTTAGGGCGATCTTAGTCGGGCAGCCCTAGTTTGGCCTCATGAGATGCGAAAAATCGCACGATGGATAAACAGTGAGGCACAAATGGCAATCAAGTCGAACGCGGCCGAGGCGCTTACCCCGGAACGCAGCGAAGGTCTGAAACCCCTCTATCTGGAGGCCGTGTCGCGCGTCGAGCGCCTGCACCGCCGCCTGCTCGATCTGATCAAGGACGAGTTCGATCGTATGGGGTGGGACGACATCAACCCGGTCCAGGCCCTGTTGATGTTCAACATCGGCGATGCCGAACTGACCGCCGGCGAACTGCGCTCCCGCGGCTACTATCTTGGCTCGAATGTTTCCTACAACCTCAAGAAGCTGGTCGAGACCGGCTACATCTTCCAGGAGCGCTCGCGCACAGATCGCCGCTCGGTCCGCATCAAGCTGACCCCCAAGGGCGAGGAAGTGGCCGAAGTGATCGACGAGCTCTATGATCGTCACCTGAAGTCCATCGACAAGGTCGGTGGTCTGGGCGACGAGGAATTCGACGGCCTCAACAAGGCTCTCGCCCGCCTCGAACGCTTCTGGGTCGACCAGATCCTCTACAAGCTCTGATTGTCCTGCCCCGCGGGGCGGAACCAAGGGCGGCAGCTGGCGGCATGTGTTGCCTCCATGCCACAACTGCTGGGAAGACGCCGGTCGAGAGGCCGGCGTTTCTTATTTGTGCCGCAAAGCACAGGCAGCCCGATTACCTGGTTTGAAACCATTTGCTGGCATGGCTATCGTCCTGCCGGGTTCACAAGGCGTTGAGAGCCGTTGTGAACGCCGTCAGGGCGGGCTATCGCCCGATGCGATGGTGGGCGAATACTTGGGTGATCGAATGCGGCTGACGCGACGTAACTTTATCCGGTCCATGGCGCTTGCCGGCGCCTCGACCGCGCTTCCTGCCTGGGCGCAGGATTCTCTTTCTGACATGATGGCGCGCAATCAGGTGCTCAGCACTGCCGATCCCACCGGAAACACTGCCGCCGCCGCGGCTACCATTGCCACCAATGAACCCATCCTGTCCTTCGATACCCTGCACAATCTGCAGCTGGCCATTTCCCAATACGAGCCCTTCGTCGCAGCCGGCGGCTGGGAAGAAATTCCACAGCGCGCCTTCAAGCTCAACCTGGGCAAGTCCGATCCGGCCGTGGTCCAACTCAAGCGCCGCCTGATCTCCTCGGGCGACATGCCGCTGGTGGAATTTGCCAGCGATATTTTTGACGCCGATACCGACCGCGCGGTGCGTGTCTTCCAGGCCCGCCACGGCCTGGTCGTCAATGGCTGGATCGACGAGGCAACTTGGTACGCCCTCAATGTCCCGGCCGCGACGCGCCTGCAGCAGCTTTATCTCAACTATACCCGCGTCCAGAACATGGCAGCGCAGTTGTCCGACCGCTATGTGGTGGTCAACATTCCCGCCGCCACGATCGAAGCCGTCTCGGGCGGCATGGTCGAGCAGCGCCACACTGCCGTGGTAGGCCGTGTTGAGCGCGCCACGCCAATCCTTGCCAGCAAAATTCACCAGGTCAATTTTAACCCGTACTGGCACGTTCCCAAGTCGCTGGTCCGGCAGGACCTGACCAAATACATGCAGGAAGACCCGCAATATTTGGCCAAGCAGAATATCTTCATCTATGACGGCAGCGGCAACACAATCGATCCGGCGACCATCAACTGGTCCAACATCACCGATGCCCAGGTGAACTATATGTATCGCCAGGAACCCGGTGCCGAAAACTCGATGGGTCACTGCAAGATCAATTTCTACAACCCGCACGACGTCTATCTGCACGATACGCCGTCCAAGGCGCTTTTCGGCGAAAATGCCCGCTTCCATTCCTCGGGCTGCGTCCGTGTCGAAGGGGTCAATCAGCTGGTTGCCTGGCTGCTGCGTGACAATGGTGACTGGGACCAGCCCCGCGTCGACCAGACCTTTGCCTCGCTGCAGCGGCTCGATGTCAGCCTCAGCTCGCAGATGCCGATCCACACCACCTACATCACGGCCTGGGCCAACCGCCAGGGCACGGTCAGCTTCCGCGACGACGTCTACAAGTTCGACGAAGAGGGTAAGGTCAGCTTCGGCTGACGCTGGCCACTCCGGATCGCATCACCAGGGCAGGTCCGCATTCGAACCAGACGGCATTTGAACGGGACTTCCAGCGACAGCCGGAAGTCCCGTTTTTCATTGTTGCCGACTCCGCTATGCTGTGCGCGGAGGTAGGCCAAGATGAGTGATGGTGACATCCTGTTTGAATTCGTCCAGATCGGCCAGCAGATGCGCGTTGCCGCCATAGACGAGGCCACGGGCACCGAGGTCATCGTCATCAGCCCGCTCAATGCCACCCGATTGCAGATGCAGCGCGTTGCCATGGCCAAGCTGCGCCGCAAGCTTGAACAGGGCAGGGGCAATGCGTCCGGCCCGCCGGGCAAGTTTGCCTGACAAGCGCTGCCTTCCCCCTTTTCCTCCGGGCCATTCTGCGGCATAAGGAGGCCGTTCGCGCGACTGGCGAGAAAAGATGGGGAACCATCGGGGAACGCGAACCTTGTCAATGCCGCTCGCCTGGGCACCCATCCGCAATCAAGGGGAGCCCCATGAATCCGTCCATGAACACGTCCCAAAAGACCCGGCCTTGGAATCGCACTTCACGGCGTGATAATGCCATCGCCATGCCGATCAACTCGACCTTCTGCGAGGTAATTGTCCGATGAGCGCTGCGACCTCACTTCCGCTCTTTCCCCGCTTCTTCACCAATTCGGTTGCCGACACCGATCCCGAACTGGCCAAGTCCATGCGGGACGAACTGAGCCGCCAGCAGAACGAGATCGAGCTTATTGCCTCTGAAAACATCGTCTCGCGCGCCGTGCTCGAAGCGCAGGGTTCGGTGCTGACCAACAAATATGCCGAAGGCTATCCGGGCAAGCGCTACTATGGCGGCTGCCAATATGTCGACGTGGCCGAGACCCTCGCCATCGAGCGTGCCAAGCAGCTGTTCGGCGTCGCCTTTGCCAACGTGCAGCCCAATTCCGGCTCGCAGGCCAATCAGGGTGTCTATCAGGCGTTGATCCAGCCCGGTGACACCATCCTGGGCATGTCGCTCGACGCCGGGGGTCACCTGACCCATGGTGCAAAGCCCAATCAGTCCGGCAAGTGGTTCAATGCGATTCAGTACGGGCTAAGGCAGCAGGACGGCCGGGTCGATATGGACCAGGTGCGCCAGCTTGCCCGCGAGCACAGCCCCAAGATGATCGTAGCCGGCTTCTCGGCCTATTCGCGCGTCATGGACTGGGCCGAGTTCCGCGCCATTGCCGATGAAGTGGGCGCCATCCTCTTTGTCGACATGGCCCATGTGGCTGGCCTGGTCGCCGGCGGGGTCTACCCCAGCCCGTTCCCCCATGCCCATGTGGCCACCACCACCACGCACAAGACCCTGCGCGGCCCGCGCGGCGGCCTGATCCTCACCAACGATGAAGACATCGCCAAGAAGATCAACTCGGCCATCTTCCCGGGCATCCAGGGCGGGCCGCTGATGCATGTCATCGCCGCCAAGGCCGTGGCCTTCAAGGAAGCGCTGTCTCCTGATTTCAAGCTTTATGCCCAGCAGGTCGTCGCCAATGCCAAGGTGCTGGCCGACACCCTCGTGAAGGGCGGCGTCGACATCGTGTCCGGCGGCACTGACAATCACCTCATGCTGGTCGATCTCAGGCCCAAGGGACTCACCGGCAAGGCGACGGAAAAGGCGCTCGAACGAGCGCACATCACCTGCAACAAGAACGCAGTACCCTTCGATCCGGAAAAGCCCGCCATCACCTCTGGCGTCCGCCTCGGGACCCCGGCAGCCACCTCGCGCGGCTTCGGCGAGGCCGAGTTCCAGACCGTGGGCGAACTGATCATCGAAGTGCTCGATGGCCTCAAGACCAATGGCGACGACAACAATGGTGCTGTCGAAGCGCAGGTGCGCGAGAAGGTGAAGGCTCTCACCGATCGCTTCCCGATCTATAGCTAAGCAACCCAAAGGCCCGCCATGCGCTGCCCCTATTGTGGCAATGACGATACCCAGGTGAAGGATAGCCGCCCGACCGAAGATTCGGGCGCTATCCGGCGCCGCCGCGTCTGCAATGCCTGTGGCGGGCGGTTTACCACCTTCGAACGCGTGCAATTGCGCGATCTGACCGTGGTCAAGAAGACGGGCCGCAAGGTTCCGTTCGACCGTGAAAAGCTCGCTCGCTCCGTCAATACCGCGCTGCGCAAGCGCTCGGTGGAGCCGGAGCGGGTCGAGCGGATGATCTCCGGCATCGTGCGCCAGCTTGAAAGCTTGGGCGAGGTGGAAGTCACCTCCGACCAGATCGGCGAATATGTCATGGAAGGTCTCAAGGGCCTCGATGACGTGGCCTTCGTTCGATTTGCCAGTGTTTACAAGAATTTCTCGGCTGCGGATGACTTTCGGTCATTCCTCACCGAACTGGCGGAGAACAAGACCCTGCTGCGGGATGAGGAAGATTGACCCTGCGCCCGGCGCGTTGGGAAGTATTCGTTCATCCCTCTCTCAGGCATGACTGCCAGTGCTTCCGCCATTGCGCTATATTCCCTTCTGCGCTGAACAATCAGCGCTAGCGAGGGAGGTTGAACATGGACTCCTATGGTGTGCGTTTCCCGGTTCCTGCTGACGCGGGCAGGGGGATGCATTTTCTGATTGTCGAGGGTCGCGCTTATCCCGAAATTGCCGATGAGATGAAGCGTGGAGCGACCGCTGCTCTCGAACTGGCCGGCGCAACGTTTGACGCAATTGCGGTGCCCAGCGCCATGGAAGTACCTGTGGCAGTGGCAATGGCGATTGAAACCGGTCGCTTCGACGGTTATGTGGCGCTGGGCTGCGTCATCCGTGGCCAGACCAACCATTACGCGTCCGTTGCCAGTGAAAGCATACGGGCGCTCGCCGAATTGGCCGTTGTCGATGCTTTGCCTCTTGGCATCGGCATCCTGACAGTAGAAAACGAAGCGCAGGCCTGGATGCGGGCCCATGTGAATGATCAGGACCGGGGCGGGGATGCGGCACGTGCCGCGCTCGTCCTGTCCGACGTGAAAGTGAAACTGAACACCTAGATGACTGACCACCCCAAACGCGATCCCGGCGCGCTTCGCCCCGCCAACCAGCGCGGCGCCGCCCGCCTTGCTGCCGTGCAGGCGCTCTACCAGATGGATATTGGCCGGGCGACGCTCGAGGATACGCTGGCTCAGTTCGGCGCCTTCCATCTCGGCCGCGAAATCGAGGGTGAGCAATACCTGCCGGCGGATGCCGACTTTTTCAGGCAGATCGTCTCCGGGGTGGCCCAGCACCAGCTCGATATCGACCCATCGGTGGACAAGGCGCTGGCGGAGGGCTGGCCCATCGAACGCGTCGACGCAACATTGCGCGCCATATTACGTGCAGCTGCTTTCGAACTGCTCCGCCGCAAGGATATTCCGGCGCGTGTTGTCATCACCGAATATGTCGACATCGCCCGCGCCTTCTACGAGGACGACGCCTCAGGCCTCGTCAATGCGGCGCTCGATTCCATCGCGCGCACCGCCGGCGTCGACCTACCGCCGGGCAGCCCTGGCGGACGCGCCTAGCTTCCCATCGTCAATGCGGCATCGCCCAGCCGGACGTCGCCCATGCGCGGCAGAAGCGGATGGGTCGGCTCTTCCGTCCTGATCCTCTGGAACAGCGTGTCTGCGATATCGGCCGCCAGGAAGGCGGACAGGGCAGCCTTGGACTGCGGCCCGATATTGCCGTCGATGGTCCCTGAATAATAACCCAGTGACTTCAGCGCGGTCTGCAGGGCCAGGGCTGTGTCACCATTATAGTATTGCCCGAACCACTCATCGTGAGTTCGCACCAGGTCAGTGCGTTGCATCGACCACCAATAGTGCAGCAACAGCCACATGCCGCCGCGTTCCAAATTTCGCGTCAATGTGACCCGCCCGGTGAAGGCGGGGCTATAACTTCCTGAGCTTCCCACGGCGTAGAAGGCGCCCAGATAATACATGCCCCAGCCGGTGCCGTTTGTCGCGCCGACCCTGGCATAGTGTTCCATCGGCAAAGCCGTCGCAAACTCGCCAGGCCCGGCATAGGACACGATGTTCAAAATTCGGCTGGAGCACATGGCGCTGTCGCGCGCCTTGCGTTCGAAACTGGCTGCCTCGAAAGTCAGGCCCGCCGCTTCGAGATCATCCTGGGCAACCAGCGCCAAATAGCTCTGGCAGGCCGCGGCCAGCCCGAATTCCCCGGCAACAGCACGGGCCTGAATGGCAATGCCTTCGGCCTCCGTTACCCCGGCATCTTCGTCATACATGGTGCCAAGGGCATATTCGGCCATCGTGTAGCCCTGCTCGGCCAGTTCGCGATAGGCTGTGACGGCGTAATAGTCATCTGCTGGCGAGCCTCCGCCCCATTGCGCCCACACGTCTCGCGCCACGGCATAATAGAATTGCAGGTCCAGGCTTTCCGGCTTTTCCCGCAGCGCCGCTTCGCAAACCGCCAGGGCGTTGCTGATGGTCATGGGCGGCTCCCACGTGAACTCGCCACCATTCTTGAAGGCCCCGAGGCACAGCAGTTCCACCGCAGATTGCATCGGCGGCGGCACCGGGGCCTTGGTCTTGCCTTCCTTGGTCTTGCCTGTGGTCGGCTCGGGCGCTGGGGCAGGTTGAGGCGCAGGCAGGGCGATGGTGGGCGGCAGGGTCACTGTCGGCGTGGTGGGAAACTCTGTCCCCGGATCTCCCGGGCAGACGCCGAAATAGCAGCCATCCTGGCCATGTGTTGCCGATGGCGCCAACAACAGCATGGCCATGGCCAGAACCGCAAACCTATTCCGCATAGCGCTCAACATGCTGCAATCCGGCCCACATCAGGTCCCTCACTGAGGCATCGCGAACCCCGTCACGGAAGAAGAACCCCGCCTCAATCGCGGCCACGCGCTGGACTGTCGTCCCGTGTGAACCCGGCCGATTGAAATCCGAAGATCCCAACTGGCTCCAGGTATCGCCAATGCGAAGCAGGTGTTCGGGCCGCATCATCGGCTTCCAATAGGCCAGGAAGGTCCCCGCCATGAAGTCCGCATGCAGTTCGACGCAGAATTCGGGCAAGCGGTTCTCGATGCGGTCGATGTAATTGTCTTCGTATTGCCGGATATGTCCGAACTCGTGGGCGCAGATGGCCAGCACCGCGAAATTCCCGTTCGGCTTGTTCAATTCCAGATCGAGCAGCTTCTTGCCGAAGGCGATGGTGCCGTTGCGATTGCCATTCGGACTGTAGCTGGAGGCAAAGGCGTTGGGATTGCGCTCTTCCTCGATGAAGCCGAACTCGGGGTGAACGTCAAAAAACCGCGCCATATGCACCAGCATGACACCGAGCGATGTATCCAGATCGGCATCGCCGCTGGTTGTCGCGACCGCATCTCGACCGTTCCAGGACGAATAGGACGCATTGGCCAGGATATCCGCGCCGTCGATCCCGCAAGGGATCGGTGTCTTGTCTTTTGCCGCTGCACCAGCGGGCAGCATGTGACCTAGGGAACAGCCGCACAGTCCTCCCAGAAACGTTCTGCGCCGAAATCCAGTCATACTGGGTCCCCAAATAATCCCGGACAGCATTTCGACGCCCGGGGAAGTGTCTGTCAATGTTGGCTATTCATTTTGTTTGGTTCAGGCGACGGCCGGCTCGGCTTTTCTGCTTGCGGCAATCGATTTGTCGCGCCAGGGCCGATTGCCCGAGCCCAACGGAAGCCCGATTGCGCATTGACGCCGCTGGGGCCCGGGAGCACTTTCCTGGCTCCCTTCCGAGTCTCACTCCATGTCCGATAGCCGCAGCCTGTCCATCCGCAATATCGGTCTGCTTTCGGCCGTCCAGGCCCTGGGTGGGTCCAGTTCCTCCATTATTATGGCGGTGGCGGCGCTTGCCGCTGTCAATTTCGCACCCAATCCGTCATTGGCCACCCTGCCGGTTACCGCCATGATTGTGGGTCTGGCGCTCACCACATCAAGCGCCACGCTGATCATCTACCGCCTTGGCCGCACGCGTGGCCTGATGCTTGGCGCAGCCATAGCCATCCCGGGTGCGATGCTGGCTACGCTGGCGGTCCTGCTGGGCCAATTCTATCTGTTCGGGGCAGGGCTGTTCCTGGTTGGCATGTCTGGCGCCTTCATGCAGCAATTGCGCTTTGCCGCGGCCGACAGTGTCGCTCCCCAGTTCAAGGGACAGGCGATTTCCTGGGTCATGTTCGGCGGTGTGGCGGCGGGGTTCTTTGGCCCCCAGCTCAGTGCCATTACCCGCAACTGGATTCCGGGTTCCGAATATGCGGCAAGCTTCATGGTCATCGCCGCGCTTTCGCTGATCTCGGTTCTGGTGTTGACCGGGACCCGGCTGGCTCCAACCATTCAGCCGGGCAGTTCGGCCGATACCGGACGCCCTCTCTCGGCACTGCTGCGACTGCCCGAAATCGTGCTGCCCATGATCGGCGCTGCACTCACCTATGCGCTGATGACCCTCATCATGGTCGCCGCGCCCCTCGCCATGGTGCATTTGTGCGGCCACTCGCCCACCGAGGCCGCGGGGGCGATCCAGTGGCACGTGGTGGCCATGTTTGCCCCCAGCTTTGTGACCGGCGCCATCATCAAGCGGATCGGGCCGCATCTGGTGACAGCCATCGGCCTGCTGCTCATCGTCGCCTGTGCCGTCATTGCTCTCAATGGCATCAGCGTCGCCCACTTCACTGCCACGCTGGTACTGCTCGGCATCGGCTGGAACTTCGGCTTCATCGGGTCGACCGCCATGCTGGCATCCAGCTATCGCCCGCAGGAAGCGGGCAGGGTGCAGGCCGTCAATGAGCAGGTGGTGTTCGGCGCCAGCGCCCTGGCCTCGCTCGGTTCCGGTTTCCTGCTGCAATTGGTCGGCTGGGAATCCATCAATATGCTGGCCATTCCCGTAGCCAGCTTTGCCATCCTGCTGCTTGGCCTCGGCGCCATGCGGCAGTCCCGAGCATGAAATAAAAAGCCCCGGCTTGCCGGGGCTTTGCGTAAATCCGGTAGATATTTAGAACGACGACAGGATTGCGTCGATAAAGGTCGCATCCTCGCCGAATGACGGCGTACGGCGGGTCTCGATATTGACGGCCTTGCCGTCTTCAAGAGCATAGATGGCGCGCTCGACCACCTTCTTGTTGCGATCAAAATAGATTGCCAGCACGGTGCGCTCTTCGATCATGGTCATGCCGAAGGCCGTCTGGCTGACCTTGGTCTCGACATAGTACCAGGCGGTCCGGTCACCAAAAGTATTGGTCGACTGCGGCGAGCCCAGCACCAGGGTCACCAATTGCTCACTCTGGCCGGGGCGGATCTGTTGCAGCGCCGAGTCCGGAATTTCATAGCCTTGAGTCCGTTTGGAAATCAGCGCAGTGCTGCTGGTGCAACCGGCGAGCGCGACTGCCAGAACGGCCGCAGCAACGGAGGCTTTTGCAATTCGCAGGGGCATGAATTTGACTTTCCCGATGGCTCTCGACTATAGGCGTGACACTTGGGCGCTTGCCCTTGGGCCGCAGGACTGTGTAGCTGTCAACTTGGCTGTCTGGCAAGCTGGCAATGGTCCGGCACCAATATCTGCCAGTGTTTGACCGATACCGACGCAGAGCGCAATCCCATGATCTTGTCCTTGTTTCGCAAGAAGACCGCCGCCGAGCCGGTCTATGCCGTCTATAATTCCATTGTGGCGCAATCCCGGCAGCCTCGGTTTTATGCCGATTTGGGCGTGCCCGACACGGTGACGGGTCGCTTTGACATGATCAGTCTGCATATGGCGCTGCTGTTTCGTCGCCTGCGACACGGTCCGGATAGCGCCAAGGCCTTCAGCCAGGCTGTATTCGACCTGTTTTTCAAGGACATGGACCGCTCCCTGCGCGAAATGGGCGTCAGTGATCTGGGCGTGCCCAAGAAGATACAGAAAATGGGCAATATCTTCTTTGGCCTCCTGGCGGCGCTGAACGAGGCGCTCGACCGCAATGATGCCGATGCCCTGGCCGGCGTGCTGGCGCGCAACATCTTCGAGGGCGAGGATAGTCCGCAATTGCGCGCCCTGGCCGATTATGTGCTTGCCCGCGACACCGAGCTCGCCGCCCAGTCGGTCGAGGCCATCACCGGCGGCGATGTCCGATTCGAGGCCGCTGCATGACCCGGCGCGAGGCCCCCATCTTCGACGCCGTGGTGCGCATCGACAAACTGCCTTCCGCAGGACGCTCGCTTGCTGTCGAGGCCAATGAGACGGAGCGCGAGGCCATCGCCGAGGCCATGAAGATCGTCGCGGTCGAGCGCTTCTCTGCCAACCTTGCCATTGTGCCGCTGCGAGGCGGCCTGCGCGCCCAGGGACATCTGGATGCCCGGGTAGTCCAGGCCTCGGTGGTCAGTTTCGAGCCCGTGGCCGAAACCATTTCCGAGGATATCGACCGGGTCTTCCTGCCAGCGCCGCGCGAGGGCAGTGCCCCGGCACCAGGCGCCGAAATCTTCGTCGACCTTGAAGATGACGACTTTCCCGATCATATCGATGGCCCGGAAGTTGATCTGAGTGCCCTGCTGCTCGAAACCCTGGCTCTGGCGCTCGATCCCTATCCGCGCCTGCCCGGGGAATCCCTCGAAAAGCTGGGCATCGTTGTCGATGATGTTGAGGAAGGCCCCTTTGCCAAATTGGCCCGCCTCAAGGACGCGGACGGGGACAAGGACTGAGGGTTTGTCCTGCGGGGCTTGCGCCGACCCCATGATGGGATATGTTTGATTGCCTGCTCCAGTGGGCCGAAAAACGGGCTGAAATGACCGATTCTATTACGATTTCCGTGGATGCCATGGGCGGCGACCACGCCCCGCGTGCCGTCATTCACGGTGCCCATCTGGCCCTGAAGGAGCGCAGGAACACGCGCTTTATCTTCCATGGGCTGAAGGACCAGATCGAGCCGCTGCTCGAGGAATTCCCTGCTCTCAAGCCGGTCTCCACCATCCGCCATTGCGAAACTGTCATCGCCATGGATGAAAAGCCCAGCCAGGCCCTGCGCAAGGGCAAGAATGTCTCCTCCATGTGGATGGCCATTCAGGCCGTCAAGGACAAGGAAGCCGATGTGGCCATTTCCGGCGGCAATACCGGCGCGCTGATGGCCATGGCCACCTTCTGCCTCAGGCCCATGGAGGGCATTGCACGCCCGGGCATCGCGGCGATCTGGCCGACCTTGCGGTCCGACATTATCGTGCTCGACATGGGGGCCACCATCGGCGCCGATGCGCGGCAGCTGGTGGACTACGCCATCCTGGGCTCGGCCCTGGCCCGCGCCCTTTTCGATTCCGAATCGCCCACGGTCGGCCTGCTCAATGTCGGCACCGAGGAGCAGAAGGGGCTCGAATCGATCAAGGAGGCCGGAAAGATTCTTTCGGAGGCCAGCGGGGCAGGGTTCACCTATCACGGTTTTGTCGAAGGCGACGACATCGGCAAGGGCACGGTCGACGTTGTGGTCACCGAGGGCTTTGTCGGCAATGTCGCACTCAAGACGGCCGAGGGCACGGCCCGCCAGGTGGCGACCTATCTGCGCCAGTCGCTCAAGGCCACCCTGATGAGCCGGATCGGCGCGCTGTTTGCCTATTCGGCGCTCAATGCCCTCAAGCGCAAGATGGATCCGCGCACCGTCAATGGCGGCGTGTTCATGGGTCTGAATGGCATTGTCATCAAGTCCCATGGCGGCACAGACGAGATCGGCTACAAGAGCGCTCTCGGCCTTGCCTATGAGATGGCGCGCAGCCGTCTGATGGACAAGGTGGGTGATACCATGCACCGTTTTCCCATTCATAAGGCAGAGCCGGGCCTGCCTTCCGAGACCGAGGCTAAGTCGGCGTGACCAGTATCATTCGTTCCGTCATCACTGGCGTTGGCAGCTATTTGCCGGCCAAGACCGTTACCAACGAGGAGTTGGCCAAGACCGTCGACACGTCGGACGAGTGGATCCAGCAGCGCGTCGGGATCAAGGAACGCCATATCGCCGCCGAGGGCGAATACACCTCCGACCTCGCCACCGCTGCAGCGCGGGCAGCCCTGCAGAATGCCGGATTGGCCGTCGAGGACATCGACCTGATCGTGGTCGCCACCACCACGCCGGACTACACCTTTCCCAGCGCTGCGACGCTGGTCCAGATGAAGCTGGGCATGCACCACGGCTTCGCTTTCGATATCCAGGCCGTTTGCTCCGGCTTCGTCTATGCCGTCGCCACTGCCGACAGCTACATCAAGAACGGCATGGCCCGCCGGGTGCTGGTGATCGGCGCCGAAACCTTCTCGCGCCTGCTCGACTGGACCGACCGCACCACCTGCGTTTTGTTCGGCGATGGCGCCGGCGCCGTGGTGATGGAACGGGTCGACCTGGCCGAAGGAGAAGCCGAGCGCGGCGTGCTGGCCTCGGCGCTTCGCTCCGATGGTCGCCATTGGGACAAGCTTTACGTCGATGGTGGACCCTCGACCACCGGCACGACGGGCGTCGTTCATATGCAGGGGCCCGAAGTCTTCCGCCACGCCGTTGGCAAGATTACCGACGTGGTCTACGCCACGCTCGAGCAGGCCGGCTACACCGTTGACGATCTCGACTGGTTCGTTCCGCATCAGGCCAACAAGCGCATTATTGACGGGGCCGGGGCCAAGCTTGGCCTTCCCCCCGAAAAGGTCGTCATGACCGTCGACATCCACGCCAACACGTCAGCTGCTTCGGTGCCGCTGGCGTTGAGCGTTGCGGTTGCCGATGGCCGCATCAAGCCAGGCGATCTTGTCATGCTCGAAGCCATGGGTGGCGGCTTCACCTGGGGCGCCTCGCTCATTCGCTGGTAGGCGCGGTGACGAAATCTGGTCACCCCGCTATCGCTTGGCGAACTCAACCGACCTGTACCGCCGCCCGCAGCGACTGGACCTGCCAAATTCGGGAATGCTTCACCGATTAACCCGCATTGACCTCAAGCGTTTCAAGGCGTTAGTGTCTTCCCCGGGTGGAGGAAACAGACGCTGAGCCCGCGACAGCTAGATCGCAGAAGGCGTCGATATGGGAAGGATTCCCGAGCAGGGGCGCGGCCATCTTTTGCCGTGTCAGCGGTTGGTAGTGACAACCGGATGCCAAGCTTCGGGATACCGGACCCACGGCAACACGGGGGTGCGAATGACGCAGAAGACGGTAACGCGGGCCGACCTGGCCGAAGCAGTCTATGGCTCTGTTGGGCTGTCGAGAACCGAATCGGCCGAACTGGTCGAACGTGTCCTTGAGCTCGTCACTGATGCCCTGGTCACTGGGGCGAACGTCAAGCTCTCCTCCTTTGGCTCCTTCCAGGTGCGCTCCAAGAACGAGCGTATCGGCCGCAATCCCAAGACCGGCGAGGAGGTCCCGATCCTTCCCCGGCAGGTTCTTGTGTTCAAGCCTTCCAATGTGTTGAAGTCCAAGATCAACAAGTCTATGGTCTCCGCTGGAAAGTAAGGCTTTTACGAGTTTTACCCGTGCGGCCGAAATTGCGATCGGCGGCGGATAATTTCAGATGCGGTAGGGCAGTCATTTTGTTGCTCGCGCCGGGGAGACCTGCGATTTGGACAAGTCGCCTGACGCCTTCCGTACCATCTCTGAAGCTGCCGAAGAGCTCGATCTCCCGCAGCATGTGCTGCGATTCTGGGAAACAAGATTCTCCACCATAAAGCCGCTGAAGCGCGGCGGCGGGCGTCGGTACTACCGGCCCGAGGATGTTATGCTTCTGCGCGGCATCCGGCATCTGCTCTATGATCAGGGCTTTACCATCAAGGGCGTGCAGAAGATCCTCAAGGATCAGGGGCCGCGCTATGTCATCGCTGTTGGCGAGGGCAAGGGGCTCGAAGAAATCCTGCCCCTGATCGAGCAGGCCGAGGCCGCCGGCGATGAGGCGGAACTGGAAGAAGCCGCTATGCTCGCCAGCCCGGCGCTGGACGAGGAGGCGCGTGAGAAGCTGTCCGAGGTGCTCCGTAACCTGCTTGAGTGCAAGCGCCTTCTGGAACGTGCCCGCGAGCACTGACCGGTTGGAATTCCTGTTTCAATCGCTCCGAAAATCGCCTAATTGTTCCACTGCTGGCCGGCCTGGTTCCGTGTCGCTGCAAGGTGGAGTTCTACGAAAATGACTGTCCGTTTTGGTCTTCTGGGTGCGGGACGCATCGGCAAGGTGCATGCCAGGGCCGTGACCGCCAATCCTAAGGCAAAGCTCGTCGCCGTAGCCGATGCGATGGCCGAAGCGGCCAGTGCCCTTGCCGCCCAATATGGTGCCGATATCCGCACCATTGACGCGATCGAAACGGCCACTGATATCGACGCCGTCATCATCTGCACCCCCACCGATACCCATGCCGAGCTGATCGAGCGCTTTGCCCGTGCCGGCAAGGCCATCTTCTGCGAAAAGCCGATCGATCTCGACGTCGAGCGCGTCAAGGCCTGCCTGCGGGTCGTGGATGAAACCTCGGCCACTCTCATGGTCGGGTTCAACCGCCGCTTCGATCCGCACTTCCAGGCCGTGAAGCGCGCCATCGATGAAGGTCAGATCGGCGCGGTGGAAATGGTCACCATCGTCTCGCGCGATCCGGGAGCGCCGCCCGCAGATTATGTGAAGCGCTCGGGCGGCATCTTCCGCGACATGACCATCCATGATTTCGACATGGCCCGGTTCCTCTTGGGAGAAGAAATCGAAACGGTGTCGGCCCAGGCGTCCGTGCTGGTCGACAAGGCGATCGGCGATGCGGGTGACTTTGACAGCGCCTCGGTCATGCTGTTCACCGCCTCTGGGCGGCACGCCACCATATCCAATTCGCGCCGCGCCACTTATGGCTATGACCAGCGCATTGAGGTGCATGGCTCCAAGGGGGCCGTGGCCGCTGAAAACCAGCGCCCCGTCTCCATCGAAATCGCCAATGCCGATGGCTACACAAGGCCGCCGTTGCACGATTTCTTCATGACCCGCTACACCGAGGCCTATGCCAACGAAATCACCAGCTTCATCGATTTCGTGGAATCGGGAACTCCCGCTTCGCCCAGCGGTGCCGATGGGTTGATCGCCCTGGCGCTGGCTGATGCGGCGCTGAAATCGGTTCACGAGGGCAGGGCGGTCAAGGTCAGCGAAGTGACAGGGGCACTGGCAGGCAAGTCGGTGTTCCAGGGTCGCTGATCCCGACAGGATGCTCGCTTGCTGTCACCAGGCATGCTACGGGCACATATGGGCTTGCCAGTCATAGTTTCCATGCTTCTCGTCCTGTCCGTCATGCCTGTGCACGGCACGGAGTTGGTGCGCACGGTCACAGCCGATGGTTCATGTGAACGTCTGGTCATCTCGGGCGAGGACCTGAGCGGTGAATGCGGCACGGCACTGGTTCAAATGCACTACGAGGATGGTCGCATCACCGTTTCCGCGGGGACGGGAGGGCAGGCATTCTTCGGCCTCGCCGAACCGGAGCAGATGCTGATATTCAGCGGCCCGGGGGCCGGTCCGGCCTGGTCGGACCATAGGGTGGACCAGGTCCATGCTGCCGACGACGGAGGCGCCGGCCTTCTCTTCTCCAGGAATGCGTCCGGCTTCTGTCGCTATGAGGATGCAGGGCCCGGGATACTCGTCACTTGCGACGCGACCGACGAGGAGGGACACCTCCACGAGTTGACCTACCGCACCGATGGCGGCCCCGGCTTCAGCTTCTGACTACTTCAGCATCCACTCATGTTCTGGCGCATTGTGGAACTTCCATACGCGCTTGGGACCGGCCATGACATTGAGGTAATAGAGGTCATAACCCGCGGTAGTGGCCACCGGATGATAACCGCGCGGCACCAGGGTCACGTCGCCATCTTCGATAGCCATGGCCTCGTCCAGACTCCTGTCATCAGTGTAGACGCGCTGGAAGGCGAAACCCTGAGGCGGGTTCATGCGGTGATAATAGGTCTCTTCCAGCTCGCTTTCCTGCGGAAGATCGTCCTGGTCATGCTTGTGCGGTGGGTAGGACGAGGTATTGCCCTGCGGCGTGATCACCTCGACCACGAGCAGCGCGTTGGCCGCGCCGTCATCCTCGGGCATGATATTGTAGACATGGCGCACATTGGCGCCCTTGCCGCGGCTGATGCGCGGATGGGTCCCGGGCGCGATTACCCTGGCATGGTGGTCGCCGCCGCCCGGCGCCGAGCAGACCGCCAGTTCCAGGTTGGTCGTTGCATCCACTGCCCAGTTGCGCCCGGCAGGCACATAAATGGCCCAGGGCGCCCCCTCGAACGGGCTCATTCTCTCGCCCAGCTCGCCGAAGTCCTCGCCATCAACGGCAAAGCGACCCTTGCCGCCGACGAGCACGAGGCAAACCTCGCGCTCGCCCGTGGATTCTCCATAGGCTTCGCCCGGGGCCAGCCGATGCAGGCCAAAACCCACATGGCTCCAGCCGGCAGATTGCGGCGTCACATCATGGATCTTGCCGGTCTTGTTCTTCGGACGAACCAGCAGGGGGGACAGCGTCATCGGGCGGCTCCTTGGGGAAGGTGTAGAAGAAGTTCCAGGCCACATAGGCCAGCGCGGCGCCTACGAGCACGGCCCAGAACATGTCCTGGGTGAAGAGCAATTCCCAGCCCAGCCACAGGACGAGGAACACGGCCACCGCCACGCGGCGCCAGAGCGGCCGAAACCAGTTGAGATCGTTCTGTTTCAGAGCCATGCGCGTTTCCCCCATGCTGAATTGTTGGCGGAACGCTTTAGCACAACCCGCTCGAAAGACTCACCCTTTTGGGAAGCCTTCGGTTTCGACCGTGTATCCGGCGGCATTCATCACCCGCATCAGTTCCGCATGGCCGACCTGGGCCATTCTGAGTGGCGGGTTGGCGACCGGGTCCTGCTCGGCCTCGACCACGAACCAGCCTTCATAGCCGTGATCGGCCAGCCGCTGCACGATGGCCCCGAAGTCCAGCGACCCGTCGCCGGGCACGGTGAAGGCGCCCAGCGCCACCGCATCGAGGAAGCTCTGCCTGCTCCGATCCAGCCCATCCACCACGGCGCGGCGAATGTCCTTCACATGCACATGGTTGATGCGCCCATGATGCTTGTCGATCGCCCGCAGCACGTCGCCGCCGGCAAAGGCCAGGTGCCCGGCATCGAGCAGCAGGGGGATGCCTTGGCCGGAGGCGGCCATGAAGGCATCGAGCTCAGGCTCGGTTTCGACCACGGCGGCCATGTGATGGTGATAGCTCAGCGGCATGCCCTGCTCGGCGCACCACTCGCCAAAGGCGGTAACTTTTCGGGCATAGGCCTTCATCTCGTCATCCGAGAGGCGAGGCTTCTGCGCCAACGGAATGTCGCGCTTGCCCTGAATGGATCGACCAACCTCGCCATAGACGATGCAGGGTGCGTCAACGGCCTTGAACAGTTCGATCATCGGCGCAATGCGGTCCTTGTTCGCCGAGATATCTTCGTCCACCAAGGTGCCTGAGAACCAACCACCGCACAGCGTCACATCTGCTGCCCGAAGGATCGGCAGCATGACCGCTGGATCATCGGGAAACCGCCGGCCCTTTTCCATGCCGGTAAACCCGGCCGAGCGCGACTGCCGGAGGCATTCTTCAAGCGAAACATCGTCGCTGAGTTCAACAAGATCGTCGTTCCACCAGGCGATGGGCGACATGCCGAGTTTGGCTTTCATAGTATTCTCCTAGCCGGCTCGCTGCGCCTTGAGCGCCTTCACATAGGCTTCGCGCGCCGCGTTCACCTGCGGTCGGTCGCTGACTTCGGGCACCGCCACGTCCCACCAATGGCCACCTTCGTCCGTGGTGATCAGCGGATCGGTATCGATCACGAGGACCGTGACCCCGGCCGCGCCCTCGCTCTCCTTCAGCCCCGCCTCAAGTTCGGCCAGTGAAGTGACCTTCCTTGCCCTTGCGCCCATGGAAGCGGCATGGGCGGCGAAGTCCACTTTCGGAAACTCGACATGCTTCGTATCGCGGAAAAGGTTGTTGAAATTGGCGCCACCGGTCGCCATCTGCAGCCGGTTGATGCACCCATAGCCCGAATTGTCGAGCACCACGATGGTCAGGCGAACGCCCAGCATCACGGCGCTGACGATCTCCGAATTCATCATCAGATAGGAGCCGTCACCCACCATGACCACGGTGTCGCCATCCGGCCGTGCCAACGCAACACCCAGACCCGCGGCTATCTCGTAGCCCATGGTCGAGAAGCCATATTCGAGGTGATAGCTGCCCGGTGCGCCGGCCCGCCAGAGCTTGTGCAATTCGCCCGGCAATCCACCGGCGGCGCATACCAGCGTTGCCTCAGTTCGTCCGCGTTGCACTGCCCCGATCACCTGCGCGTCCGATGGCAGTTCGACATTGGACGCGGCAAGGGCAGCATCGGCCACTTCCACCCAATCATCCTTGCCTCTCAATGCCTTGGTGGTCCAGGCGGAATCAACCTGCCAACCCATCAGCGCAGCGTCGAGCGCTTCCAGCCCAACGCGTGCATCAGCCACAAGCGGCAGGGCATTGTGCTTCATCGCATCGAACACCTGCACATTGAGGCCAATGATCTTGACGTTCTCGTTCTTGAACAGCGCCCATGAGCCGGTCGTGAAATCCTGAAGTCGCGTACCAACGGCGAGGACAACATCGGCCTCTTCGGCCAGGGCATTGGCGGCCGAGGTGCCGGTCACGCCGACCGAGCCCATGTTGAGCTCGTGGTCGTGGGGCAGGGCGCTCTTGCCCGCCTGCGTTTCCATCACCGGTATGCCGTGCTCCTCGGCAAAGGCGGCCAGACTGTCGCTGGCCTGCGAATAGAGCACGCCACCACCCGCAATGATCACCGGCTTCTTCGCCAGTTTCAGCGCAGCAGCAGCCGACGCGAACTCGTCGGCATCGGGCATGATGCGACGCGGCGTCCAGACCTTCTCGGCAAAGAAGCTTTCGGGATAATCATAGGCTTCAGCCTGCACATCCTGGCAGAGACTCAGCGTCACCGGCCCGCATTCCGCGGGGTCGGTGAGCACCTGCATGGCCCGTCGCAGCGCCGGCATGATCTGTTCAGGTCGGGTAATGCGGTCGAAGTAACGGCTGACGGGCCTGAAGCAATCATTGACCGTCACCGTGCCATCGCCGAAATCTTCGGCCTGCTGCAGCACCGGGTCCGGCAGGCGATTGGCAAAGACGTCGCCGGGCAGCAGCAGCACGGGAATGCGGTTGACATGCGCCAGGGCGGCGGCGGTGACCATGTTAAGCGCGCCCGGCCCGATGGAGCTGGTACAGGCCATGAAGCGTCGGCGGAAATTGGCTTTGGCATAGGCGATGGCCGCATGGGCCATGCTTTGCTCGTTCTGTCCGCGGTAGGTTGGCAGGGCATCCTTGATCCCATGCAGGGCTTCACCAACGCCGGCGACGTTGCCATGGCCGAAAATGGCCCAGACGCCGCCAAAAATCGGGATTGTCTCGCCCTCGACCACCGTTTTCTGCGCGCACAGGTACCGTGCCACTGCCTGCGCCATCGTCAATCGCACTGTGTTCTGGCTCATGGCCGCTCCCACTCTTCTACCAGCCACCCAAAACGTCGCGCCATTTCGGCAATGGCCTCATCATCGCTCATCGTGCCATCAAGCCAGGCCTTCGCCGCGTGACCGAATATGGACCGCCCCACGGCAAAGCCTTTCACGGTGCGCGATGTCTTGGCAATGTCGAAGCCGGCCTTGAGATCGGACATCTTGGCGTCCAGCCCCAGCAGCACCACGCCGCGGCAGAGCGGGTCCCGTGTCTCTATGACACTGTCCACCTGCGCCCAGGCAGCGGTGCTGGGCTGCGCCTCCAGCTTCCACCAGTCCGGCTTGATCCCGGCATCGTAGATCTCGGAAAGCGCCCGCGCCAGTGTATCGTCTGTCAGCTTCCCATGCTTGCCAGCGATGATCTCCACCAGCAATTCGCGCCCGATCTTGCGCGCGGCGTCAAAGGCGGAGCGCAACTTCGAAATCTGTTCATCACGCAGGTCCTGGGGGTCATCCGGGTGGAAAAAGCACAGCACCTTGATGCAGTGATCCACCGGCCATTCCACCAGCCGCGACCCGAGGTCCTGTGTAAATTCGAACTGCAGCGGCCGCGAACCGGGCTGTTCGATCGGTTTGGCCACCCAGAAATTGGACAATGCGCTCGCCGCGAAAAGCGCATCACGCCCATATTTGTCGTCCAGCAGCATGCCGAAGCCATCCCGTCCCGCTGCGATCTGCGCGGCGGCCCTGACGGCCAGGACCTTGAACGCCGGTATCCGCGCCAGCTTCTCCGGAGCGTCGCCGGCCATGTCCTCGAGCTGACTACGATGGTCGATGGCCAGCGCCATCAGCTTCGGAATTTCTCGCCGCCTCGTGGTCGCCCAATGGACATGGTTGAGGGCCTCGTCCTTGCGCAGAGCCCGTTCCGGGCTGCCGTTTTTCAGGAAAAATTGAAGTTCGGTCCAGGTCGGAATTTCGGGCGCGCATAGCAGGCGCGACACCGCGAAGGCTCCGCAGGCATTGGCCCAGGTGGCGCTGATTGCATGGGGCTCGCCGCGCAGCCAGCCACGCAGGAACCCGCTCATGAAGGCGTCACCCGCCCCCAGGACATTATAGACTTCGATAGGAAATCCCTTGCCCACGATCCCCTCTTCGAGATCATCGGGAATGGCGCCGTCATAGACAATGCAGCCCATTGGCCCGCGCTTCAGGACGATCACGGCGGAGGACAGCGACCGGATCGTCCTGAGCGCAGAGAGGAGATCGTCGGCACCTGAAGCGATGAGCACTTCTTCCTCGGTGCCGACGATCAGATCACAGTCAGGGAGCACCGTGCGCAGATGTGCCGAGACCGCATCCGAGGCGATATAGCGGCTGTCACCGGCATCATGTCCCGCCAGCCCCCACAGATTGGGGCGATAATCGATGTCGAAGACCACCTTTCCCCCATTGGCCCGGGCGATGCGCATGGCCTTGCGTTGTGCAGCGTCGCTATGCGGCTTGGAGAAATGCGTCCCGGTGACCAGAATGGCCCTGGCGGAGCGGACAAAGCTCTCCTCGACATCATCCTCGCAGAGCGCCGCATCGGCGCAGTTGTCGCGGTAGAAGATCAGGGGGAAGGACTTGTCGTTCTCGACCGAAAGCAGGACCAGCGCTGTCAGGCGTTCGGGGTCTGTAACAATTCCCGCTGTCTCCACGCCCTCGCGGACAAGCTGCTCGCAGATGAACCGGCCCATCTGCTCATTGCCGACGCGCGTGATCAGCGCCGACTTGAGTCCCAGGCGTGCTGTGCCTACGGCAATATTGGTCGGGCAGCCGCCAACGGATTTGGCGAAACTGCCGACATCCTCGAGCCGGGTCCCGATCTGCTGCCCATAAAGGTCCACCGAGGCGCGACCGATGGTGATCACGTCCAGCATCATGTCCGGATTGACTGTCGAACCAGGGGCCACGCCGGATCCTCCTTGGGGCTGCGTTGTCCATGGAGGGAATGAAACACAAGTTCTGAAATTGTTCAATATGGAATGATCATTCCATAAACAGGATGTGCCGATTATTCCAGTTTGATGCCGTTGCTCCTAAATCTGGCGGCGACGCTCTGCCACGCTCACGGTCAGCGCTGTGGCCAGGGCGAGGCTGGCCGACAGCGAGCGGAACCCGGCGTGATCGGATTCGACCAGTTCGAACCAGACTGTGGCGCAGGCGGCCAGAGGCGAGAGGGCGGAATCGGTCAGTGCCACCACAGGAACTCCGCGTTGTGCCAAAATCCGCGCCTGAGTCGCGCTTTCCGTCGCATAGGGAGCAAAACTGACGGCAAAAGCCGCATCCATCGATGTAGCGAGTTCGAGCAGGTCGTCGTCATTGCCGCTGGCCGAGCTGACGATCTGGCAGCGTACCTTGAGCTTGCCGAACGCATAGGCCATTGCAATGACGATGGGAAAGCTGCGGCGGCGCGCGATCAGGTAGATGGTCTCGGCCTTCGCCATGAGGTCGATGGCGCGCTCGAGCTCAGTATGGTCGATCGAGTTGGCCAGAGCATCGAGGCTATGATGTGCAGCCGAGATGAATCCATTGAGGATGGTGCTGCCCTCGGCGTCCGTGGCCCCGCCCGATTCAAGCTGCCTGAGGCGTTCCTCGTAGGAGGAATTGCGGCCCTTGAGCCGCGCCTGGAACAGGGACTGCAATCCGGAAAAGCCCTCGAACCCGAAATGCTGGGCGAAGCGGACCAGTGTCGAGGGTTGCACCTGGGCGGCCTGAGCGATGCTCGCAGTGGTGCCGAAGGCCAGGTCATCTGGATGCTCCAGCGCATAGGCCGCAACCTGCATCAGCCGCTTGGGCAGGGTGTTGCGCTGTTCCATGATCGCCAGGCGCAGGCCCTCGAAATCGAGCGGCGCGATGACTGATTGTGCGGGCATGCAGTGCTCCTGCGGAATGGCCGTTCCATGATTGGAATGAGTCTCGGCTCGCCGCAAGAAAAAGGGGAGGGCGGTTTCCCGTCCTGCCCCGCGATCGGCTAGCGTGCCGTGGCCTAGGCGGCCTGCAACCGCGTCGGCGCGCGGCGGTTCTCCACCCAGTAGATGAAGGCCGAGGCCGCCACGATCAGTGCTGCGCCGAGCCAGAACCATTGCGACGGCACCTGGCCCAGGGCGATCCATCCCACCAGGCCACTCAGTGGCACCTTGAGGTCGCCAAAGGGTTGTAGATAGGTTGCGTCCGCCACCTTGTAGGCAAAGGCCAGCAGGTATTGCGCGACGGCCGTCAGTGCGCCGAGCAGCAGCAACAGCCAGAGGCCAGTGCCGTCCGGCAGGGCAAACGGGAAGCCGGGCGCCATGCCCATCGGCAGAACGCCAGCAAGCGCATTGGCGACCAGCAGAATTGCCAGATGGTTCGGTGTCATCAGCACCAGCAGCGAAATCGTCAGGGTTTCCGGGCTCTCGCCCTTGCGCGCCAGATATTTGGTCAACACGTCGGTCCCTGCCCAGAGGGCTGCGGCGGTGACCGGAATGAGCGCCTGCCAGCCGAGGCTGTCCGTGCCGACGCCCGACACGATGATTGCACCCACAAAACCGACAATGGCGGCGGCAAGACGGGCCGGCGAAACCCTTTCGCCCAGGAACAGCGCCGAGCCAAGGATGATGAACAGCGGGCCGGTCGCCAGCAGCGTCACCATCTGCCAGATCGGTACACCCGAAGCAAAGCCGTAGACGAACACGTGGACGCCCAGGGCCGAGACAAAGGCGCGGATCTCATGCGCCAGGGGGCGGGGGGTCCGCAGGTTGGCAATTCCAATTCTGAGGATCAGTGGCAGCGCCAGTATCGAGGCGATGAGATATTGCCAGAAGGCCATGCCGGTCGAGCTCATGCCGAACCCGCCCCATTCGGCCGGGGTCGGCAAGACTGACTGCAGGACATTGGTGCCAGCAAAAATCACGCTGGCGACCACCATGAAGAAGGCGCCCGAAGTTGCGGCGCTGTGCGTAGAGGAAATCTGGTTCATCTGTCGTCCTTTCCGTAACCAGTTTCCTCAGGGTTACGGGAGGCGACATGCCGGAATGGGCACGGCCGAATAGCCATGCGCGCCGGCAAAGGCGCTTGGTCCCGTTCTCTTTCATCCGGACTCTAACCGTCGGCCCCGGAATTACACCGGATCTGCTGTCCCTCCCGCAGGAGGCGCTCGCGGGCTTGGCATGGCTGCCTTTACCGCCGGTGGGGAATTCCACCCCGCCCTGAGAACAATGCAGGATAAACCTGCATCGCGACATGTAAGGCAGTGCTGACCGCGACACAAGTCGGCACAAAGGTGTAACCATGGGCCAACAAAAGCCGATGCAGACGATCCGTTCGGGCCGACATGCCAAGGGTCCGGACGACAAGTCTGTCTCCGGTT
>CBFGTF010000012.1:0-30709 GCA_965651655.1 uncultured Devosia sp.
GATCCGCGTGCGCTGCAGTTCCACCGATGAGTCAAACATCCAGTCGCGGCCATGCGCGGCGATCAGGAACCGCCATGTGCGGTCATGCATCTCACGTTCCTGGTCGGTCTGGTTGAGATTGGAGACCGGCTCCTTGCGATTGGTGGCGATCAACTTTCCGGCATAGGGCATGACGGTATCGTGCAGCACGCCGGGCTGGGCGCGGCCGAAATCCCCCACCGGCCGGGCGACGCAGCCGACAGCAAGCGCAGACATGACAACAATCGCCAGTGAACGGACCCATGGCCCGATGGGCCTACACACGCTTGCGCTTGCGCCTTGCATCGCTGTGGTTGTTTGGTGGCGACGGCGTCCCGCGTTCATAACGCACCCCGGTAAAAATCAGGATCTCGGCGTCGCCGGGGACCTGCATCCCAGCATTGGCAGATTTCTTCCGCCCGTCGAACTTCAACAGCTTTCCCAAGCCGGCCTCCTTAATACGCCGCTCCCCCGTCCCTAGTGGGGGCAGCGAGTCAGTAATTCCTAGTCCCGGCGCGACGCCCCTCGCGCTGTTCTCCATTAAGAGATCGTCAAGGTTAACAGTCTGCTAACGAATTGGCGGCAAGAGTCGGTCTCGCATCAAATTCGATGCAAAAATGAGTCGATGGTTCCGCCCGAAATGCTTGGATTTCAGCCTTACGAGACCTTTCAGCTATTGATCGAGACGGGTGGTGTTGATCGCACCAATACCCTCCTGATCGCTGCATGCGACGCCTATGCGCGGCGCGGCAAGCCGACTGTTCCCGAAATGGAACAGTTCGAGGTTCTGGCTGCCCGCCTGTTTCCCACCGCGGGGCCGCAGGCGCGTGCCAAGGGCGCGGCTATCCTTGGTCGTGCCGAACTGCTTTCGCCGGCGCTGGAGCGTCTGGTGGTCGAGAATATCGGCGAGGACCTCATCCCCTTTCTCGAAGGGGCAGCCGAACTCTCCGACCAGACCATGCTCGATATCATCGCCCGCTACGATGTGCCGGCCTGCGCCACGCTGGCGAGCCGCGGCGATCTCTCCAATGTCGTCCTGGCCAAGCTCTTCCAGATGAATTCGCGCAAGGTCTATCGCGCGCTGGCCGCCAATGAACAGATTACGCCGCGCGGCGCCTATCTCAGCGCCCTCGCCCGCTCCGCGCAAATGGACCACCTCGTGGCAGAGGCGCTTGGCCGACGCGACGATTTTGATGCCGCGCTGCTGGCCCCGTCCTTCTTCGACCTGTCCGATGCACATCGGGTCAAGGTCATCCAGTCCTTCGCCAACCGCACGACGCCAACCGCGCCGATCTCGCGCACCATCGAGCAGCTTTCGGTGGCCAGCGGCGAATTGACCAAGGCCCTGATGAAGCTCTTTTCGGAGAACCGCCGTCCCGAAGTGACGCGCCTTCTCGCCCAGATCACCGGACTCGACGAAGTCCGTTGCGGCCAGATCGCCCATGATGTGACCGGCGCCTCGCTCTTCGTCATCCTGCGGGCCTTCGGCGCCACGGCCTATGACGGGCTCAAGGTGCTGATCCACGCCACCAGCCATGACAGCGAGCGCTCCCGCGCCCTGGCAGACTTTGCCACACTGTTCGGCGCCGTCTCGTCCGAATCCATGGCCTATCTGATGAGCGCCTGGCGCGGCGAGGTGAACCTGCTCGAGCTTTCCAAGCCGCAGCACCAGCCCTTCACACAGGCCAGCAAGCGCACTGCATCGCTCGGCCCCGCACATAATCCGGTGGTCGAGCAGGCCATCGAGGCCCTGGCCAAGATCGGCGTCCGCCGCGCCAGCTAGCCCGCGAATATTCTGGAAGTCACAAAGCCCTCGAACCTGGTTCGGGGGCTTTTGCTATGGCCCGGTGTCGCGCACCAGGTCGATATCGAGATCGTCGCCGCGTCGGTCGATGCTCAGCACCCAGAGATCGGGATCGAATTCGATTTCCTGGGCGATGCGTTCGCGCACCTTGCCTGGATCCACGCGCATGAACCGGCGCTGAAACACCGGTCCCACTTCGTCGCCTCGGCTGATGGTCGGGGCGGGCGTATAGAGTGAGCGCGTGCCGTCGAGATGGTCGACTTCGATGAAAACCTGCCCCGCGATGGGATCACCGCGCCGCACCACCACGCACATATTGCCCATGTCATTGTGACGCCGCACAAAGGCCATGCACCACAAATCGCTGCGCAGGCTCGTCACCTCAGATCGTCGCGCCGGCCTTGACCAGCAGCTCCACCAGGTCCGGCTGAACCTGCCCGGTCATCTTGTAGCGATGGAAATTCTCGAATTCGCGGATGGCCCGCGAAGTCTCGGGGCCCGGCTTGCCATCGATGGGACCGCGGAAGAACCCGAGACTGGCCAGGCCGCTCTGGATCTTGGCCACCAGTGCTGCATCGGTTGCCGGTGGCACGCTGGCCGGGGTCGAGCCGCTCGCCGCACTGGCCAGCTGAACCGCAGGGGCCGGAACGGACGCTGCAGGCTGCACGGGCGCCGGCATGGGCTGGGTCTGCGCCGTCAGGCTCGGCAGTGTTGCGCGGGGAACCGGCGGATTGCTGGACGCCGTCGGGGAGCCCCGCGACACATCGACTGCGGCAATGATGGAATCGATGGTATTGGCAGCCGATTGTGCCACATCGTCGAACACCTGCTCGGCTGGGGAGAGCGCAGGCAAGCGCGCCACCACCTGGTCCTGCTGCACCGCCGGCGCCGGGGCGACAACAGCGACCGGCTGCACCGCCTGAGGCTGCACCGCCGGCGCGGGAGCCACTGCCTGGGGCTGGACCACGGGCGTTGAAACGCGACCCGTGGAATCCGCGCCAAGGATCGCCGCAATGACGGCCGGATCATTGGCGCCGGTCGGGGTCATTCCATTGCGCTGCTCAAAGGCGCGGATGGCCTCGGCGGTCTTGGGGCCGTAGTAGCCATCGACCTTGCCGGTGAAGAGTTGAAGCTCGAACAGCTTCTTCTGCACGGCAAACATCTGTTCATTGCCAACCGGCGCATCGGGAACAACTGGCGCAACTGGCGCGGTCGCATTCGCGACGCTTCCGGTTGTCTCGGCAGACGAGACCGGTGCGGCGGGGATGGAGGGTAGCGCCTCGACGGCGCTGCTCCGTTGTTCAACCGGACGCTCGACCGCGGGGGTCGGCAGCGGCGCCGCAGAACCAATGGACGAGGCAAAGAAGGGAGACGGATGTTCCGTGGTCTGGAAGAACAGCGCATTGCTGCCGGCCAGCGCCGTCATCGTCACCATGGCCAACAGGCCGGTGGATGCCAGCGGGGCACGCATATAGCGCGAAAATGTCCAGAGCCCCGCGCGGCCCAGAGTGCCGAGCAGGGCGCTGCCGGCCATGAGCGGCAGCTGGGTGAGGGTCGAAGCCGTCATTGCGCTTTTCTTTTTTCGTTTGGCCATGAAATGGGGGCCGCGGATGCGGGCTCGGTAAACAGAGGAAGAATGTCGGCAGTTTCGCCCGGTTTGGTTGCCGGACCGTTTATGGGCAGCAAGACAGTTATGGTTGTCCCTGCCCCGATTTCGGACATGGCCCGCAGCGTGCCGCCATGCAGTTCCACCAGGCCCTTGACGATGGAAAGTCCCAGGCCCGTCCCCTCATACTTGCGCGCCAGCCCGTCCTGCACCTGGAAGAAGGGCTCGCCGATCCGCGCCATAGCGGCCGGTGCCATGCCGATTCCCCGGTCGCGGACCGAAAAGTTGATCGACTGGCCCTGCCGCTTGACGCTCACGGTGACCAGGCCGCCGTCATGGCTGAACTTGATGGCATTGGAGAGCAGGTTGATCATGATCTGCCGGCAGACCCGCTCATCGGCGGTCATCAGCGGCAAATCCGCCTCGATCTCCGAAACCAGCCGAACCGAGCGTTCCTGGGCCAGCGTGTCCACCATGTTGAGGCATGCGGGCACAATTTCGGCCGGGTCCATCGATTCGGCCTGAATCTCGAACTTGCCGGCTTCAATGCGGGACATGTCGAGCAGCATGCCGACCACTTCGAGAAGGTGTTTGCCGCTCTGTTGGATCAGGCCGGCATATTCCTTGTGCGTCGGCGAGAGCTCGCCGCCGATGCCGCTGCTCATCATTTCGGAGAAACCGACCACCGCATTGAGCGGCGTGCGCAATTCGTGTCCGATAGTTGCCAGGAAGCGGGACTTGGCCTGCGAGGCGTCTTCGGCCACGCGACGCGCCTCGGCCATGGCCGTCTCGGCGTCCTTGCGGGCCGAAATGTCCCGGACCAGTGCAATCACTTCGTGCCGGGGGCCGCGATGACCTTCCTCCACGATGGGAGAGAGCTGCATCTCCGCCCAGACAAAGCGCGGCACATTGCTGCGGGCGCGCGGATCGTCCTGGCGCAAGCGGACTTCAATGGTCCGGCTGCGACCGTCTTCCGCTGCATCGGCGAACGCCGTGAGAAAAGCCGGGCGATCCATCACGTGGAGCCGTTCGCTGAGCTTGGCCCCGGCGATCTGGTAGCGCGGGCAGCCGAACAGGGCCTCCGACGAACGCGATGCCAGCAGGATCGCGCCATCGGGCGAGAACCGCAGAACGGCGTCCTGCACATGTTCAATCAGGTGCCGATAGGCATTGATCTGCGCCTTGTCATGCACTTCGAAGGCGCCGTTGATCCGGTGGGCGCTGTGGGCCACCACAGCAAAGGCAATCATGAACCCGGCGGCCGACGAGACCAGCAGGAACGGCTCGGCAACCGGTGTGGCAGGCAGGCCAAGCATGGAAGCGATCAGTCCGAGCAGCACCATGGGTACCAGGGCCAGCCAGCTCAGGCGGCGCAGCATGGTGCGGGCAACGAGCGCGGCCAGCACGGGACCCATGACCGCCATGGCCAGGCCGGCATCGCCCAGGCGGGGGTCGGCCAGGGTCAGGACCATGCCCAGTGCCATGAGGGTTGCGGTCTGGGTGGCAATGGCAAAGTCGCTCTTGCCTCGCCGATGCATGGCCAGGCTCACGAGCCCCCCGGCCAGGGTCATCAGCGCCAGCAGGAATGGCAGCGAAACGCCCAACAGGAGGGCATAGATCGCCGGGGCCGAGCCCAGCACGGCCGCAACGATCAGGATATGGGCATTGTTGGCTATGGTCTTGCGCCGCAACATGTCAGGCCGATTGCCGCCACCCGCCGAAACGGGATCGCTTGCCTTGCTGGCTCCGGGACCCAAGAAGCTACGCATCCACAAAAAACTCACTCACCGACGCCTGTCATTGTCCGGCCCGGGGGCCTGGATCGCGACCCTTCCCCGAGTCGCTTCGCCCGAATGGGTTCGGGTCTTTGCTGGCGAGAGCCTCGTCCTCCAACCGCTAAGACGAGCTTAAATCACACGGTCCCAACGCCCCTTCGTGGGTCATCGGAGGGTGGTTTTGGGGTTTAGCGTAAACAAGGGGTTGCAGGCATCGGGCGGAAACTTGGCATTTGCCTCAAATTTTATCGACTTGTCCCAGTCGCGCTTAATCGGTGGCCACTAGCGTCCAGGCATCAGGCGGGAAATGGTCTCGCCGCGATGGACCTGAGACGATGTTTCTACTGCGCTCCGCATTCTGGCTCACCCTCGCCTTCCTGGTCATCCGGCCGGGTATTGGCGCGGATATGGGCAATACGGCCGCCACGATGTCGCAAGACGCCATGGCACGCGGCAGCCTTTTCGTTGCCGAACAGATCCAGGCCATCGAATGCAGCGAAATTCAGTGCCTGGGTGGCAAGGCTCTCGCCACCGCGGCACTTCAGGCCACCCCGCACGTCGGCATTCCCATGCACACTGCGCCGACGCAAATGCAGGTTCCGTTCCCAAGACCTCGACCGGACCGCGCGGGATGACAGGTGCCTGCCCCGGCACCTGAGACGTTACCCGGGGGTCGTGTCACTTCCCCAAGCGACGCTACTCCATCGGCCCCTGGCCCTGCCGCAGATGCGCTGCCCCGCATCTGCGGCTTTTTCTATCGCGGCCGGTCTGGCAAAGGCCCTGGTCTTCCCCTAGATAGGGCGCATGACCCAGCCCCAGCCCTTCCAGGACATCGCGGAGAACCTTTCCTTTCTTGACGATTGGGAGGATCGCTATCGCTACCTCATCGAACTGGGACAGTCCCTGCCCCGGCTCGAAGAGGCGGAGCGCAACGCGGCCAACAAGGTCAATGGATGCATGTCGCAGGTCTGGCTCGTCGCCGAACCGCACCAGGTCGAGGGCGCGCCCGGGCTTCGGTTTCGCGGCGAAAGCGATGCCATGATCGTGCAGGGCCTGGTGGCCGTTCTGCTGGCGCTCTACTCGGACCGTCCGGCGATCGAAATTGCCGAGACCGACGCCATAGCGCTCTTTGATGAACTGGGCCTGCGCGAACATCTGACGACCCAGCGCTCCAATGGCCTGGTCGCCATGGTCAATCGCATTCGCGGTCAGGCGCGCGCCGCGCTTTAGGCGAACCGTTTCAGCCGCGACATCAGCGGCCTTTCCACCAGCGTGTAAAGAACCAGGCCCAGCGCCAGCCCGGCGCCGATGGCCAGGACGATTGCGCCGCTGACCACTATCCAGTTTCCTGGCTCAAGCACCTTGAGCAACAAGCCCGCGACTGCGGCGACCGCAAAAATATGCACCAGATAAATGGAATATGAGGCGTCGCCCAAACGCTCCAGCCAGGCCATCCTGGGCAGATGCCCTTCCAAACCGACGAACAGCGCGACCGCTGCGCAGGCAAAGGCCAGGAAACCCAGAAAAGCGCTCTCATCCTCGACAATGCCGCGGTCAAGCCAGAATCCTTCCGCCAATCCGGCAAGGCCGATGGCCAGGAGGGGCAAGAGCAGCCCCCTGGGGATGCGCGACAGCCTGCCCTCGATATGGGCTAGGCCCAGCCAGGCGCCGGCCACGAAAGCCAGCGGCATATAGCTGGTGTAGAAAGCCGGTATGGCGTTTTCGGGGTGCAGCAAGAGTCCGGTCAGGGTCAGGGCGATGTAGGCAATGGTCAGGACCAGCACCCGTTGGCGGGCCTGCAGCACGGCCAGCAATGCGAAGCTGACATAGAAGAACATCTCATAGTTGAGCGTCCAGCCCAGCTTGTAGAGCGGATGCAGGCCATGGCTGGCAGGGTTGTAGAACGGGATAAAGGCCAGCGAGAGCAGCAATTGCTCGCCGTCAAAGACCGTGGTCTTGAAGATTTCAGGCAGCACCAGCGCCAGCAGCGCGGCCATGAGGGTAAAACCCCAATAAAGAGGCACGACGCGCAGCACCCGGCGGCGGAGGAATTGCCCGGCCTCGAACCGGCCCGGCCCGGTCACGGCGACCATGATGAAGCCGGAAACCACGAAAAACAGGATCACACCCAGCCAACCCAGCCGCCCAAAGGCCAGCGACTGCTCAGCCAACGGATAAAGCAAGGCATGCGATGCCAGCACCAGTATGGCGGCGCAGGCACGCAGGGTCTGGATGGAGGTGATCTTTGATGACATGGATCGGTCCGCGCGACGACGCGAATATCAATATCACTGCGCAAGGCTCGCCCAACATTACCAAGCATTACATCGTTAATTTGGGCCTGCATCACCCCATCGGAACGCGTTCGGGCAGCCAGCTTTGCGTCGCGACGCGATCCCTGCCGACCGCCTGCTTTTCCAGCCCCATCCGGGCGGCGACCTGATCAAGACCGATGCGCAGCACCAGCTTGGCGCTGCGCCGCGGCCAGGTGCGGTCGGCCTCGACCTGCTGCAGCCCCTTCTCATAAAGACAGACATCGACCAGGACGCCCCAGCAGTCAGGCGGTATTTGACCGGCCAGCGCGGCGAGCCTTTTTCGGGCATCGGCAGCATTGTCCGAAAGGTCTGCCTGCACCGCTCCCTTTGTGCGCCCCACCTGCCCCGGATCATAGCTCATGGTCACCCGCTGGCGCAGCGCTGCCCGGTCGAACAGGCGCGCCAGCCGGGATGCGGCCTCCAGGTGATGGGGCGCCAGAAAGTCCTCCGGCTTGCCGGTGCCGCCCAGCCGAAGCAGTGGCTCGGGCACCACTCGGTTCACATCGCGCCCGGCCATGTCTCAATTGCCATTCTGAAGTTGCAGTTCAAGGCCCGTGACCTCGGCGTCGAATTTTGGATCGTCCCGCAGATCCTCGATCAATCCGCAGGCGTAGGAGACTGTAGTCCTATCGCGCCCAAAGGCGGCACCGATTGATGTCAGGCTTTCGCCCAGAATGACATGGGCCAGGTACATGGCCAGCTGCCGGCTCCGTGCCACGCCGATTCTACAGCGAGACCCATGGAGAATCATGCCAATCGGTATTCCATTGTGTTCCGACACCAGGCCAACCACCCGGCTCATGGCCTCCGATGACGGCTGGGCAGGCGGCAGTACGGCGGCTCGAATGGTCCCCTGGATCTCGATTAGCATGGCTGACTCCGTCTCAATTAGGATGATATTCCTAACCATGACCCAAAGCTAGCCACCGGGGATAAGTCAGCCTCGCATTGTCAACATCCTGGCTGTGGAAACGAAAATGGCCGCCCAGGGGCGGCCATTGCGGCAGATAGTGCAGTCACGCTGAAGCGTGTCAGTCGGCCTTGCGGCCCAGACCATTGTCCTTGGCAAGCTTGGAGCGGGTTGCCGAATAGCTCGGGGCAACCATCGGATAGTCGGCCGGCAGGCCCCACTTCTCACGATATTCCTCGGGCGAAAGATTGTAGTGGGTCCGCAGGTGACGCTTGAGCGACTTGAACTTCTTCCCGTCTTCCAGGCAGATGATGTAGTCGTTGGCCACTGACTTGCGGATCGGCACGGCAGGCTTGAGTTCCTCGACAGGCGCGGGAACGTCATTGGCATGCAGGGCGCGCAATGCACCATGGACTTCGGCAATCAGCTTGGGCAGGTCACCCGGGCTGACAGCATTGTGGCTCACATAGGCAGAGACAATTTCCGTGCTGAGCTCGATAAGATCGGACTCGGCAGTTGCGAACGCGCCGGTATCGTCGTTCATTTTTCAACCTTCCGTTTTTTATTGGGCAGCAACAGGGGCAGTCACCACCTTTTTGATCTATTATGACTGTTTACTAGTCTACGCAACCCCAGCCGAACACCTTAACATGTAACTCTGGCGCGATTTATGTGGCGGGATTTTGTTCGTTGTTTGCAGCGAGTTCATCAATCAAAGTTTCACTACATGGCTTATAGCCGGACAGATAACTCGCCCTTGCCAGCAGATGGGCGGAAACAGGCGTTGTCAGCAAAAGAAAAATTACGCCAATAACGGCGCGCATCGACACCGCGGCGTCTTGGCTGAGCACCGCCACGGCAAGGAGAATCAGCCCCCCGCCCACTGCGCCGGCCTTGGATGCTGCATGCATGCGCGTATAGAGGTCGGGCAGGCGTACCACGCCTATTGCGGCCAGCAGGGTAAACCCTGCGCCGAGCAGCAACACGATCCCGCCGATATACATCTCAAGCCCGACCAGCATCACTTGATCTCCTTGGGGGTGGAACTGCTGCGTTCGCCGCGCAGGAGAATGTAGCGGGCCAGCGCGACCGTCGCCAGGAAGCCCAGCAGCGCCAGGGCGATGGCGATATCGAGATAGAGCCACAGGCCGGTGCGGATGGCGATGGCGCCAACGAAGCCCATGGCGACGACCGTCAGCATGTCCAGCGCCAGCACCCGGTCGGAGAGGGTCGGGCCGATCACGATGCGCACCAGCGAGACCAGCAGCGCCAGACCCAGCATGACGAGCGAGATGAGGGTCGCCCAGTCGATGAAGAGTGCCGGGGTCATTCGAATACCTCCCTGACCTTCTTCTCGAAGCCATTGGCTATATCGGCGACCATGGCGTCGCGATCATTCATGTGCAAGGCATGCACGAAAAGCACGCTTTTGTCGGCGGAAACGTCGACGCTCAGCGTCCCGGGCGTCAGCGTGATCATATTGGCCAGCAAGGTGATTTCGGCGTCGGACTTGACGGTCAGCGGCACAGCCACGATGGCCGGGCGGACCGCCCTCGACAAGTCGGGGCGCAGCACCACAATGGCCACGCGCACGGCGGATACGACCAGTTCGTACAGGAACAGCAAGGCCAGCGACAGGATGCGGCGAATGCGGCGGATAGAGCGCGGCCCGGAAATTGCCTCGCGCAGCACCAGCACCGCGACACCGCCGATCAGCCCCCCAAAGACCAGGTTCAGGCCGGAAAAATTGCCCGATATGCCGGCCCAGACCAATGCCAGGATGACGATGAGGAAAGCGGTGTTCATTGTACCTCTCCCGCAAGTCCGGTGGCGGCGACATAGCGTGCCGGATCGGCGATATCTGCCGCGCCGGTGCTGATGGCATCCATCAGCGGGCCGGGCCAGAGGCCGACAACGACAATGCCGCCTACAAGGACCGCCGTCGCCCCGAAGGCCAGACGGCCGCGACGATCAAGCGATACCAGCGCCGGGGACGCATGTTCGGCGCCCTCCCCTTCCGGGCCCGCGCGCCAGAACACATGGGCCCACAGACGCGACCCGGCGATAAGGGTGAGAACGGCATTGATCATCAGGGCAAGCACCATGGCGACCCCGAGCCATCCCGGCGCCGCGCCTGTGGCGCCTTCGGAAAGGCCCGCTTCGAGCAGCAGCAGCTTGGGCCAGAACCCGAGGAAAGGCGGTACGCCGGCCGCTGCCAGGATCAGCACCAGGAAGAGAATCGAAATCGGCGCACTGGCGGCGTAGAGCCCGCCCATCTGCCGCGTATCACTGGCCCCGGTCCGCTTCTCGATCAGGCCCGCGACCATATAGAGGGCCGTCATGGTCAGGATCGCATGGAAGATATAGAGACCCGAGCCGGCAATGCCGGTCAGGGTGGGCATGGCCAGGCCCGCCATCACTGCGCCAATGCCACCGATGACCACGAAGCCGATGGCCCGGCGCAGATTGGTCTCGGCAATGGCCCCCAGCGGCGCGATCACCAGCGTAGCGATGGCAATCACGGCCAGCGCCGGCTCCAGCAGGTCGCGGCTGGCCGGCAATACGGCGACCAGCGCCCGGAGCATGGCATAGGCACCCACCTTGGTGAGCAGGCCCGCAAACAGCGCGGAAACCGCTGCCGAGGGCGTGTGATAGGACGCCGGCAACCAGGCATTGACCGGAAACGCCGCTGCCTTCATGCCGAATGCCAGGAGCAGCAGGGCCGCCACGCCAGCCATGGCAGCCGGATCGGCGCCCGGCGCCGCCTGCATGATGTCAGCCATGTTCAGCGTGCCGAGCAGGCCATAGAGCAGACCGAGGGCGAGAAGGAAGAAGGTCGTCGCGAGGAAATTGAGGAAGCCATACTTGACCGCCCCGTCCAGTTGCAGCGGCCGGCCGCCCTGGACGATCAGGCCGAAGGAGGCGATCAGCATGACTTCGAACCACACATAGAGGTTGAAGAGGTCACCTGTGAGGAAGGCGCCGGTAACGCCGGCCAGCAGCAGCAGGACCATCGAATGGAACGCATCGCGCCCATCGGCATCGGCCCGGTCGGTTTCGGCATAGAGCAACACGATCAGGGTCACGACTGCCGCCGCCAGGGCAAAGCTGGCTCCAAACAGGTCTGCCGTCAGGCTGATGCCAAATGGCGGCAGCCACTTGCCCATGGTCATGCTGATCGGCCCATTGGCCAGGACCTCGAGCAGCAAGGCGATCTCGCAGGCGATGATGCCCAGGACCACGACCATCGCGCCGATCAACGGCGTGCCATTGCTGCGCCGCACCATCATCAGGCCCGCTGCACCCATCAGTGCGAGCGCCACCGGCAGCACGATCACCCAATCGGAGGCGGGCGTGAGTGTATCGAGCATTGCCTGCGGCAGGTCGGTCGCGGGAGAAGAAGTGGCCATGGGGTCAATAGCTCAGGGGCGGGCTTGGCGAGCGTTCGGGCTCGGCCAGGCGCATGGTGTCGGTATTGTCCGCGTCCAGGCTCTGATAGGCGCGAAACGCCAGCACCAGCAGGAATGCAAACATCGAAAAGCCGATGACGATGGCCGTGAGGATCAGCGCCTGTGGCAGCGGATTGGCGATCGGACCTTCGGGCACATCAAGGCCGGGCGGCACAATGGGTGCTATCGCCTGGGTCAGGCGCCCCGCCGTGAAGATGGTCAACAGGACGCCATTGCCGAAAATGGTCATGCCGATCAGCATGCGAATGACCGAGCGCGACAGCAGCAGGTAGGTTCCGACGGTGATGAACAGGCCCACCAGGCCTGCCAGAATATATTCCATGCTAAAGGTCCTCTTCGCGGTCGCTCTCGAGCGAGAGGGCTATGGCAGACAAGGTGCCGAACACCACGCAATAGACCCCGAGGTCGAAGAACAGCGGGGTGGAAAGCGGGATTTCGCTGCCGCCAAACGGCACATAGAGCCAGATGCTGGTCATGAAGGGCGCACCGATAAAGAGGCTCAGCAGGCCCGAGAAACCCGCCAGAACCACGCCGAAGCCGGCAATGGCCATGGGGTCGACATGGATCGCGCGGCGTACCGCCCGCACACCGACCGCCATGCCGAACACCGCAATTGACGCCGCCGCGATCAACCCGCCGATAAAGCCGCCACCCGGTTCATTGTGCCCGCGCAGGCATACATAGACCGAGAACACCAGCATGGTGGCAACGATCAGCGGCGCCAGGGTGCGGAAGATTACGGTGTTCATGCGGCCGCCTTTCTGGGTTTGCGAACCCGCTTGGGCTTGGCGGCATCGGGAGGCGGCACATCCATGGTCTTCTTCTGCCGCCGCAGCAGCGCGAGAACAGCCATGCCGGCACCCATGACCACGGCGATTTCGCCCAGCGTATCGAAGCCGCGATAATCCACCAGGATCACATTGACGATGTTATGCCCATGGGCAATCGGAACGCTGGTCGCGGTGAAGAAGTCCGACAGGCGCGTGTCGAGCGTACCGTTCAGCACCAGCATGAGCAGGAGGCTCACGCCAAGTCCGCAGATGACCGCCAGCAGGCCATCACGCGCCCAGTCCTCGAACGGACGGTGGTCGCGCTGGTCGAGCCGCAGCCGCGTCATCACGAAGGTCAGAATGACCACGGAGAGGATTTCGACCATCAACTGGGTAAAGGCCAGGTCCGGTGCGCCGAACACCAGGAAGATCAGCGCCACCGCGGTGCCCTGCACGCCCAGCGACAGGATCGCGACCAGGCGCGACGGCGCCACCAGCACCGCGATCAGCCCCAGCACGGCAAGGCCGACAATGCCCCATTCGTAGATTTCCAGGGATGGCAGCACGAGGCGCTGGCTCCAGTCCCCAAGCTCTGCTGTCGGCACGAGCCAGTCGAGGCCGCCCCAGGCCAGCATCGGTCCGAACAGTGCCACGGCCATGGCCCCGAAAACCACGGCGAGATAGAATTCCAGCTGCCCGTGATGCAGGAACCTTGTCACCGCGCCTGCAAAGCGGATGAGCGCGAACATGACGACATCAAAGACAGTGTCGGCGGTCCAGCCCAGGGCGGTATCGAAGCGGCGCAGCAGCGTGCGGATGGCGTCCGCCTGCCGGTAGACCAGCACGCCCAGCCCCCAGGTCAGCGCCGAGAGCCAGAGCAGTGGCGAAGTGACGTCAAGCGCCAGGGTCAGGTGGCTTTCCACCTCCGTTGCAAGGATCGCCGACGCCCCCGGCACCAGCACATCATGGCCCAGCCAGTCAGGCAGGATGCCGGTGACGATACCGGCTGCACCCAGCAGCATCGGTCCGGCCAGCATGGCAATGGGGGCTTCATGCGGCTTTTTGGGGGTCGGCACGGCTTCTCCGAGGAAGGGCCGGATCATGACCAGCAGCGCAACGCCCGCCAGCATGGCATTGCCGATGACCAGCACGGCGAGCACCAGCCACGCGGTCCATTCCCCGCTCAGAAGGCCCAGATACATTTCCTCCTTGGCGAAATAGCCCACGGTCATGGGCAGCCCGATCATGGACAGGGCGGCCAGGGCGGCGCCGATGAAGGTCACCGGCATCTTGTCGGCCAGGCCGCCAAGGGCGGTGATTTCGCGCGTCCCGGCCTCGTGGTCCACGGCGCCCGCGACCATGAACAGTCCCGCCTTGTAGAAGGCGTGCGCGACGAAATAGACCACCATGCCGGCAATGGCATAGGTGCTGCCCAGGCCGATCAGCAGGACCAGCAGACCCAGCGAGGCAATCGTGGTCTGGGCCAGGATCTGTTTGAGATCGGTCTCCTTGAGCGCCCCGAGCGCGCCCCAGATCAGGGTCATGCCGCCAAAGATCACCAGCACATTGGTCCAGATATCGGTCCCACCCAGCGACGGGGTCATGCGCGCCAGGAGATAGACCCCGGCCTGCACCATGGTGGCCGAATGCAGGAACGCCGAAACCGGCGTCGGCGCTTCCATGGCATTGGGCAGCCAGAAATGCAGGGGGAACTGCGCCGATTTGGTGAAGGCGGCGCCCAGGAAACAGATCAGCACCAATAGATAGAGACCGTTGCCGCGCAGCACGTCGCCCATCTCGCGCACGGCGCTCATCTCCCAGGTGCCGGTCAGTTGATGCACCAGGATAGTCCCGGCCAGGAGGAACATGCCGCCGATATTGGTGATGACCAGCGCCTGGATGGCACCGCGCCGGGCCGCCTGGCGCGCATGGTCGAAACCGATGAGCAGGAAGGAGGTGACGGAGGTCAGTTCCCAGAACAGGAACAGCGACAACAGGCTATCGGCCAGCACCAGCCCAAGCATGGCGCCCATGAAGGCCAGCATGAACCCCAGGAACCGCCCCTGGTGGTGATGTCCGGCGAGATAGGCGCCCGAATAGAGTATGATCAGCGTACCGATACCGGAAATGGTCAGCGCAAAGATCAGGCTCAACCCGTCCACGAAGAAGGACAGATTGATCCCATAGGCCGCAATCCATGTGATCGAACTTGCAGCAGAACCGCCGCCAACCACGGTTTCGACAAAGCCGAGGAGGAAGACAAAGATGCTGGCCGGAACAATGGCAAGAATCCAGCCGGCATAGGCGCCTGCAAATCGGTGGACGAACGGCGCCAGGACAGCGGCCACGAATGGCGCAACGGCAACAAGCCCTATGCTTGCATCAAGGGTCGGCCCCAATGCTGCCACTCCTCTCTCGCTCTCAGGCGATTCAATTGGATAGGGTTGCGACCTTACCGATTGGCGACCCCGGAACAAGCGGAATCGGACCGGGTGCGACCATAGGGCCATGCGTTTTCAACCATTTCCGGGGCTGGCAATGCCGCATCGGTCGGCCTATGTGCACTGACAGCTTGTTCACGCGGCCCTGGCCGCAGCCATGCGGAGAGATCATGACCAAGGCCACACCGCCCCTCGCCAGGCGCGTCCCACACAGTCACACGCATCACAATGTGACCCGCGACGACCCCTATGCGTGGCTGCGCGCCGACAATTGGCAGGAGGTGATGCAGAAGCCCGAAACGCTCGATCCGGAAATCCGCGCCTATCTCGACGCCGAGAACGACTATTACGAGACCCAGTTCGGCCAGCCGACTGCGGACCTGCAGGACGCCATCTACAAGGAAATCCGCGGCCGCATCAAAGAGGACGACAGCGGCGTCCCCTCTCCTGACGGGCCTTTTGCATATAATTCCCGCATGCTGGAGGGGAAACAATATCCCCAGATCGTGCGCACGCCTCGCAATGGCGGCGAGGAGACCGTACTGCTCGACTGCAACATCGAGGCCGGAGAGAGCTACTTCGGCTTTGCCGGCGCCAGCCACGATCCATCGCACAAGACTCTGGCCTGGGCCGCCGACCGCGCCGGATCGGAATATTACGACATCGTGCTGCGCGACCTGTCCACAGGCAAGGACAGTGACGAGGTTATCCGCGAGACTGCCGGTTCCTATGTCTGGTCCAATGACAGCGCCGCGCTTTACTACACCGAATATGACGACAATCACCGGCCCTATCGCGTTCGTCGCCATGTCATCGGCACCGACCAGGCCAGCGACCCGATCATCTATGAAGAAAAGGACCCCGGTTTCTTCGTCGGCGTGGGCAAGACACTCTCGGACAAGTTCATCATCATCGATGCCCATGACCACCAGACCAGCGAAGTCTGGCTGATCGACGCCCATATGGGCGGTGAACCGCGTCTCGTCGCCCCGCGCGTCCCGGACCGCGAGTATGAGGTCGATGAGCGGGACGGCGTCCTCTACATCCGCACCAACGCGCATGGCGCGGAGGACTACAAGATCGTCACGGCTCCAGCGGACAGTCCGGCCGCGGAAAACTGGGTCGACCTCGTCCCGCACCGCCAGGGCGTGCTCATTCTCGACCTGTCGCTGCTGAAAAACCACATGCTGCGCCTCGAACGCGAGGATGGGCTGCCGCGCATCGTCGCCCGTGACCTCCGCACCGGGAGGGAGGAGATCGTCAATTTCGACGAGCAGGCCTATTCGCTGGGCATGTCGACCGGCTACGAGTTCGACACCAGCGTTTTCCGCCTCACCTATTCATCGCCCACCACGCCCAGCCAGGTGTTCGACATCGATCTCGAAACCGGCAAGCGCACCCTGCTCAAGACCCAGGAAGTGCCCTCCGGCCACAATCCTGGCGACTATGAGACCCGCCGCCTATTCGCCACGGCGGCCGATGGCGAGCAGGTGCCGGTCACCCTGCTCTACCGCAAAGGCATGAAGCTCGATGGGTCCAACCCGGCCCTGCTCTATGGCTACGGGGCCTATGGCATGTCCATGCCGGCGGCCTTTTCCGTCTCCGTGCTGTCGCTGGTCGATCGCGGCTTTGTCTATGCCATCGCTCATATCCGCGGCGGCATGGAAAAGGGCTATCGCTGGTACAAGCAGGGGCGGCGCGAGCACAAGGCCAATACCTTCACCGATTTCATCGCTGCCGCCGAAATGCTCGTCGCAACCGGCTACACGCAGGAAGGCCGCATCGTCGCCCAGGGCGGTTCGGCCGGCGGCATGCTGATGGGGGCGATCGCCAATCTGCGGCCCGACCTCTGGGGCGGGATCATTGCCCAGGTGCCATTCGTGGACGTGCTCAACACCATGCTGGACGATACGCTGCCGCTCACCCCGCCGGAATGGCCCGAATGGGGCAACCCGATCACCTCGCCGGAGGACTATGGTCGCATTGCCGCATACGCTCCCTATGAGGCCGTGTCGGGCCAGTCCTACCCGCCGATCTTCGCGCTGGCCGGTCTGACCGATCCACGCGTCACCTATTGGGAACCGGCCAAATGGGTCGCGAAGCTGCGGGCAACCAAGAGCGGGGACGCACCATTATACCTCAAGACCAATATGGGCGCCGGCCATGGTGGCGCGTCTGGCCGCTTCGACCGTCTCAAGGAAACCGCCCAGTGCTATGCTTTTGCAATAAAGTCAGCCGGATTGGACGGTTAGTTCCCCGCACGACATTGTTGCAGCCAACGCATCTGACTATAACTCACCGCGAATTGCGGCTTGTGCCAGCGTCATCCTGAAATCCAACCGGAGGCTGAAATGACCACGTTTGAACTCCCCGCCCTGCCCTATGCCTATGATGCGCTGGGTCCCTACATGTCCAAGGAAACGCTCGAGTTTCACCACGACAAGCACCACCAGGCCTATGTGACCAATGGCAATAACCTGCTCAAGGACTCGGGCCTGGAAGGCAAGAGCCTCGAAGAGATCGTCAAGCAGAGCCACGGCAAGAATGCAGGCCTGTTCAACAATGCCGGCCAGCACTACAACCACATCCACTTCTGGAACTGGATGAAGCCAAATGGCGGCGGCAAGTCCCTGCCGGGCAAGCTGCAGGCCGCCGTCGACAGCGACCTGGGCGGCTTCGACAAGATGCGCGCCGACTTCATCGCCGCCGGCACCACCCAGTTTGGTTCGGGCTGGGCCTGGATTTCGGTCAATAACGGGAAGCTCGAAATCTCGAAGACCCCCAATGGCGAATCCCCGCTGGTCAGTGGCGCCAGCCCGATCCTGGGCGTCGATGTGTGGGAGCACTCCTATTACATCGACTACCGCAACGCCCGGCCGAAATATCTCGAAGCCTGGTTCGACAATCTGGTGAACTGGGACTACGTGGAAAAGATGTTCGAGGAAGCCACCGCCTGATTTGAGGGGCATATATCGGCTCGCTTTTCAGACCCGCCAGCGCAAGTCGCTGGCGGGTTTACCTTTTTCGAAATCGCTTTGGGGAACGTCAACCCCGCCCTTCAATCCCCCCGCCGCCCATGTTAACGAAGGATTAACAATAAGAAGGGGGACCCGTGAGCATTCCGGGCAAGACCATCGCCATATTGGCCGCCAACCCGGCCCTCAGCGCCGTGTTGAGCATGGTGCTGGCTGGCGACTCACGCCTGCGGGTGCGCCCCTTCGACAGCGAGGCGGAGCTGTTCGCCTATATGCGCATCGCCCCGCTCGACCTCCTGGTCGTTGACTTCGACCGCGAGGGGCGCCCGGCCTATGAAATGGTCGAGGCCATCCGTCTCGATCTCGCTTTGGTGTCGCGCGAATTGCCGGTGATCGCCCTCACCCGCGCCATTACCCCGCCCATGCGCCAGCAGGCGATCAGTGCCGGTATCGACGAGGTGGTGGTCAAGCCAATGTCGCCCCGCCACCTGCTGCAACGCGTCCAGGCGCGCCTGCTCAATCGCAGCGTTGTCGGGGCCCTGGGTGCCGGTTATCGCGGCCCGGAGCGGCGCAACCGCCTGTCGGTGCGCGTGCCCGAACCGCATCCGGCCCGCCGCTATACCGACAATGTGGTGCCGCTCTTTCCCGACCGCCGCATCCAGCGGCCCGATCTCGGACCCTTGGCCTGAGGCCAACTTCAATCAGCCCCGGATCCAATACTGAAAACGGAGCCGTCCTCGGGCTTGACCCGAGGACCAGTCGCCACGGCAGCAAATGTTGCGGTGGGCCCTCGGGTCAAGCCCGAGGGCGGATCGGTGGTTGAGGCGTCACCAGTGTCGCCCGGGCAAGGATTTCCCTAGCGCTTCTGTTCGCTGACCCAGACGACCTTGTTCCACAGATCCTCGACAGTGTCGGCGAACTGGATATTGCGGTCATGATTGGAAACCGCAGCGGCCAGCACGTCCACCGAGAAACCCCGCAGGACCTCGAAGGCGCGATGCCGGTTGAGCATCACCACTGGCCGCGGACTGCCTGAGGCCCAGGCCCCGAACAGCGATGACGCCGAGGCCAGCGACCCGGGCAGCGCCACGAAGACGGTGCTGGCCGCGCCGAGATAGGCCAATCGCTCCGCCCGGTCCGGCAGCACCGTGATCGGCACGCCGCTCAGCGCCTGGGGCAGAATGATGCTGGCGTCCGCCACGATGTCCACCGCCCCACCGGCCGTGCGCGCCGCCGTGATCAGGGGCACAGGAATAATGCCCTGCTCGGCCAGGCACAGCATATGCGCGCCCTTGCGGGCAAACACCCGCCCCACCTCACCCATCAGGCTGGCGCGCTCGGGGTCGCCTGGCCCCTTGTCGGAGGCAAAGATGGCGACATTCATGCCAGAATGGGCGGGAGCGGCCATCAGCGCCTCCCCTTGAGGCCGCCGAGAATGCCCCGCACCAATTCGCGTCCCAGGGTATTGGCTACAGTCCGCGCGAACGAGGTCATTGCCGCCTCGGTCGGCGACGCCCGTGTGCTGCGACGGGGTGCAGCGGCCTTGTCGGCCCGGGCACGGTCCCTGGCCAGACGTTCTGCTTCGGCCTGGCGTTGCGCGTCATATTCAGCGCGTTCTTCGGCCAATTGCTTTTCCCGGGCGCGCTTCTGCAAGACCTCGAAGGCCGATTCCCGGTCGAGCACCGTGTCGTAGAGGCCACCCACCGGCGAGTTCGCCAGGGTGGCATCGCGTTCGGCCGGCGAGATCGGCCCCACCTGGGCCGATGGCGGGCGGATGAAGGTGCGGCCAACCATGGACGGCACGCCCTTGTCTTCCAGGACCGACACCAGCGCCTCGCCAATGCCAAGCTGGGTGATCGCCTCTTCGGTCGAAAATGCGGGGTTGGGCCGGAATGTCTCTGCGGCAACCCGCACCGCCTTCTGCTCGCGCGGCGTATAAGCGCGGAGCGCGTGCTGCACTCTGTTGGCCAGTTGCGCCAACACGCTCTCAGGAATATCGACCGGGTTCTGGGTGACGAAATAGACGCCCACCCCCTTGGAGCGGATGAGCTTGACCACCTGCTCGACCTTGTCGATCAGCGCCTTTGGCGCATCGTCGAACAGCAGGTGAGCCTCATCGAAGAAGAACACCAGCCTGGGTTTTTCGGGGTCGCCAACCTCAGGCAGTTCCTCGAACAGTTCCGAAAGCAGCCAGAGCAGGAAGGTGGCGTAGAGCCTTGGCGACTGCATGAGCTGGTCCGCGGCGAGGATCGAGACCACGCCCCGTCCATCGGTGTCGGTCCGCATCAGGTCGGCAATGGAAAGGGCCCGCTCGCCGAAGAAATTGTCGGCGCCCTGCTGTTCGAGCACCAGCAGCGCCCGCTGGATGGCGCCGATCGAGGCCGTGGTCACATTGCCATAGCGCCCCGAGATTTCCTTGGCCCGCTCCTGCACATCGGTCAGCAGCGCCCGCAGATCCTTGAGGTCGAGCAGAAGCAGCCCTTCTTCATCGGCCAGCTTGAAGGCAATGTTGAGCACGCCTTCCTGGGTGTCGTTGAGGTCGAGGATGCGGCTGAGCAGCACCGGGCCCATCTCCGAAATGGTGGCGCGCACCGGATGGCCCTGGGCGCCGAACAGGTCCCAGAAAATCACTGGATAGACATCATCGGCGAAATCGGTGAACCCGATCTCCTCGGCCCGCTTGGTCTGCCAGCCCTGGGCCTGCCCCAGCTTGGACACGCCGGAGAGATCGCCTTTGATATCGGCAGCAAAGACCGGCACGCCGGCGGCAGAAAACCCTTCGGTCAGCACCTGCAGGCTCACCGTCTTGCCGGTGCCGGTGGCACCGGTGATCAGGCCGTGGCGATTGGCATATTTGAGGTTGAGATATTCCGGCTTGTCGCTCACGCCCAAAAAGATCTTGCCGTCCACGAGCATGAAGCATCACCTGTTGGTCAATCACTGCCGCTGTTATAGCCGCCGGTGGACGACACGAACAAGCAGACAGGCAAGCGATCCGCACCAGACGATTGCCCTGACTTGCCATTTGGCAAAACTACACCTATTTTACGCCATAGGAGTTTGCCATGCTTGTTGAACTGCCGCGCACCCGGGCCCTGCCGGAAGTGCCTGCCATCACCGAGGACGAAGCGGCCGCCATGGCCCGGGCCGTCACGCGCCTGTTCGAGCACTGGCAGTTGAGCGATGCCGAGGCTCGCGACATTCTGGGGGGACTGGCGGCGCGCACCTATGCGCGCTGGAAGGCTGGTGAACCGGGCCGCATCGACCGCGACCTCGCCACGCGCCTGTCTCTCCTCATGGGCATCCACAAGGGCTTGCGCTATCTCTTTTCCGAGCCTGAGCGCGGCTATGCCTGGGTCAGGAAACCCAACAGCGCGCTTGGCGACCGTAGCCCGGTCGAAATCATGACCGAAGGCAGTATCTTCGCCCTGGTGCGGGTCCGTTCCTGGCTCGATGCGGAGCGCGGCGGCTGGTGAGCGCCGCTATCGCCGTTGCGCGAGTCGACTGGCCGAGGGCCTATCGCATCATCCGCTCCATTCATCCACCGATCGACCTGTTCGAGGACATTGCCGATCCCCGCGACTGGGAGGCTCTGGCCTCGGCCGAGTCCAAGACCAATCCCCGCCTCTGGGACCATCTGGGCCGGCTGGACCTGGTCCCGGGCGAGCGACGCGTTTCCGGGCCTGGCGCCAGCTACCTCATGGCGCCCTTTGTGCATGTCAGCCCCGACCGGCCGGGACGCTTCACCGACGGCAGTTATGGCATCTACAGTGCCGGCAATCGCGAGGAAGTGGCCATCAGGGAAGTCGCCCATCACCAGGCCCGCGCCATGGCCGCCAGCGCCGAGGCCCCAGGCTGGACCTCGCAATTCCGCCTCCTGGTCAACAGCGTCGATCTCGACCTGCACGATGTCCGGCCGCTGGATCGGTACCACCACCCGGATGACTATTCAGCGCCGCAAGCGCTTGGCCGGCAATTGCGCAATGAGGGCAGCAACGGCATTGTCTACCGCTCGGTCCGCTGCCCGGATGGCGAATGCGCGGGTATCTTCTGGCCCGACCTCATCCCGGCCCCGGTGCAGGCCGACCATTTCGACTTTCACTGGGACGGTGAGACGGTGGACAAGATCCGCAACTGCCGGACGCAGGCGATCTTTGGGCTCTAGAACCCAACCGCCCGCATCTCCCCAACCAGAGTACCCCGCACATTCCTGGTCGGCTGGCGCGCAAACTGTTCCAGTACGTCCTTCTGCGCCGCATCCGGATCGGCATATTTCAGCAGCAGGCCCGCGACCATGGCATGGCTGGCCGCCATGTTGCCGTCGTCGCATTTGAGGGCATAGCCCCAGCCCCTGTCGCGGATGGCGCCGCATTGCACGCCCTCGGCCCCGCCTTTCTGCATGACCCGGCCCTGGAAGGCCTGCATGACCAGCGTGTCGAGATGACCGGTTCCGGCCACCAGATGCGGATGGCTGGTTGCCGCGTCGAACAGCAGTTTCGCGCCGGCGGCATGGCCATTGTCGAGGCCCTTGCCGGTCGCCATGCGGGCAAATCCCTGCGCCCAGGCGCGCAAGGGGGCCGCCCAGGTGGGAATCGAACAGCCGTCGGTGCCGCAGCGGTCCTCGGTCAGGTCCTCGCCGATCACATATTCCACCGCCGCCCGCACTGCCTTTTGCACATCGTGCTCACGCGCGACATAGCCCGCAGTCGGAACACCCATGGCCAGCGCCACGCTCAGCATGCCCGAATGTTTGCCCGAGCAGTTATTGTGGAGGGCGCTGGGCTCTGCCCCGGCCGCCCGCAAGGCCGCGCGCGCCTTGCCATTGGTGGGCATATGCGCGCCGCATTCGAGGTCCGAGACAGACAATCCCATGCGGTCGAGGAAATGGGCCACATTGTCGACATGCGCGTCTTCGCCATGGTGCGAGGCGCAGGCAAGGGCAAGTTCTTCGGGGCTGTGATGGAAGCGATCAATGGCGTGCCGGTCGAAAATCGCCAGCGCCTGCATGGACTTGATGGCCGAGCGCGGAAAGACCGGCCGCTCGACATCGCCAGCCGAGGCAATCACCGTGCCGTCGGCATCGAGAATGATGAAAGCGCCGCGATGGCGGTTTTCCACCCAATTGCCGCGGACGGCTTCGGCGAGAATGGGGTTGGCGTCCATACGAAAAAAGCTCCGGTCCTGAGCATGACCTGGAAAAGCGGATACCGGTTTTCCGAAGATGGTCATGCTCCAAAGTTGTTCACCACGAACAACCGAGGACCGGAAAAGTCAACATGCATGGGAAGGAGGTACGCAGTACTATGGCAGGCGCGACGGGGTCAGATGTCCCAGTCGTAGACGGGAGTGAGGAAGCGGGAATTGACCCAGCCCTTGGTGTCGTTGCGGTCGACCAGGCACCAGTCCGAGCTGTTCTCGACCTCGATGCAGCGCTCGACCCAGACATGGACGCCGGGCTCGAAGGCGCCGACCTGCTGGGAATAGCTGGCGGGCCACTTGCGGACATTGAGCTGGTCCCAATGGGCGACGCCGGTGACCTGCGCCAGATTGTCGACCTGGTAGCCGGCGGCCATGGCGGGCTGTACGGCAAAAGCGGCGGCAGTGGTGACGATGAGGCCGCATAGCGTGGCCACGAGCACCTTTTCCTGAGCCTTGTTCATTTCGTGTTCCCCCGGAACAGTATTGATGTTGGAGCCATCCTGGCACCCGGCCTTTGAACCAGCACTGACATGTGCATTCAGTTTGCGTTCATGATCGGGGTCCAGGAGGCCCGTAGCGGTCAGTTCATGTCCCGCTGATGGACATAGACGAGCACGCTGTTGCCCGCTGCAAAGACCACGGAGATGACGTCGTGCTGGTCGTAACCCTTGGTGCTCAGGGCAGCCATGAGCGTCTCGTTGCGGGCAATCGGACGGCGCAGGGTATTGGCGTTGCCGTCCAGGAACAGCGTGCCATAATTGTCGTTTGGCAACACCGACATCTCTTCGCAGATCGGGTAGAGCCAGACTTTGCGGTCGTGAATTTCGTTGATTTCAGAGACAGTTACGGGGCGCACATGCCCGACCTCATTGGTGCAGTCATAGCTCGAGCCGAGGGCGGGAGGCGGATTGTTGGGGCCACCCGGCACGGCGATCTGTGCACTGCTGGGCAGTATGGTCGCCACGGTGACAAGGCCGGCGATAAGGGCAAGAGTGGTCATCTTCGTCATGTTCAATACTCCTCAATGGTGTTGGCGTGGACTTGTGTCCGGGACGCCTGTCGATGCGGCGCATCAACCTTGAGCAGCGTTTTGCACCCGCCGGCTTGAACCGATGCTGAGAGCGGCATTCATGATCCATTAACCTCGGCGAACGCAGTCAGGCCGGTTGGCAGCCCGCCCGATCCGCAATAGGCTCCGATCCGAGGAACGCGGAAATTCGCGTTGAATAAGAGGAGGTTCGAATGGCCAAGGTTCTGGTAACGGGCGGTAGCGGCAAGCTCGGTCGGGCGGTATTGCGCGATCTGGTCGAGCATGGCTACGACGTCCTCAATATCGACCAGCAGGCCCTCAGCGAACCGATTTGCCCCAGTGTCCGGATCGACCTCAGCAATTTCGGCGAGGTGGCCGGGGCGGTCCTGGGGGGTGTTGATGAACGCGGCGGCCCCTTCGATGCCGTGGTGCACTTGGCCGCCATTCCGGCGCCCGGCCTTGCCGCCAATGCACGCACCCTCTCGAACAATGTCACCTCCAGCTACAATGTCTTCGAGGCCTGCCGATTGGCCGGCATCAAGAATGTGGTCTTTGCCTCCAGCGAGACCGTGCTCGGCCTGCCATTCGACAATCCCCCGCCCTATGCCCCGGTCGATGAAGAGTATTTTCCGCGTCCGGAAAGCGCCTATTCGCTGGGCAAGCTGCTCGACGAGACCATGGCGGCCCAGTTCTGCCGCTGGGACCCGGAATTGCGCATGGTGGGACTGCGCTTTTCCAATGTGATGTATCCCGAGGACTACAAGGCGTTTCCGGGCTTTGACAGCGATCCGCGCAAGCGCAAGTGGAACCTGTGGGCCTATATAGATGCGCGCGACGGGGCGCAGGCAGTGCGGCGGGCCATCCAGGCCGATTTCAAGGGATTCGAGGCCTTCATCATCGCCAATGCGGATTCGGTGATGTCGCGCTCCAATATGTCGCTCCTGGCCGAGGTGTTCCCCAGCGTCGAACAGAAGGGCAATATTTCCTCCAACGGTACGCTGCTCTCCATCGAGAAGGCCAAGCGCATGCTGGGCTATTCCCCCCAGTTCAGCTGGCGGAATGAGCTGAAATAGCCGGGCCCTTCGCTGTCGCATAGGTCAACTGCAAGCAATTTTGCATCTGAAATGTGCATTTTGGACACTTGTGCTTTTTGTGTGCACAAGCATAAGTGCGCTCGATGCCGAGCCCTGACCTGTCCATCCTGATCATCGATGAGAACCGCATCCGCGCCTCGATTATCGAGGAGGGGCTGCGCGAGGCGGGCTATGAGCGGGTGGCCGTGATTCACGATGTCAACGAGGTCGGCCGCACCATCGCACTGACCTCGCCGGACGTCATTTTCATCGATCTCGAAAACCCCAAGCGGGATACGCTCGAGCACTTCTTCTCCCTCAGCAAGGCCATCCAGCGCCCCATCGCCATGTTCGTCGACCGCTCCGATGGCGCCATGATCGAAAAGGCCGTCGAGGCCGGCGTTTCGGCCTATGTGGTGGACGGACTCAAGAAGGAACGCGTCAAGCCCATCCTCGATATGGCTATTTCCCGCTTCAACGCCTTTTCGCGCCTCAGTCGCGAGCTTGAGGAAGCGCGCAGCGCACTGGAAGAGCGCAAGATCGTCGACCAGGCCAAGGGCATCTTGATGAAGACGCGCGGCCTGAGCGAGCCCGATGCCTATGCCCTCCTGCGCAAGACCGCCATGAACCAGAACCGCCGGCTCGTGGATATTGCCCAGAGCCTGATCACCGCCGCCAATCTGCTTGGGCCGTAGGAAACCGCCATGTCCCGTCCCCATCTCACCGCCGGCTTCCTTCCCCTGCTCGACAGCGTTCTCCTTGTCCTGGCCCATGAACTGGGCTTTGCCGAAGCAGAGGATTTCTCCCTCGCGCTGACCCGCGAGACCTCCTGGGCCAATATTCGCGACCGTACGGCCCTCGGGCATTTCGACATTGCCCTGGTACTGGCGCCCATGCCCATTGCCGCCAATCTGGGTCTCACCCCCATTGCGACGCCGATGATCGCGCCGGTCATGACCGGCCTGGGCAACAATGCCATCACGGTCAGTGCCGGCCTCTGGTCGGCCATGGAAGATGCCGGTGCGCCAGGCGACCTGGCGGCCGGACCCGCAGGCGAGGCATTGGCCAAAGTGGTGCGCTCGGGCGCACGCAAGCTGCGCTTCGGCGTGGTGCACCAGACCTCCTCGCACAATTACGAGCTGCGCTACTGGCTGGCCGCCAGCGGCATCATGCCTGATCGCGATGTGGAGATCGTGGTGCTGCCGCCACCCCTGCTGCCCGAGGCACTGGGGGCGGGCAGCCTTGACGGTTATTGCGTCGGCGAACCCTGGAACAGCGTGGGCGTGGTCAATCACGGCGCCCGTATCGCCACCACCAAATCTTCGATCTGGCAGTGGAGCCCGGACAAGGCCATAGGCATGCGCGCCGACTGGGCCGAGCAACATCCCGAGATCGTTTCGGCTGTGATCCGCGCCACCTATCGTGCTGCACAATGGTGCCAGAAACCCGAGAACCGGCTTGAGGCCGCCCGGATCATGGCCGCGCCAGCCTATCTGAACCAGCCCATCGAAATTGTCGCGCGCGCGCTGACCGGAGAGATCGACGGGGGCGCCCGGCAGGTCTCGATACCGGACTATTTCGTGCCCCATGACGGCGCCGCCAACTTCCCCTGGAAGAGCCACGCCCTGTGGTATTACAGCCAGATGGTACGCTGGGGCGAAATTGGTGCGAGTCCGGCCCATGCAGACCTGGCCGCAGCCACCTTCCGCCCCGACCTCTATCGTGCCGCCCTGGCTGCCATCGGCGCGCCCGCCCCCACCCAAGACTATCGCCGCGACGGCGACCAGGCTCAGAGCTACGAGATCCCGGCCACAAACGGTACGCTGACCATGGGTCCAAACGGCTTTTTCGATGGTGCCCTGTTCGACCCCGCCGCCCTGGATTCCTACATCGCCGGCCAGCGGCCAAAAGCCTGATCATATTTATCGCAGTATCGTTTGTTGCCTAAATTTGGGGCAAACTGAGCAGCAGACTGCCGCTCCATCAAGCAGGTGCACTGGTTCGCCGGTTCCCTGATGGAGAATTCAAGTCACTGCCAGGGCACAACAAATCGATTTGGCGAAGAGTTGGCACGCTTCGTGCAATGAATGCGGCGAATGAGCTCCTCCCAAGACGGCTCATAAATATCGGCGTCCGATGCAGGGCGCTCCAATGGCAAAGCCGCCAACTGGCAAGCGTCCGATCCGAAGTCGGAGCGCTGATCAGTTGGCGGCTTTTGTTTTGGAGTGCAGCGGGCGGGGCCGGTTTGTCGACACAACACGGAGACGATGATGCTTCAGCCTGCCAGCCCCACGCCACCGCGCCGCCTGCTCTCGCTATTTGCGGGTCTTACTGCCTGCCTGATGGTGAGTACGGCCAGTTCCGCGGCCATGCTCGATGTCGAGAAGGACGAACTCAAGTTCGGCTTCATCAAGCTGACCGACATGGCGCCGCTCGCCATCGCCTATGAGCTTGGCTATTTCGAGGATGAGGGCCTCTATGTCACCCTGGAGCCGCAGGCCAACTGGAAAGTGCTGCTGGACGGCGTCATTACCGGCGCTCTCGACGGCGCCCATATGCTGGCAGGACAGCCGCTTGCAGCAACGATCGGTTATGGCACCAAGGCCCACATCGTCACCCCCTTTTCCATGGACCTCAACGGCAATGGCATCACCGTTTCCAATGCCGTGTGGGAGTTGATGAAGCCGCATCTGGAGATGGGCGCAGACGGCAAGCCGGTCCATCCGATTTCGGCAGCGGCCCTCAAGCCGGTGATCGAGGAATTCGATGCCGAAGGCCGGCCCTTCAATCTGGGCATGGTGTTCCCGGTGTCCACCCACAATTACGAATTGCGCTATTGGCTTGCCGCCGGCGGCGTCAATCCGGGCTTTTATTCGCCCGAAGATGTTTCCGGCCAGATCGCCGCCGAGGCCTATCTTTCGGTCACCCCGCCGCCCCAGATGCCGTCCACGCTCGAAGCGGGCACTATCGACGGCTATGCGGTGGGCGAGCCCTGGAACCAGGCCGCTGTGTTCAAGAAGATCGGTGTGCCGGTCATCACCGACTATGAAATCTGGAAGAACAATCCGGAGAAGGTGTTCGGCATCACCGCCGAATTTGCCGAGGCCAATCCCAACACCACTATCGCACTTACCAAGGCGCTGATCCGCGCGGCCAAATGGCTCGACGAGAACGAGAATGCCAACCGTGCCGAAGCGGTGGAAATCCTGTCGCACTCCGAATATGTCGGCGCCGATGCCGAGGTCATCGCCGCTTCCATGACCGGCACCTTCGAATTCGAACCCGGCGACGTGCGTGAAGTGCCTGACTTCAACGTCTTCTACCGATACTTCGCAACCTATCCCTTCTACTCGGACGCGGTCTGGTATCTCACCCAGATGCGCCGCTGGGGCCAGATCGCCGAAGACCAGCCCGACAGCTGGTATGATGAGGTTGCCCGGTCGGTCTATCGCCCGGACCTCTATCTGGAAGCCGCGCGCCTGCTGGTCGAGGAAGGTCTGATCGACAAGGCCGACGTCCCTTGGGACAGCACCGGCTACCGCGAGCCGACAGCCGAATTCATTGACGGCGTCACTTATGATGGCACCGCCCCCAACGCCTATATCGACAGCCTTCCCATCGGCCTCAAGACCGGTGAACGGGTCGAAGGCGCTGAAGTCGTCGCCAGCAATTGATCGCTCAGGTGGCCGGTTCGCCGGCCACCCCAGCCCCGAGGATAAACCGATATGACCCTAGCAAGCGAAGCCTCCGCCCCATCGGGCCAGCGCCGGCAAAGACTGTTCACCGCCATCAATCGATCCGCCGCCTGGCTCACTGCGCTTGGCCTGGGCTGGCTCGTCCCGCTGCTCAGGATTGCCGCCGGCGATGATCCGCGCGAACAGATGGGCGAGCTGCGCGACAGCCTGTTCTTTCCGCTGCTGGGCATTGCCATCTTCATCATCGCCTGGGCGAGCCTGGCGCCGCAGGTGCAGACCTCGCTGGGCGCCATTCCCGGCCCCGCGCAGGTGTGGGAACAGACTGGTGCCCTGTGGCAGGACCATCTGTCCGAGCGCGGGAAGGAGGCCGAGTTCTATGCCCGGCAGGACGCGCGCAATGCCGAACTGGTGGCCGAAGGCCGCAATGATGACGTCAAATGGCGCACCTTCACCGGCAAGCCGACCTATCTCGACCAGATCCTGACCTCGCTCAAGACCGTTGGCCTGGGTTTCCTGATCGCCACCATTGTCGCGGTTCCACTCGGCATCGCCTCTGGCCTCAGCCGTCCGTTCAATGGGGCGCTCAATCCGCTGGTGCAATTGTTCAAGCCTGTGTCGCCGCTGGCCTGGCTGCCCATCGTCACCATGGTGGTTTCGGCCACCTATGTGGATGCCAGCGACGCCTTTCCCAAGGCCCTGGTCATCTCCGCGGTCACCGTCACGCTCTGTTCGCTCTGGCCCACACTCATCAATACGGCGCTGGGCGTTGCCTCGATCGACAAGGACCTGGTCAATGTCGGCAAGGTGCTCCAGCTCTCCACCGCCACCACGATCACCAAGCTGGTGCTGCCCTCCGCCCTGCCCCTGATCTTCACGGGCCTGCGGCTTTCGCTCGGTGTTGGCTGGATGGTGCTGATCGCGGCCGAGATGCTGGCGCAGAATCCGGGGCTTGGGAAGTTCGTCTGGGACGAGTTCCAGAACGGCTCGTCCACCTCGCTGGCCCGCATCATCGTGGCGGTGCTCACCATCGGCATTATCGGCTTCCTGCTCGACCGGGTGATGTTCACCCTCCAGACCGCCTTCACCTTCTCCGGCAAGCGATAGGACCAGATCATGGCCCCCATTCTCCAGCTCTCCGGCATTTCCCGGCATTTTGGCGAAGGCGCCAAGCGCGTCGATATTCTCGACAATATCAACCTGGACGTCGAGGATGGCGAGTTCGTCGCCATTCTCGGCTTCTCGGGCGCCGGCAAGACCACGCTGATTTCCCTCATGGCCGGTCTTTCCGAACCCGACCGGGGCGGCGTGATCTTTCGTGGCCGCGAGATCGACGGCCCCGGCCCGGAGCGCGGCGTGGTGTTCCAGTCCTATTCGCTGATGCCCTGGCTCAGCGTGGCCGGCAATGTCGACCTCGCCATCAATGCCGTGCACAAGAGCAAGTCGCGCGCCGAACGGCTCGAACTGCGCCGCCGCTATATCGAAATGGTCGGACTTGCCCACGCCATAGACCGGCGTCCGGCCGAGTTGTCGGGCGGCATGCGCCAGCGGGTGGCAGTGGCCCGGGCTCTGGCCATGCAGCCCGAAGTGCTGCTGCTCGACGAACCGCTTTCGGCGCTCGACGCGCTGAC
>CBFGTF010000013.1:0-30461 GCA_965651655.1 uncultured Devosia sp.
CGTCAAGATGATCCATAACGGCATCGAATATGGCGACATGCAGATGATCGCCGAGATCTATGGGGTGATGCGCGATGGCCTGGGGATGTCGCCCAAGGAATGCGCCAATGTCTTCAAGGAGTGGAACAAGGGGCCGCTCAATTCCTATCTGATCGAGATCACCGGGCATGTCCTGGATGCCGTTGATGAACAGACCGGCAAGCCGCTGGTGGAGCTGATCCTCGACAAGGCCGGCCAGAAGGGCACGGGTGTCTGGTCCGCCATCGTCGCCCAGCAGATGGGCGTGCCGGCCACCGCCATCGAGGGTGCCGTTGCGGCGCGGTCGATCTCCTCGCGCAAGACCGAACGTGTTGCCGCCGAAGCCATCTATGGCAAGCCGAACCGCCCCAAGACCGATGTGACGCTGGCGGACCTCGAAAAGGCGCTGCTCGCGGGCAAGATCGTCTCCTATGCGCAGGGCTTTGCCGTCATTGCCAAGGCTTCGGAAGAATTCGGCTGGTCGCTGCCGCTGGCCACCATTGCAAAGATCTGGCGCGCCGGCTGCATCATTCGCTCGCGCTTCCTCGACCAGATGGCGAGCGCCTATGCCAAGGGCGAGGCCGTGAACCTGCTGGTGGTGCCCGACTTCGTTTCCATCATGAAGGACAGCCACCCGAGCCTGCGCAAGGTCATCGCGGCCGCCGCCATGGGCGAATTCCCGATGATCTGCCTTTCGGCGTCGCTGAGCTATTTCGACAGCTACCGCCAGGCCCAGGGCACGGCCAACCTGACCCAGGGCCAGCGCGACTTCTTCGGCGCCCATGGCTTCGAAATCGAAGGCCGCGGCACCGACCTGCACGGCACCTGGCCGAGCACATTGGGCAAATAAGGTCCCAAATTTCTGATTGGAGAGGCCCCGCTTCGGCGGGGGCCTTTTCCACTAGAGCGTCCGGAACATCACATAGCTGTCCACATAGCCATGGACGGGATGGTTGAACGCCTTGGGCAGGGTGCCGACGATGGCGAAGCCCAGTTTCTGCCAGAGGGCGACGGCGCCGGTATTTGTGGACACCACGTGGTTGAACTGCATGGCGCGGAAGCCGCGCGCCCGGGCGCGGTCGAGCGAATGCAGGCACATGGCGCGGGCCACGCCCTGGCCGCGCGCTTCGGGTGCGGTCATGTAGCCGCAATTGGCCACATGGGCACCGCCGCCACGCTGGTTGTGCATCAGATAATAAGTGCCGACCACCTGCCCATCGATCTCGGCCACGAACACTTCATGGGCTGGCATCAGCCAGTAGGCGCGCACGCCTTCATCGTCGAGATCGGTGTCGATGGCATAGGTTTCTCCGGCAGCCAGCACCGGTTTGACGATTCGAAGGATGGAAGGCCAGTCTGCTTCAACGGCCGGGCGTATTGTGGTTGTCATCGTCGTCTTCCAGCGGGGCGACGCGCACCTGGCCCGGCGGCGCCATCTCGGGCACATGCGGATGGTCGGCAATGCTGGGCCGCCGTCCCAGTTCGAACCGCCAGGCCGACACGGCAAAGACGATCAGCGCCAGCATCACGGCGATGCCGCAGGCGATGAAGGGCGCGCCGGGGAAGTAATGTCCGGAGGCAGGGCTGCTCGTATAGTACGAGAAGATCTGGGTGGCGCCGAGCGGCCCGATGATTGTCGCCAGCGAACTGGCCGCATTGACCGCGCCCTGCAATTCGCCCTGGCTGTTGTCCGGCACCTGTCGCGACAGCACGCCATTGATGGCCGGCGGCGCCAGCCCGCTGACGCAACCCACTGCGATAAAGAGATAAAGCTGGTAGACATCGTCCGAGAAGGCGATCCCGGCAAAGGCAATCGCGGCGGCCAGCAGGCCGACAATGCCGACTGCGGGCTCGCCCATGCCCTTGGAGAGCGGTCCGGCAAGCACGGCCTGGCTGAAGGCAAATCCGATGCCGAAGGCACCCAGCGTACGGCCGATGGTGGAAGAGGTGAAATTGAACACTTCCACGGTGAAATAGCTGAAGATCGTCGGCAGCGCCTGTGTCGCGAGTTGCAGGAAGAACAGGACCACCAATAGCCACAGCACCGACGAGTACTGGCGCAGCGCCACCACGGCGCCCAGGGGATTGGCGCGGCGGATGTCGAACCTTCGGCGCGAGGTCTTGGGGAGGCTTTCTGGCAACACCATCAGGCCGAAGAGGAAATTGGCAAAGGCGAGACCGGCTGCGGCAAAGAAGGGGACGCGTGCGCCGAATTCGCCCAATTCGCCGCCGATCACCGGCCCGATGATGAATCCGAGGCCGAAGGCAGCGCCGATCAGGCCGAAGCGCTGCGTCCGCTTATGCGGGGGAGTGATGTCCGCCATATAGGCAGTCGCCGTTGCCAGCGCCGCCCCGGCTATGCCGGCGATGATGCGACCGATAAAAAGGTACCACACGAAGGGCGCAATCGCCATCATCAGGTAGTCGAAGGTGAGGCCCAGGAGGGACACGAGCAGGACAGGGCGGCGGCCGAATCGGTCGGAAAGATTGCCCAGCACCGGGGAAAACACGAACTGCATGAAGGCATAGGCAAAGACCAGGTAACCGCCGATGACCGCCGCCTGCGCGATGCTGCCGCCGGTCAGGTCCTCGAGCAGCTCAGGTAATACGGGCACGATGATCCCCACGCCGATCATGTCGAGCAGAACGGTGATCAGGATGCAGGTGAGTGTCAGGCGAGAACGGGTCGCAGCTTGCATGCGGTGGCTTTTACCTTTTCTTTTTCCCACCTCTTTGGTGCGGTGCAATTGACACGGCGCGCGCCGACAAGGCAAGCGCACAGCATGCGGGGCGGGCCTCTCCTAATCCGGCCCGATGGTGCCTTCGCCCGGATCATACGCGTAGATCCAGTCCAGCCGCTTCAGATGCGCCCTTGGTCCCTGAAGGCGCATGACCAGGTCGCGTGCCATGCCAAGGGGCCAGGGCAGATGGAAGATGCGGCCATTACGGGCCGAAAGTGCGGCGACCCGCCGGGCACGGGGCCGACGCAGATCGCCATAGCGGGAAAAGGCCGCTTCGGCGCTTTCGGTTCCCGCCAACAGGGGCGCGAGGGTCATGGCATCCTCGATCGCCATAGCCGCGCCCTGGGCCTGGAAAGGTACCATGGCATGGGCGGCATCCCCGATAATGCCAATATTGCCCCGGTGCCAGACCGGCGCATCGACAGTGTACATGGGCCAGGGGGTCCAGCTTTGGCCGGCAGCGGCTAGAATCGCGTCGACGCGCGGGCCGGGGCGGCTCGGGCGGGGCTGAGCGTCGGATTCCGGCGTCTTGCCCGGCATGAACAGCGCCAGGTTGACCTGGCCGCGATGGGGCAGGGGGTAGCAGACCAGGTGAAAGCCGGTGCCGAAAAACACGGATACCCGGTCCGGCGCCACCTGGCCTGCCACCAGGTCGGATGGCACCAGCGTCCGCCAGGCGATGCGATTGCGAAACTCGGCCGCCGGGCCGTCCAGCACCGACATGCGGGTGCGGGAATGGACACCATCGGCGCCGATGAACCCATTGGCGCGGCTGGTCCGGCTCTGGCCATTGGCCTCGTCTATCGCCACGGTCACGCCGCGCGCATGGGAGACGACATCCCAGCCCCGGACGCCGAACAGGAGATCGATATTGGCAAAGCGCCGGCAGGCCTTGTAAAGCGCGTCGGCCAGGTCGGCCCTGTGCATGACCGCGTAGGGCGCACCAAAGCGTTCGCGCATGACCGCGCCCAGTTCCATGCTGACCAGCGGGGTGCGGCCGCCCTGGGTGTAGACATCGAGGGCCCGGGGCTCAAGGCTGGCGCGGTCAATCGCCTCGCCGAGGCCCAGCCTGTTCAGGGCATGGCGGGCATTGGGGCTGATCTGGAGCCCTGCGCCGAATTCCTGCACATCAGGGCTGCGCTCCAGCACCACGACAGTCGCCCCGAACTTGGCCAGCGCAAGGGCCATGGTCATGCCGGCAATGCCGGCGCCTGCGATGGTGTAGCTGCGGCCCGTGGCGGGCATGGTCATGCCTCAGGCGGCGTCGACCTGGAAAATGGCGGACGCCGGGTTGGCGTGACCGGCGCCCAATTCCGCCTTGAAGACATAGAGGGTCGAGCAATAGGGGCAGACGATTTCACTGTCCTTGCCCATGTCGAGAAACACATGCGGATGGTCGAACGGGGGGAGGGCGCCAACGCACTGGAATTCCTTGGACCCGATCTCGATGCTGCGCAGGCCTTGGGTGTTGTGGAAGTGCGGGGTCGAGCCGTGGGCCATGGGTGGAAACCTGGATGGTGTTTGATTTGGCGCGACCATAGCCAAAGCCCCAGGGCAAGAAAAGGGCAAAGGGGTGCTTGATTTTATGTCTCGAAGCCGCAAAACCCCGATGGCATTGCACAGAGGACATTCCATGCCCAGCTTCACCACGTCGGGACTTTCGCTCGCCTACGAGCTGGCAGGCGCCGGGCAGCCGGTCCTGCTGATCCACGGCTTTGCCTCCAGTGGCAGGGTCAATTGGGTGGATACGGGCTGGGTCGAGACTTTGACAGATGCGGGCTATCAGGCCATCACGCTCGACAACCGGGGGCACGGCCAGTCCGACAAGCCGCACGACCCCGAACTCTATTATCCATCGCAGATGGCCGAGGATGCTGTCGCCCTGCTCGATCATCTCGGTATCGCTCGCGCTGCGATCATGGGCTATTCGATGGGCGCCCGAATCGCGGCTTTCATGGCCTTTGCGCATCCCGAACGGGTGGCCAGCGTGGTGTTCGGGGGAATGGGGATGAACCTGGTCAACGGGTTGACCGATGGCAATGACATCATTGCCGGCCTGCGGGCTCCGGCACTGGCTGACCTGACCCATCCGACGGCGCGGCAGTTCCGCATCTTTGCCGACCATACCGGCTCGGACCGCGAGGCGCTGGCCGCCTGCATGGAAACCTCCCGCCAGCCCATGGCGCGGGCCGATGTACGGCGCATAGAGGTGCCGGCACTCGTGGCGGTTGGCGAGGCGGACGAGATGGCGGGCCCGCCAGCGCCGCTTGCCGAATTGCTGCCCCATGGCGAGGCCGTGGTCATTCCCAAGCGGGACCATATGCGCGCTACGGGCGACAAGGTGTTCAAGGCAGCGGCGCTCGATTTCCTTGGCCGGACCTATCCGGATGTACCTGTTTCGTGAACCAATGACCCAGCTTTGGCTTTGAACTGAGCAACGAACTGGCTTATATCGTCAGTTATCGATGAAGCGGAGCGATGCGCGATGAGTGGCAGTGCCAAAAAGTCGGCCCAGATCCAGGCAGTCGATCCGGTATGGGAAGCCGTTCGTGCCGGCGCGCAGCAGATTCTGGACAGCGAACCGTCGCTGGCCAATATGGTGCTCTCCACCATTCTCAACCATGACAGTTTCGAGGAAGCGCTGGCACATCGCCTGGCGGCACGCCTGGACCATGAGGACGTGTCGGCCGACATGATCCGCCAAGCCTTTGCCGAAACCCTTCGCGACCAGCCGGGTATTGGCGAAGCGGCGCGCGTGGACCTGGCGGCGACGCTCGAACGCGATCCGGCCTGCCACCGGGCCGTGGAGCCGCTGCTTTATTTCAAGGGCTATCAGGCCATCCAGACCCATCGCTTTGCCCATGCCATGCATCGGGCGGGACGCCGTGACTTTGCGCTTTACCTGCAAAGCCGCTCCAGCCAGGTCTTCCAGGTGGATATCAATCCGGCGGTGGCGATGGGCAAGGGCATCATGCTTGACCATGGCACGGGCCTGGTCATCGGCGAGACGGCTGTGGTGGGTGACAATGTCTCAATGCTGCAGAACGTGACCCTTGGCGGCACGGGCAAGGCAGACCAGGACCGGCATCCCAAGATCGGCAATGGCGTGCTGATCGGGGCCGGCGCAAAGGTGCTGGGCAATATCAAGGTCGGTGACTGCTCCCGCATTGGTGCGGGTTCGGTCGTGCTCAAGGAAGTGCCGCCGCGTACCACTGTTGCCGGCGTGCCGGCAAAGGTGATCGGCGAGGCCGGCTGCGCCCAGCCTGCGCTCGTCATGGACCAGATGGTGCTGGTGCACGACAGCAATAGCTAAGGGCGAGGCAAGGGGCGGGTATCCGTTGTTCCCGGTAAATTGCCCGGTGCAGGGGTTGCCAGCGCCTGTCGAGACACTAGATTGCCGCCTCAACGCAATCAGCAGGACAAGCTCCCGTGAACCACCCCGAAATCATCAAGCTGCAGAAGTTCCTGCAGCGCACTTTCAACAATCGCAATATCGACGTTCGCCCGCGCCCCAAGCTCAATGATTCCGTGGAAGTGTTCATCGGCGAAGAGTCGATCGGGCTGATCCACCTCGATGACGAGGATGGGGACAAGTCCTACATGTTCTCCATGTCGATCCTGGACATCGACCTCGAAGATATCGAGTAGGCGGCTAGAGCGCCCCGATGCGGCCCAGCCACTGGGCCAGTTCCTCATCGAACCGCTGCCATGCGGCCAGGGCTTCGGCATCGAAGCTCAGGACCGCCGCCAGCCCATTGGGCAGGTGGATGGTCCGCAGGCATCGGTCCGGCCGTGTCGGCTCCGGCGCGGCAACGCATTTGGCCACGAATGGACTGGGCGAGAGCGGATCATACCAGACCGTTTCGCCTGCATAGCCTTCACTGGCGATTAGTGGTTTTCCAACCAGCCCCGGAATGCCGCCCACCGAGTCATCGGCAAACTGATGCAGGTAGACGGCGTCGAGCAGGGCGCCGCTGGACCGGGCGCCGCTGCGCGGCAGCAAAGTCGCTTCCACCGCATAGGCCGGCCGGCCGGGCTCCAGAGTGAGCCGCAGGGTGAGGTCCGCCTGGCTGGCAAAGCCGGGCTTCATGTCCTCGCCGAAGCGAAACCAGGATGCGGGAATGGATAATTCCTTGCCCGCTATCGTCTGGACAACACGATTGTCATCGGAAAATTGCGGTGTCACCGGGCGGGCGTTTCGCCCGGCCTGATCGATCGCGTAGGCGATGCCCACGGCGGCCAGCAGGACCAGCACGGTGATCCCCGCGAGGTTGTAGGCCAGCTGGCCAGGCCCGCTGGAGGCCGGCTGCGCTGGCGTCTGTGGCATCGACATGTCGAAATTAACCAGAATTCTCGCAACGGGGTGACAGCCATTAGGGGGATCAATATGCTTAACAAAGAGTAAACGATTGATCGGCAGACGCTGCGGCGCGGGGACGGCGAGGCATGACCAGGGAACTTCTGCTTGCAGCATTCATCATGGGCGTGGGCCTGTGCGTGGCTGGTGCGGGGACGCATCTCTACCAATGGATCACCCGGCAGCAGGCAGTGCTGCGCATGGATGGCGGCAATTATCTGGCTTCGCTGGGCAATCTGGCGATGAGCTTTGTGTGTGGCCCCTATATCCTGCTCCAGTTCGGCTGGAGCCACGAGGACGACGGTACGATCTCGATGACGTCGGTGCTGCTCTCGGCGCTGGTGTCGTTCGGATGGGCGTTCATCACGGGCCTTCTGTTCCTCAGCGCCTATATCGCCCTGCGCCAGTAGGGCAGCGGAACATTCCTGAAACAGAAAGGCCGGCTCCGCTTGCGCGGGCCGGCCTTTCTCTTCAGACCCCTATCAGGGATAGGCTTGGGGCGGGGTCCGGAAACTGATCAGCTGGCGGCAGCGACCACCAGGACGCGGTCGTCGATCATGTCGACCCATTGGCCGGAATTGGCCTGAGACTGGCGCTTGATGAACTTGTAGGGCGTGTCGCTCCAGAGGCGGATCGCGCCGTCCTGGTTGTCGAGCACAAGGTCGCCGCGATCGGTGCGGGCCAGGAGCACTGCGTGGCCATTGCCATTGGCTTCCTTGACCACTGCGATCATCAGCGTCGAGGGATGCCAGCCGGAATTGATGAGGTCGCGCCGCTTGGCCAACGCGAAATCCTCGCAGTCGCCGTAACCGTTCGGATAGGTCCAGAACTCGGCGACCTGATAGAGGTCCTGATCGGTGACCGGAACCACGTTCTGATTGTAGTAGGCGTTGACCGAAACCAGTTGCTGCCAGCTGCTGTCGGTCAGGGCCATGGCCGGGACGACGCGATCATTGGCGCGACATTCGACCGGATGCGTGTTGCAGAACTCGAGATGGCCCACCGGAATTGAGGTGGTGCCGCCCGCAGTCTGCACAAAGGCAACATTGCTGAAGTCGAGTGCGACAGCCGGCATGGCGGGGGTCAATGCGGCGAGAGCAAAAATCAGCCCTGCGAGCAGCCCCTTCTTGTTGAATGACATCGTGTAGTCTCCCTGATGGAGACCACACTAGGGGTGCGCCATTGCCCCGATCCGAAAACTACCACGCAGTTTTTATGCGTGTTTTATCGATGTTTAGAGGGATTGATTCACCATATGAATCTGGTTGGCGCCGTGCCGCTGGAGACGCCGGCCGGCGTCTCAGTTCATGCGCAGGTTCTGCTGGACGACGGTGAGCATTTCCTGGGCGGCCGCAAATTCGACGGCCACGCCATTCTGGAAATGGCGGACAACGCGGGCGCGCATGCGCCCCAGGGTGATGGGTGTGCCCATGGCGGGACGCACATCAAGTTCGACGGCTGCGCCAGAGAGCGAGATGTCGATGATCTTGCAATTGTAGCGGCGACCGTCGTCGAGCACGACGGTGGAATGCCGGATGTCCGGGACGACACGCTCATGCCGCCGGTCTTCGGGCAGGTTGAGCAGGTCCTTGTTGGCCAGCCAGGTCAGTTGGGCGGCCATCTTGTCGCGCTTGCGCGGCGAGGCCGCGATGTCCATGACGAAGCCGCCATCGACCTGCGACTGGATCGTGCCTTCAATGCGCCCCAGATGGTCGAGATAGGCGATGATGCGCTCGCCGATGATGCCGGGCACGGGGGCAATGACCACTGCATCCCCAGGAGACATGGAGAGGACCTGGCAGGGAAACTCCCGGCGGTCGGCCAGCATGTAGCGGCCAAGGATCGACACGCTGACGCGCTGGAAACGCCTGTCGCCCGCACCGGAATGCAGGCCGAGGGCTCTCTGGGGCGCTGTAATGTCGTCAGTCAGCATGCGTCAACCTGTTCCACGCGCTGGGGAAATCCACAGCAACGTTATCGGCTCTTGGTTAACGCTTGATGATGCCGGGGGCGCTGAAAAGGCTCAAAGGCCCGCTAATTGCTAGTTGCGGCCGCCATCGATAACCGCCAGGTGCGCATAGCGGCGGGCGGTGCGGCCAAAGACGGTCGTCGGCATGCCTGAGGAGGCGCCCGATGGCGCGAAATCGACATCATTGACGACGCTGGCAAGAACTTCGCGCGCAGTTTCCTCGGCCGAGATCTCGTCCGGCCAGATCAGGCGAAGGCCGGTGATCCTCTGTTCAAGAATCGGCTGCACGCCCAGCCAATAGGGCTCATCCAGGGCCGTCATGGCGCCCAGGATGCGGGTATGGGTCGAGCCGTTATGACGGAGCGGCATGAGGATCGTCTCGAAGGTGACCTTGGTCTGGAGGGCGGTGGTACCCTGGAAGGTCACCAGCGCGACGGCGTGATCTTCCGTCACCGCGCGGAGCAGGGTGTCCATGGCGTCGTTGTCGCGATCATGCCAGAGCGCGGAAAAGGAGCGGCCCTTCAATTCGCGGCAATAGCTGGTGCACAGGTGTGAGCCGGCGAGACGGAAGGAGAACTTGTCCTGGCCATCGAGTTCAAGAATGAAGGTATTGGCCAGCGCCTCACGGATGCGCGTGGGGTCGATGTCGCGACGGTCAGGTGCGCTGCGGGAGCCACGAATCGTGTTCCAGTAGGTATAGAGGGTCTTCGTGCTCGGCATCTGCATCGTTTGGGTCCGCATCTGGAGTCGATAGGGCGTCCTCAAAGGAAGTCCGCCGCACCCGTGACAATCGCAAAATGCGGCCCGGAAGGCGCGCTTAAAGAATAGTTAAGGTTAACGTCTGTGGCGAAATGTGGAAAAGCTGAACCAACCCCGCTGCGGTACGCTGTTTCAGGACATTGTCGATGAGTGAACAAGGCCAAACGCCCGTCGTGCCGGGGCCTGAGGGGCGCGAGCCGGTCTTCCTGCTGCCCAATGCCATAACCATTCTGGCCGGTGTCCTGGTCGCCATTCATCTTGCGTCAACCCTGGTTCTTAACCCGGAGGGGCAGGCGCAATTGCTGTTCTGGTTCGCTTTCCAGCCCTACCGGATTGTCCTGAGCGGTGTGGATCCGGGCATTGCGATCCCGCTGTTGTGGACACCATTCTCGCATGCCTTCCTGCATGCCGGATGGGATCACCTGCTGATCAACCTGGCCTGGCTGGTCATTTTTGCGACGCCAGTGGTGCGTCGCTATGGGGCAGGGCCGATGCTGGCGCTTTTCCTGCTCTCGGCAGCCGGTGGCGCGGCACTGTTTGCTGCGAGTACGCTTTATAGCCAGGTCTATCTGATCGGAGCTTCGGGCGGTGTGGCTGGCCTTACGGGGGCGGCGATCCGCTTCATGTTCCAGCCGGTGCTCATGACTCGCCACCCCGAGACCGGAGAGCCGATCATGCTGGGCCGGCGCCTTGCCAGCATTGGCGGCGTCTTCGCCAATCCACGCTCGCGCTGGTTCACGCTGATCTGGCTGTTGCTCAATGCGGCGGTGCCCCTGGTGCCGCTGCTGACCGGCACGTCGCTCGGCATAGCCTGGCAGGCCCATATTGGCGGGTTCGCTGCCGGGTTCCTGCTGGTCGGGCTGTTCGAGCGGAAGATCTAGCTGCCGTAGACGGTCCTGGGGTCGAACAGGCGCGGCAGCCCGGTATCCTGAAGCGTGGCCGCGCCATCGGCAATGACCACCTTGCGGTAAAAGCAGCTCTTGCGGCCGGTGTGGCACGCGGCGCCCCGTCCGGTCTGGCGCACGACCATGACCAGGCAATCCTGGTCGCAATCGGTGCGCAATTCGACCACCTCCTGCAATTCGCCCGAGGTCTCGCCCTTCTTCCAGATCGCCTTGCGGGAGCGGGACCAATAATGGGCAATGCCGGTTTCCAGGGTCAGCGACAGGGTCTCGGCATTCATGTGCGCGACCATCAGCACATCATTGCTGCCCGCTTCCACCGTCACCACGGTGAGCAGGCCGTGCGCGTCGAAACGCGGGGCGAAGGCAGTACCTTCCTCGAGCGCGTCGTGGTCGAGGGGCTTGGGGTCGGTGAAGGTGAGGGTCATAATTGCCTGCAGTCTGGGATGGCCCGATATGTAAGGGCAATCCATAGGCCGCATGGACCACCCGGACAAGCCGGGTGGTGTGAATGAAGCGCCAGATGGTCAGGGCGCAAGGCCGAACCAGACTTCGACATCGCCGCTGCCGGTGCGGGTGTCAAAGCGGGGGCCGTAATATTCGATGAAGCTGTAGACTGCTTCGCTCGGTTCATGGCCATTGGCCGTCAGCCATTGTTCGGCGGCGCCGATGGTCTGGCGGAGGGCCGAGACGTGGCCGGCATGGGTGAACCTGGCCCAGCGCAGGCGCGGGACCGTTACCGTGGTGATTTCGGGCGGCACCTCGGCCCCGGCGCGCAGCTCCACGGCGACGAGATAGTCGAACAGATTATCGGGTGTGATCTCGCCGACAAGGCCATAGGCAGCGCCGGCAATGGCGCCATCGAGATTGCCGATATAGGGCTGGAAGCGCCGCCATTGTTCGGGGATGCCCACCGGCATGCTCATCTTGTGCCGTTCGGCAATGCCGGCGAAGTGCATTTCGGGCCGGATTTCAAAGCGGGGCGGGGCAATTGGGGCGGTTGTGGTCGTATCCATTCTGAGAGGCTCCACGAGATCGAGACCATCGAGACTGCGCCGCTGGCGGACCGTTTGCGGGGTCACCCCGAACTGGTCGCGAAAGGCGCGGGTGAATGCCTCATGCGAGCCGTAGCCGCATTCGAGCGCCACCGACAGGATGTCTGGGGCGCCATCGGCCAGGAGCCGTGCGGCTTCGCTCAGGCGTCGTGCCCGCAGGTAGCCGGTTACGGAGTGACCGGTGACCAGTGGAAAGAGCCGTGAGAGATAGCTTTTGGATCGGCCGGTGACCGCTGCCAGTTCCTCAAGGTCCAGCGGCTCACGCGAGCGGCTTTCGAGAACCCAGAGCATTTCGGCGATAACGGACATGGCACGGACCCGGTTTGAGGCGGGTAGTCTATGCCATGTTCAAGGCAGGTCCACTTGATCGTGCTTGTCATCGGCAATGATCGTGTCGGCGATCTGCGCCTGGAGCGTGCGTATGATGTGCAGCATCTGACCGGTGGCGAGAAGTCCCGGTCCCAGCGGGCCCGATCGGTCCTCCCCGATGGGGGGCAATGTGGCCAGAGCGGCCCGCACCTGCTCCGACATCTGCTCCACCTGCCACTGAATTTCCGAAGTCATGGCGAGAGGGTCATCTGGAGAGGAGAGGCCGACGGCCCTGGCCGCATAGGCTGCGGCTCCCAGGGCGTGCGCGCCCATATGGCATACCGCTGAAGCCTGTCCCGCGGCCCGAGCGGCTGCGGCCGCTGCTGGTGACGAAGCTTCACGCGCGGCACTCCCGCCGCCGAACCGCTTCCGGATTTCGGTAGCGGTGTCCAGTTCGCCACGCGCGAAGGCCCGTGTCCGCCTAATCGCTTCGCGCGGACGATTGTCGCCCGGAGTTGCCTCTTCGAACAGCCCAAGGACCCGCTGCGCGCAGTCCGCCGCCCACGCAGCCACCAGCCGCCGATCAGATTCGCTCAGTGTCTGGGATGATGGAGCCATGCGCAGCCAATATCATGCGGCGCGTGGCAATGGCAAAGTACGGCCTAGCGGTGTCCGACCATGGCAAAGAACCGGTCCTGCTCCACGCGGTCCTCGGCAAAGACGCCGGTGAAGCGATGGGTCACGGTCTTGACGTCATGGGCCTTCACGCCGCGCATGGTCATGCACATATGCTCTGCTTCGAGCATGACGGCGGCGCCGCGCGGCCCGAGATTTTCGTTGATGGCGTCGATGATCTGCGCCGTCATGGTTTCCTGAGTCTGGAGGCGACGGGCATAGACGTCCACGAGGCGCGCGAGCTTGGACAGGCCGACCACGCCATCATGCGGCAGATAGGCGATATGGGCCTGGCCGAAGAAGGGCACCATGTGGTGTTCGCAGTGGGCGTAGAAGGGAATCCCTTTGACCAGCACCAGGTCGTCGTAGCCGCCGACCTCCTTGAAGGTCTTGGCAAGCACTTCGCCCGCATTCTGGTCATAGCCCGCGAAAAGCTCGCCATAGGCCTTGGCGACCCGCGCGGGGGTCTCCAGCAGGCCTTCGCGGGCCGGGTCATCGCCGGCCCAGGCAATCAACGTGCGGACGGCGGCCTCCGCCTCTTCCCGGCTCGGCCGGGCCGGTTTGGTCTTGGCATCCTGCGCAGCGACAAGCGGCTTGACTTGGGCGTCCATGGGGTCCGGCTCCTTGCGTTACGACCGTTGCTCACTACGCGACGAACGACGCGTCAGATTTCGACAGGAGCACAAACTCCTGACAGTCCATTGGAGACGCCCTATATAGAAGCGGAACGAGACCGGAACAAGAAACAGAATTGTCGGGATTATGGAGCTGAGCGATCTCTATTCCGAAAAGATCCTCGATCTGGCGGGCAATGCTCGCCAGCCGGCGCGGCTGGATGCCCCGGATGCCACTGCCCGCAAGGTGAGCCGGGTCTGTGGCTCGGTCATCGAAGTGGATATCGCGGTGCAGAACGGTGTGATCACCGCCTATGGCCACGACTTATCCGCATGCGCCCTGGGGCAGACATCGGCTGCGGTGGTGGCGCGCGAGATCGTCGGCACGCCTGTCGGCGAATTTCTTGCGGTGCGCCAGACGATGCATGACATGCTGAAATCGGAAGGCAAGCCGCCGGTGGGGAAGTGGGACGACCTGCGTTTCCTCGAGCCGGTGCGCCACTATCCGGCGCGGCATGTGTCGACGCTGCTGGTCTTCGACGCGGTGGCGGCTGCGCTTGAAAAACTAGAGTCCTCCCAGCCGGTTGCGGCGTCGCGCTGATGGATCGCGTCATCGACCTGATGTGGAGAATCATCGATCTGCCGTTCAAGATTGCGGCGGTGTTCCTCATCACGCTCTATCGCTACACGCTCTCGGCCTTTGTTGGCCGCACCTGCCGGCATCTGCCCACCTGTTCGGAATATACGCGGGACTCGATCTGGAAGTTCGGCTTCTGGCCGGGCGGCTGGATGGGGCTGGCCCGGTTCTGGCGCTGCCGGCCGGGCGGTACGCATGGATATGATCCAGTGCCGGAAGCGCTGTCGAAAGCAGGGCGGTGGTATCTGCCGTGGCGATATGGGCGGTGGCATTGAAAGATAGAAGAAGCCAACGAGAGGTCGAGCTGGTTCTTGTCTGCGGGTAATAATGTGCCGGCCTGTGACGAGTCAGACTTGACGCATCGACGGTGATTTATTCATTCAGATGTTTGGATTATCGACTAGGAGTTACTCTGCCTTTGAAGCGAGGTTGCCCGGCATGAACAGGAATTCTTTTCGCGTATTGGTGACATTTTTTCTGTCCATTATTGCCCTCGCGTCCGCAGGAGCTGTCGAGTGGAACTTGAGCATGGGCGAGGATGGGCCGTTTGCGCAGATCACAACGGATTACAGTGTTTTGACCGTGTCCTGCTCTGGCAATGAGCTGTCCCTCAGTCTGGCCTTCAAAGGCGAAGATGAAGCAGGCCACTTCGATGAGGAAATGGCATTTTCATATGCGAAGGACGTTCGAGAACGGCAGACTGTTCAAACGGCATCTGTCTACCCTGTGACAATGGCGGTTATGAACAATATTTCTCTCGTTATTGTTCCAGGGGCGCAGGCCAAGGACGTCATCGACGCCATCTCTTCTGCCAGGGTCAACATTTTTGTTTCGGTCAAGCCCGGAGAGGGGCCGGGTGATCTGATCTTCCATGACTACATTCCAGCCAAAGGCTCCACCTCGGCCATCAATCATATGATTGAAACGTGCTCATGAGCAGTGCCGGGCTGAGCGGCATCTATTGACTGGCATAGCCGGAAAATCGTGCTATTCAGGCCGCCTTGCAGCGATGGATGCTGCAACCAACCCCAATTTCTGGAGACATAAGATGTCGATCAAGGTGACGTTCCCCGATGGTGCATTCCGCGAATTTCCGCGTGGCACCACCGGCACCACCGTGGTCGAAGGGATCTCCAAGTCCCTGGCCAAGAAGACGGTCGCGATGCGCTGGAATGGCGTGCTGTCCGACCTTTCGGATGCGCTGGAGGCCGATGGAACTATCGAGTTCGTGACGCGCGACAGCGGCTCCAAGGATGTGCTGGAGCTGATCCGGCACGATGCCGCGCATGTGCTCGCCGAAGCGGTGCAGGAGCTTTGGCCCGATACGCAGGTGACGATCGGCCCGGTGATCGAGAACGGCTTCTACTACGATTTCTATCGCGAGGCCGGCCCGTTCACGGAAGACGAGCTGCGCGTCATCGAAAAGAAGATGGGCGAGATCATCGAGCGCGGCGCGGCCTTCACCAAGGAAGTGTGGAGCCGCGACCAGGCCAAAGACTTCTTCCGGGCCAAGGGCGAAGAGTTCAAGGTTGAACTGGTCGACGCCATTCCCGCGGACCAATCCCTCAAGATGTACAAGCAGGGCCAGTGGATCGACCTCTGCCGCGGCCCGCATATGCGCAGTGTGAAAGATGTCGGGCAGGCCTTCAAGTTGACCAAGGTGGCCGGCGCCTATTGGCGTGGCGACAGCAATCGCGAGGTGCTGAGCCGCATCTACGGCACGGCCTTTGCCACCAGGGAAGAGCTGGAAGCCTATCTGCTCATGGTGGAGGAAGCCGAAAAGCGTGACCATCGCAAGATTGGCCGCGAGATGGACCTGTTCCACATGCAGGAGGAAGCGCCGGGCCAGGTGTTCTGGCACCCCAAGGGCTGGAGCATCTATGTCGCGCTGCAGGACTACATGCGCCGCAAACAGCGCGCCGACGGCTATGTGGAGGTGAACACGCCGCAGGTGGTGAGCCGCAAGCTGTGGGAAGAATCGGGCCACTGGGACAATTACCAGGAGAACATGTTCATCGTCGAAGTGGACGAGGAGCATGCAAAGACCAAGACGATCAATGCGCTGAAGCCGATGAATTGCCCCTGCCATGTGCAGGTGTTCAACCACGGCCTCAAGTCCTATCGCGATCTGCCTTTGCGCATGGCCGAATTTGGCTCCTGCAACCGCTATGAGCCGTCCGGCGCGCTGCACGGGATCATGCGCGTGCGCGGCTTTACCCAGGACGACGCGCATATCTTCTGCACCGAGGAACAGATCGAAGCCGAGACGAAGAAGTTCATCGACCTCCTGGCCAGCGTTTATTCCGATCTGGGTTTCGTGGACTGGCGCATCAAGCTGTCCACGCGCCCCGAAAAGCGCATTGGCTCGGAGGAGAGCTGGGATCGGGCAGAGGCGGCGCTCGGCAATGCCTGCAAGGCGGCCGGGCACGACTACGTCGTCTTCCCGGGCGAGGGCGCCTTCTACGGTCCCAAGCTCGAATTCGTGCTGACCGACGCGATCGGCCGTGACTGGCAGTGCGGTACGCTTCAGGTCGATCCGAACCTGCCGGAGCGGCTGGATGCGGAATATGTCGGGGCCGATGGCGCCAAGCACCGCCCGATCATGTTGCATCGTGCGGTGCTGGGCAGCTTCGAGCGCTTCATCGGCATCCTGATCGAGAACAGTGCAGGCAAGCTGCCAATGTGGCTGGCGCCGACCCAGGTGGTCGTCACCACTATCGTTTCGGAAGCGGACGAGTACGCAGAAAAGCTCGTTCGCCAGCTCCGCGATGCCGGCATCCGCGCTGAGATCGATACGCGCAACGAGAAGATCAACTACAAGGTGCGGGAGCACTCGGTTGGCAAGGTGCCGTTGTTGTTCGTGGTCGGCAAGCGCGAGGCAGAGGAGGGCAATGTGTCCATCCGCCGCCTCGGCACCGAAGGCCAGCAGGTGCGTCCGTTCATGGATGCGCTGGTCGATCTCATGGCCGAGGCCACCCCTCCCGACCTCAAGGAAAAAGCCGAAAAGGCTGCCTGATGCCGCAGCGTCCGTCCAATCGCGAAATGAAGGCACTCTATCATCTGGGCGAGGACAAGGTCCTCGGCCCGGATGACTTCAAGGATGTCGGCGAAAAGACCTTCGCCGGCATGCTGAAGAAGAAGTGGATCGAAGAGGTCCAGGGCTCGCCGGGCAAATATCGCACGACCGAGAAGGGCCGCGTCATTCATGACGAGGAAGTCTATTTTACCGGTCGCTGGAAGCGCTGAGCGGGGAGGGCGGCATGGCTGATCCGATTTCGATCACCCGGACCGTTTCCATCGATCCTTCCGAGCTTGATGAAAGCTTCGTTCGGTCATCCGGACCTGGTGGTCAGAACGTCAACAAGGTCGCGAGCGCGGTGCAACTGCGCTTCGACCTTGCCAATTCACCAAACATTCCCGAGCCGATGAAGCGGCGCGTCGCCGCACTGGCAGGCAACCGCATGACAAAGGAGGGGGTGATCATCATCACCTCGAACTCTCATCGGGACCAGCCCCTGAATCGGGCAGAGGCGCAGGCCAGGCTGGTCGCCTTGCTGCGCGAAGGTGCCTATGCGCCCAAGCCGCGCCTGGCGACGCGGCCGACGCTGGCATCCAAGAAGCGGCGCCTGGAAGGCAAGGCGGCGCGGTCGAGCGTGAAGCAGATGCGTACGCGGCCGGGTGAAGGTGATTGACGCCATTTACGGTTAATGCAGGGCAGGGTTGCATTTGATGTCATGGTCTTGATTTATCGCCAGTGCTTTGTGCTGACTGAACCATGCTGTAAGGCATGACGCATATTCAGGTGAACATGGTCGCTCCTCTTGCGGGATCGGCGCAACGGAGTGCTCCCCAGTGAAAATTGCAGTTGTTGGATCGGGTTATGTTGGACTCGTCACCGGTGTTTGCCTGGCGGATTTTGGCCACGATGTGGTGTGCATCGACAAGGACGAAAGCAAGATTACGGCCCTTGAGCGGGGCGAGATCCCGATCTACGAGCCCGGTTTGTCCGAGCTGGTGAAAACCAATGTCGAGGGCGGGCGCCTCGCCTTCACCACCAAACTGGGCCCGGCGGTCGCGGGGGCGGACGTCGTGTTCATTGCTGTCGGCACGCCGAGCCGACGCGGTGACGGTCATGCCGACTTGAGCTATGTCTATGCAGTCGCGCGGGAAGTCGCTGCCTCGGTCGATGGGTTCACCGTCGTGGTCACAAAATCGACGGTGCCCGTCGGAACCGGAGACGAAGTCGCGCACATCATCAGGAGCGACAATCCGGCTGCCGACGTGGCCGTGGTTTCCAACCCGGAATTCCTGCGCGAGGGCGCGGCGATCGATGATTTCAAGCGTCCCGACCGCATCGTCATCGGCATTGACGATGAGCGCGCCCGCGAGGTCATGACAGAGGTGTACCGTCCGCTCTACCTCAACCAGGCGCCCTTGCTCTTTACCGACAGGCGGACTTCGGAACTGATCAAGTACGCGGCCAATGCGTTCCTGGCCATGAAGATCACCTTCATCAACGAGATCGCCGATCTGTGCGAGGCCGCCGGCGCCGATGTTCAGCAGGTTGCGCGCGGCATTGGCCTTGATAACCGAATTGGCTCGAAATTCCTCCATGCCGGACCCGGCTATGGCGGTTCCTGCTTCCCCAAGGACACCACCGCCCTGGTCAAGATCGGGCAGGATTTCGGCAGCCCGATGCGTCTGGTCGAAACCACTGTCTCCATCAATGACCAGCGCAAGCGCGCCATGTCCCGCAAGGTCGTGGCCGCCTGTGGGGGCGATGTGCGCGGCCGCACCATCGGCGTCCTCGGCCTGACCTTCAAGCCCAATACCGACGACATGCGCGAGGCGCCGGCGCTTGATATCATCCGTGGACTGCAGGATCGCGGCGCCAGAGTTGTCGCATTCGATCCGCAGGGCATGAAGGCCGCGCGGGACATGATGGACAATGTCACCTTCGCCGAGAGCGCCTATGAGGTAGCCGAAGGGGCCGACGCCCTGGTGCTGGTCACCGAGTGGAACGAGTTCCGTTCCCTTGACCTGGCGCGATTGAAGACACTGATGAAGTCGCCTGCCTTCATCGATCTGCGCAATGTCTATCGGCCACACGAGATGCGCCGTCACGGCTTTACCTATGTCAGCATCGGCCGTTCCGACCGGGAAACCGGTGACGCTGTTCCGGATGCGGCTGAGTGAGCGAAGGGGGAGAGGGCAGAATGAAGGTTCTCGTCACGGGGGCGGCCGGGTTCATCGGCTTTCATCTCGCGCGCAAGCTGCTTGCGGAAGGGCACGAGGTCTTCGGGCTTGATGCCCTCACCAGCTATTATGATCCCGCACTCAAGCAGACCAGGCTAGACCTGCTTCTGCAGGAGGACAGGTTCGTATTCGGCAAGGTCGATCTGACCGACCCGGTGGCACTGGAGGCATTCGTCGCGGAGGTCCAGGCGGACGTGGTGTTCCACCTCGCGGCCCAGCCCGGCGTGCGCTACAGCATCGAGAATCCGCAGAGCTATATCCAGTCCAATGTGGTGGGTACGGCCAATCTGCTCGAAACTCTGCGCCGTCATCAGCCCTCACACCTGGTCTTTGCCTCTACCAGCTCGGTCTATGGCGGAAACCAGACCATGCCCTATGCAGAAGTGGATCGGGCGGATTCCCCTCTCTCGCTCTATGCAGCGACAAAGAAATCCTGCGAGGCACTGGTTCATTCCTATTCGCATCTGTGGTCGATCCCCTCGACCTGTGTGCGGTTCTTCACCGTCTACGGTCCTTATGGGCGCCCAGACATGGCGTTGTTAAAGTTCGCCAATGCCATCGCGGCGGATGAACCCATCGACGTCTATGGCAATGGCCGCATGCGCCGGGACTTCACATATGTCGGCGATCTGGTGACGGCGATGGCAGCGATCACGTCCCGCGCACCTGTCATGGGTCAGCCGCTGGATGGCGACAGTCTCTCGGCGGTGGCCCCGTTCCGCCTACTCAATATCGGTGGGGGCAAGCCGGTCGAACTGATGGATTTCATCGCCTCGATCGAACGGGCCATGGGTCGGAAGGCGAAGCTGAATATGCTGCCCATGCAGCCAGGCGACGTGGTCGCGACGGAGGCCGACACGGCGCTTCTGCAGGCGCTAGTGGGCGCGTTGCCGGCGACACCCCTGGACGAGGGTATCGACCGGTTCGTTGACTGGTTTCGAGGCTACCGACCTGACCAGGCAAGCTAGTTGCTCACCTCGAGCCTGAAATTCGGGACCAGCGGGCTGCGGGGCCTGGCGACAGATCTCGAGGGGATGGCGGCGCGCCGGTTCGTGGCGGCTTTCCTGCGTCATGCGCAAGGGCGGGCCGCCTCCCGCATTCGCGAGGTCTATCTCGGGGCCGATTTCCGGCCGTCCAGTCCGGGCATAGTGGCCGATTGCGCCGTGGCGATCAGCGCGGCGGGCCTGGTCCCGGTCGATTGCGGGACGCTCCCTACGCCGGCGCTGGCCCTCCATGCCATGGCCAGGGGCGGTGCGGCAATCATGGTCACGGGGAGCCATATTCCGGCCGACCGCAATGGCCTCAAATTCTATTTGCCCAGCGGCGAAATCAGCAAGGCCGATGAGACCGGCATCGTCGCCGCCCTCGATGACGACCCGGTCGAGGGCACAGAATTTGCCTTGAGCGACGAAAAGGACGCTGCTGCGTCGCGCTATTTCAACCACCTCGCGGCGCTCTTGCCGCAAGGCGCGCTGACGGGCCTGCGCATAGGGGTCTTCGAGCATTCCACGGTCGCGCGCGATCTGCTGGTTGCGGTGCTGGAGCATTTTGGGGCCAGCGTCATTCGGATCGGACGGATCGAAGGCTTCGTGCCTGTCGATACCGAGGCCCTTGCGGACCCGGTCCTGGCGCCGATGCGCGATTGGGTGCGGGATCTCCAGCTCGATGGCATCGTGTCCGCCGACGGGGATGGTGATCGACCGCTGCTGATGGATGAGACTGGCCAGTACCTGCGCGGCGATGTGCTCGGCCTGCTCACGGCCCGATATCTTGGTGCGCGGGTGGTGGTGACACCAGTCACCTCCAATTCGGCAATCGAACGCACCGGCTTTTTCGAAACGGTCCTGCGCACCCGCGTTGGCTCGCCCTATGTGGTCGAGGCCATGTCTGGGGCCGGAGGTGGCGCGATAGGATTTGAGGCCAATGGCGGCACTCTTGTCGGCGACGGCCTCTCAGCACATGGCAAACCCTTGCAGCCACTGGCCACACGCGACGCCATATTGCCACTGTTGTGCACTTTTGGCGAAGCGGTCAGGCAGGGTAAGCCGCTTTCCGAGCTGCGCGCGGCATTGCCTTTGCAGCACGCTCTCGCGGATCGCCTGCAGGACGTGCCAAGCCAGCGCAGCGAAGCTTTTCTGAGCCGATTGAGGACGGACAGCTCCTATGCGGAGGCAGTCTTTGCGCCGCACGGCATTTCGAGATCGGCATCCATCGACGGTTTGCAGTTCTGGACGCGGTCCGGGGCCATGGTGCATTTCCGGCCCTCGGGCAATGCCCCTGAGCTCAGGTGCTATGTGGAGGCGGACACTGCCGAGGCCGCGCGAAGCCTACTGGCATGGGGACTGGACACTGCCGCGCGGGAAGTGGGCCGCCTCGACCAATGAAAAGGGCCGCCCCGGGGCGGCCCTTGTTGGTTCTATTTGGCCTCGGCGCTGATATTGACCTTGCCCAGGAGCGTCGTCGGGTCGGATTCTGCCTCCATGAAGTCCATCATGCCCAGGCCCGGTTCGGTCTTGGCCTCGATGCCGATCATCAGGGTCTTGGCCTTGCCCGAAACGAAGGCGTTGATGGCTTCACCCAGTTTGGCGGCATCGGCGGCACCCGCCATCATGCCGATGACACCGCCCTGAGCCAGCCCGGCAAAGACCGGGCGCAGGGTTGCCGGATCGGCACCCTGTTCGGCAGCGACCACGGCCAGGATGATGTCTGAAAGGCCGGCATCTGTGATGGTGAGGTCGAGATTTTTGACGGCCACGGCCATGCCGGCGGCGAGTGCCGTGTCCAAGTCGAGTGCAAACAGGTCCTCGGTCGCATTGGCAATGGTGCCGGCCAGTACCATGGTCGCCAGGTCGACGCCGCTCATCGACACTTCCTCGACATTGATGCTGTCGGTGGCTGCGTCCCAAGCGGCCGCGATGCGGAAGCCAGCATCGATCTCGGTGATGCCAAGGGCAAGCAGCTGCTCGAAGCTGTCGTCGCCGCTATCGGTGGGAACCTGTGCCTGGATATTGGCCGCGGACATATCGAGATCGGTCGGGATGCCGTTGAGATAGGCCGCCAGTGCCAGGTCGAACGACCCGATCTTGGCCTGGATGCGCGTGTCGGGCGCGTCAGGGTCCGCAATGTCGATATCGAGCCCGCTGAGGGAGAAGCCCTCCATGGCCGGGATCAGGGCGCGCGCATTGGCCTCGAACCAGGTTTCGTCAACAGCGTCGGGCGCGGCTTCCAGCGTTGCGATGGTGGTGCTGAGGTCCATCGGCTTTATGGTGAAATTGTCGAGTGCCATCGACCCGTCGCCGTCGACCGCCATGCTGAACCCATCCATGGAAATGGATGGGTAGATGCCTGGGCTCATCCCGCCCATCGTCATCCCAGCCATGGCGAAACTCATGGCCTGTCCCTTTTCGTTGACGCCCTCGCAGGACAGACCATCGAAGGTGAGTTCAGACGTTTCGAAGGCCGTCAGAATGTCGGCATACATTTTGACAAAGCGACCCATGAGAATCGGATCTGCGGCCTCCGGGTCATCTTCCATGGCCTGGGCAATGGCCATCATCTCGCCAAAGGAGGTCCTGAGTGGGCGGCCCTTGAACTCGGCACCCGCCATGCCGCCGATGGTGCACGAGACATCGTCTGCCTCAAGGGTCCCGCCCTCGGCGACCAGGTCGGTGTAGATGACTTCGAGTTCGGTCTGCTCGCTCCGGTCGACCAGGCCATAGATTCCGAGAATCCCGCCAATATCGAGATTGGCTGCCGACATGGTGCCGAAGTCGAATGTTCCTTCCTCGGTGACCAGGCTGACACCGGCGAGGCTCACCGTGGCGGCCTGGCCGTCGGTCACGTTGTCGAGCATCAGGTCGGTGAAGGTGAGGGTGGCTTCCTCCGGGCCATCGTCGGACTGCGAGGTAACGCTGACGATGATTTCGGGCACAGAGATGCTGGTGGCGTCGAGTTCCGCCAGATCGTCGGCATGATCGACGATATTGCCGCCCAGAATTTCGGACAGGGTGGCATCAGAAAGGCTCGAATCCACCGCATCGATGGTCGGGATGGAGACGCTGTAGTCGACCTCAAGGGTGGCCGGTTCTGCGGCTGCCGGCTTGACCTTCTCCTTGGCGACTACATTTGCGGCGGGCAGGGCCACGCCGATAAGGCAGGCAGCGGCGAATGCCGCCATGCGGCGGCTGGTATACGTCCTGGTCAACATGGTGTTCTCCCGTTCCATGCCTGGCATTTGGGCGCGTGCCCGTTGTCATTCAAGGACAGAATTATCTCTCGCTGGTCGAATGTGCAATTGAGACACAGGTGGCTGCCTGTGCGTGTCACGCCGGGGCAATACATGGCGAGATAGGAATGGAGTCCAATGGCGTTCGCTTCCGGTGTGCGCCAAGATGCGGCACATATCCAACAAATTTGACATGCCCGCCCTCGAATGTTCGAATGGTTTCAAATGGGGGATGCAGTATTGAAATTTCTTGGTCCAATTACTCTTGCAATATTGGCTTCAACGTCCGGCGTGACATTGGCTCAGGGTACTGCATCAGTTCAGTCAGCCCTGACCTTATTGGGGTACGATCCTGGTCCGGTCGATGGCGCATGGGGAAATCAGACGCGAACTGCTCTCGAAGAGTACTATGCTGCGTTCGGCCGGGAATTTTCCGGCCAATTGGGTGTGCGGGACTACGGAACGCTGTTGTCGTCTCTCGAGGCAGAGATTGCATCGCGGTTTCCATCCGAGAATGCCCGACCACTGGACCTTGCCGCGCATTTCCAGACCGCCAAGGATGTATGGTTCCCCGCCCAGTACGCCTTTGCCGACGGGGCGGATACGCCCGCACGGGAGGAACAGAACTTCGCGGTGCTCCATCCCTATGTTCACGATCTCGACGGCGATGGTTGTGACGACATTCTCGTCCAGTTCATGGATTCCAACGCGCACCCCTACATCATTCGTGGCCGCCCCGGTGATGCCGAGGCAAGCGCGTTCCTGGCTGAGTTGGCGACTGACATTCCGAAGTCACGCTCCATTCGCAATGCCGCGATCCGGGATATCGATGGCGACGGCAAGCCGGATTTCGTGGGCTTTACGGCGCCCCATGGCCTGGAGGGCATGGGATATGTGCCCAGTCCCGAGCATGAAATTGTTATCCCCCAGGGCGGGGATGCCTGGGCCACGCCGCATGACACTTACGCACATGGTGGGCTTGTCGGGGACGTGAACGGCGATGGGGTGCCGGACATCTTTGCCATATCGGAAGGCCCGGGGAACGCGCGCTACGCGGTGCTTGGCGACGGCTATGGGGGATTTTCCGAACGGGTGCGGCTGAATGTGCTGCCAAGTGAGGTCATCTTCGACGCCTATTCTGCCGATCTCAACGGGGACGATGTCGACGATTTCGTCTTCATCACCGCTCTCGACTATGTGCGCCAGAAACAGGTCCCGCCGGCTCGGGCAAGCGAGCACGGAACGCTTGCCATTGCACTGGGTGAGCCAGGCAAGTCACTCGATCAGCTTCAATTCACGCGGCTGGGCACTCATGTGATGGATGAGTGGCATTGGGCGGCTTATGGCTTGCAGAACGCATTGGGTTTCGACGCAGACTCCGGCTATTCCGGTGGTGGGGTCTGGACCTATTCCGCGCCGTCCAATGTCGAGCTCATCGACTTCGATGACGACGGTGATCTGGACATTCTGGTCGGCTATTTCGTCAGTTCAAACTCGAGCTGGCATACAAGCGGCTTCGGCCTCTTTCGCAATGATGATGGGCAATTCACCGATGTAACCGCAGAAGTGGCACCGCATCAGCCGGCCAATCTTCATGCTGGCATGAAGAGAACTGACGCCATGATTGGCGCGGCCATGGTCGATCTGGACCGTGATGGCGCCAAGGACCTGCTCCTTTCGGTGCAGACGCCGGACCACATGCACCATTCCCGTTTCAGGGCCTCGGCCTATCTCAATGTCGATGGCAGCTTCATGCCTGTCGCGGCAAGCGCTGACCCCACGCGCGATCTCGCCATGCTCACCACGGGCGATTTCAATTGTGATGGCATTGCCGATCTTGCCGGGAACGGGCGGCACAATCGCAGCGAGTATTCGATGCGCATATTGCTGGGCGCACCCTTGGAGTCCGCCGATTGAAATCGGCAACTCAGCAGGGGGTGGCCTGCCCAGGCTAATAGATGGCGGTGAGGACTTCGATTTCGCGCCGGCCGCCCGGCTGGACCTGGATTTCGCGGTTGTAGACCTGGTCCCCAAGCTTGGCGAGCACGAGGTATTCGCCTTCCGCCAGGACGGTCGATGGAAAGGCCCCGCGTTCGCTGAACACGGTGGCGCCATCGGCGGTCTTTACTGTCCATTCCACGTCGGCAATGGCTTCCCCGGCCTCCTCGGAGACCAGCTTGAAGGACACTTCTGCCGCGTGGTGGTAGAGGGTGGCATCGGTCAATTGTCCCGGCTCCACCCTGAGGTCCGCGCGGACCACCGCATTGATGGCGCCGAAGCGCGACACGATGTGATAGGTGCCGGCATTGAGCGTGACAATTTCGTTGGGGGGCAGGTCGTCCGCGACCAGGGCCCGGCTGGCCTCGTCGCCGGCCGTATAGATGTCGAAGTGCAGAAGCGCCGGTGAGATCGGAATGTCACCCGAGACGGCGGAATTGAGCCGCAGCGCACCGGCGTCGAGTACAACGTCATGACTATTGGTGCCAGGAACCACGGAGAGCGTTTCGCTCACCTGCGCCTGGCCATAGGCCACATGCACCACATAGTCACCCGGTGGCAGGTCGAGCGTGGCGGCACCGCTGTCGGACTTGGCAATCAGGGCCATCTCACCGTCGGCGTCAGGCGTGCCGTCAAAGATGCGCCAGACCAGGCCCTCGGGAATCGGGGTGCCGTCCTGGGTTATCCGTGCCGTCAGAGTAACGGGCTGGGGTACGCTGGACACGGCGGCGATGGCTTCGGTCGCGGCGCTTTGCTCAGGGGGGACGGCAGCAGGTGGGGTTGCAGCATCCCGGTCAGGGCGGGGACGGGGCAGGGGCGGGATCTCTACACCCTGCTGGGCAAGTGGAGCGGCCATCGGCAGGACCGTGGCAAATCCGGCTACCAGCCCGATCAGGATCGCTATTTGCCTAGCCGCACGCATGTGGTCTCCGGGGTGCCTCAGTTTTCTTCATGGACCGACTCTCCGGTGCAAGTAGGTCACGATTGGGGAAAAGCTGTGTCACAACCGATGCGGTTTTGAAACCGCTCCGTGTCCAATCAAGGGAATTTTCCCGCGATGAACTGGCCTGCGCCTGCGCCTGAGGCTATTGGGTGAGCAAAGGAGTTTTCCATGCCTGCCAATCCCGTTCTGCGCGACTATCTGCTGTCCCGCCGCTCTGTCGGCGCCGCGTTCCTAAAGGAGCCCGGTCCCGATGCGGGGGAATTGAGGACGATGCTGACCATCGCGACCCGCGTGCCCGACCATGGCAAGCTGGCGCCCTGGCGCCTGGTAGTGATCGAGGGCGAGGACAGGGTGCGGGCGGGCGAGGCCCTTGCGAGCATTGCCGCCCGGGCCAATCCGGACCTGGACCAGCAGGGACTGGACATCGAGCGGAACCGCTTCCTGCCCATGCCGCTGACCATCGGGGTGATTTCCTCGCCGCAGCCCAGCGAGAAAATTCCGGAATTCGAGCAATTGCTGTCCGCCGGAAATGTCGCTTTCAACCTGGTCCACGCGGCCCATGCCATGGGGTTTGCGGCGTCATGGGTGACCCGCTGGTTCGCCTTTGACCCCGAGGCTTCGGCTGCTCTCGGGGCCTTGCCCGGCGAGCGCTTCGTGGGTTTTGTGCATATCGGGACGCCCGCGATTGTCCCGGAGGATCGTCCCCGGCCGGATATCGACAGCGTCGTTTCGCGCTGGACACCGGCAGTGAGCACGGGTGGAGCGGCTGGTTAACGATACGTTAACGGCATCGGCTGCTAAAGTTCTTCATCTGATTCGAGATCCGAAAGCCCGTCATGGGTGTGCAGCCGATTTCCATTTCCCAGAGCCTGGCAAGTGCTCTGACCGCCGCCGGCAATCGCAGCGGCGTTGATTTCGGCTATCTTGTGCAGACGGCCATGCGCGAAAGCAGCCTCAATCCGCAGGCGCGGGCGAGCACGTCATCGGCCGTAGGTCTGTTCCAGTTCCTTGAGGGCACCTGGCTGCAGGTGATGAAGGAGGAGGGGCCGCGCCTGGGCTATCAGTCCCATGCCGACCAGATTACCCGGACCAGCGACGGCAACTATGTCGTGGCGGACCCCAACAGGCGGGCACAATTGCTCAAGCTTCGGGAAGATCCACAAATCGCCGCCGATCTGGCTGCCGCCTTTACCCGGTCGAACGGGGAATATCTACGCTCCACCTTCGGGCGCATGCCCAGCGCGGGCGAGCTTTATATCGCCCATTTCCTGGGGGCGCAGGGTGCGGAGAAGATGTTCAGGGCCGGGCTGGAAAATCCGGACCAGCTTGCCGTGAGCCTCTTCCCCCGGCAAGCCTCGGCCAATAGGGCGATCTTTTTTGATCGTGAGGGGCAGGCCCGCACGATCCGGCAGGTTTACCAGGTGCTGGTGGCCAAGCATGAGGGTGGCAATGCCGCCTTTGCAGCCCAGCAGATGACCGGGGCAGAAGCGGCCACGGCGCCAGCGGCTGAGCCTCCGCTGCCCTCGCGGTTCTCAACCGAGAACATGTCATTTACGGGCCTGTTCAAGACCGAGCCGGAGGAGGCCGGTGAGGAAGGGCAGCCCGGTGCCGCGTTCTTCACGCAGCTTTATAGCCAGTAGAAAGAGATCGGTGCATTGCGACGGATCGGCTTTAACAGGCGTTAACAAGATGGGTGCTTACTGGCGTCATTGGCCCGGGCCGCGCCTGAGGAGTTGGAAGATGGCACACCAATCGCAAGGTATAAACGTCTCGACGCAGTCCTTTGCCCTGCCGCGTGGCATTGTCATTACCATTCTTGCCCTGATGTCCTGGGGCCTGGTTCTCGCGGCCTGGAAGGCTGTCAGCCTGTCATTCGGTTTCCTGCTGGGCGCCTAGTTCCATCGGCGCTCGCCGTCCGCGTCGTCCTGCCCATCAATTATGGTGAACCGTTCCTTAAGCCTTGCCCGCTAGCCTTGCTCGCATTGGTGCGGAGTGAGTGATGGTCGGGTACAAGGCGTTTGCTGAGTTATCGCTGTCGGGCGACAGTGATGCGCGTGGTTACGCAGCGCATATGGCCGCACTGGCCTATCTCAATCATCGCGGTCCCGCCGACGAGCATGCAGCGCTCTATGCTGCGCTGGTGGGCTTTCTGGACGATTCATCGGTGAAGGTGCGGGCGGCGCTGGCCTATGGCCTCCTGCACTCGCCCGAGGCACCCCGGCCGGTCATGCTATCGCTGTTGCAGGACAGCGCCGTCATTGCCCGGGCCGTGCTGCAATATTCTCCCGTATTGGTGGATGCCGACCTTTTTTCTACCGCCGCTCGTGGCGATGCGAGTGCGGCGCTGGCCATTGCGCAGCGCAAGGCGATCAGCCCCAGATTAGCGGCAACACTGATTGCACGCGGCGAGCGCGATCTCATAGTCAGATTGATCAGGCGCAGGGATGTCGCCGTGCCTGCCGCCGTATTGACGACGTTGAGCCAGACGCTGGGCGCTGATGGCGAAGTGCGTGGAGCCCTGCTGGCGCGCGATGAGCTGCCGGCCGCCGCGCGGCTGGTGCTGGTCAGGCATGTGACGGAAAGCCTTAGCGCCTGCCGGCTGGTCAAGGGTTCGCTGACAGCGGACCGGCTGGGCCGCTTGCTCCGCGACGGAGCCGACACGGCAGTGGCCGTCATCGGCGAGGCACAGGCCACCGAGGACAGGGCCAGCTTCGTGGATGCGCTTGTCCATGCTGACCAGCTCAATACGCGTCTGCTGCTGCATTCGGTGGTGACCGGGCGGGTCATGTTCTTTGCCGCCTGTATCGCGGGACTGGCAAAGACCAGCAGCGGAAAGGTCTTTACCCTACTCGAGAGCGGGAGCCGGGCGGCACTGGGCGCCCTGTTCGCCCGGTGCGGGTTGTCTGCCGCCGCCAATGGGCTCCTCGTCCGCCTGGTGTTGCTGGCACGAACGGCGGACCTCGCAGACGACGCTGCCGCCCGCCATTACGTCATCACTGCTTTGACCGAGGAACTCATCGCCGAATATGAAGGCGATATCCCCGAGGAACTGGAGGAAGCCTTCGGCTATCTCAACGAGCAAAACATCGCCCTGGCCCGCAAGGCGGCGCGAGGGGTGATGGCGGCCTTTGCGCGTTCGACCGAGGTCGCCATGTCCTTGCCCCATGACGGCATGGAGCCACTGCAGCTGCCGGCAGCCTAGCGCCATTGCCAGGCTGCTGGGGATTAGAAGCGGAATTGCTCGCTGAGCACGCGTTCCTCGAGACTGGTTCCGGGATCGAAGAGCAGCGTGACCCCATGCGAGCGGTCTTCGCGCACCGAGACCTCCAGGACGTTCTGAAACTCGACATTGTCGGCCACAGCGCTAACGGGGCGTTTGTTTGCCTCGCGCGTCACGAACTTGACGGTGGCCCGGTTCGACAGGATGGCGCCTCGCCAGCGCCTGGGGCGGAATGGCGAGATCGGCGTCAGCGCCAGCAGCGGGGCCTCGATGGGCAATATTGGACCATGCGCGGACAGATTGTAGGCGGTGGATCCAGCGGGCGTGGCGAGCAATGCCCCATCGCAGATGAGTTCATCAAGCCTGATTTCGTCATCGACCAGGATCTGCAGCTTGGCGGCCTGATAGGTGGAGCGGAACAGCGAGACCTCATTGATGGCCAGCGCCGTCTGTGTTCGTCCCGAGGCATCCAGCACCGTCATGGACAGGGGATAGATGCGGGTATGCTGCCCGGCGATCAGCCGATCGGGCAGGGCCTCTTCGCTGAAGGTGTTCATCAAGAACCCAACGGACCCGAATCAGGTGCTCTACCAACTGAGCTATACCGGCAGCAGATGTGCCTCTAGCATCCGCGCTTTGTCCAAACAAGCGGGATGGCACAAGCTTTTGCAGGTATTGGAATGGCCGAGCGTCATTCGGCAGCGGCGTCCAGCACCTCGAACATTCCCAGCTTGCGCAGTTCCTCGATGAAGCCGGCGCGGATGTCTGGGCGGTCGAGGGCGA
>CBFGTF010000014.1:0-30281 GCA_965651655.1 uncultured Devosia sp.
CGGAGGAGGGATTTGAACCCCCGACACGCGGATTATGATTCCGCTGCTCTAACCAACTGAGCTACTCCGCCCCAAAGGGCAATCGGCAATGCCGATGCGCGCCTTACTAAGGTTTGCCGGCTCGTTCTGTCAAGCGCTGCCGTTCGGGCCAGTGCGAAAATCCGGCAGCACCAATCCTGTCCGGTCGTTCAATAATCGGCACCAGTGCGTTGCAATTGGTTCGCTAGGCAAGAAAGGCTGCCTCCCCTACATTTCCAGTCGAACCACGGCGCCTGTTGCGCCGCTATCCATGACAATGGCCGGCTTGCTCGGAGCCGCCAGGGAGAAGCGAAAATGACCCTTGAACTTGGCGGCATCCACCATCTGACCGCCGTAACCGCAGACGCCCCGAAGAATCTCGATTTCTACACCCGCACCATGGGCATGCGCCTGATCAAGAAGACGGTGAACCAGGACGACACCACGGCCTATCACCTCTTCTATGGCGATGGTGTCGCCTCACCGGGCGCGGACCTGACCTTCTTCGATTTCAACACCCTGCGCGAAACACGCGGCAATCACACCGTGGGTCGCACCGGCCTTCGTGTCGACAGCGCCGAAACCCTGCAATGGTGGAAGGACCATCTGCAGGCCAGCAATGTGGGCACCAGCGCCATCAAGGAGCGCTTCGGCCACCTCTCGCTTGATTTCGAGGATTTCGAGGGCCAGCGCTTCCGCATGGTGGTCGACGCTGAGAACAAGGTCGTGCCATGGGCCAAGTCGCCTGTCCCGGCCGACAAGCAGATCATTGGTCTGGGACCGATCACGCTCTCCGTTCCCGTTTTGGAGCCCACCGACGCCATGCTGACCCGCGTGATGAACATGCGCCAGGTCCGGCACTACCCGGCCCGGGAACGCAATGGCGAGGTGTTCGTCTACGAGATGGGCCCGGGCGGTCCTGCCGCCGAATTGCATGTCAGTGTCGACCCCAGCTTGCCAAAGGCCCGGCCGGGTGCCGGCGGCGTGCACCATGTCGCCTTCCGCACGCCCGACCAAGAAAGCCTCCGTGAATGGGTGCGGCATGTGAACAGCTTCGGCATCCGTTCGTCCGGCGAAGTGGAGCGCTTCTATTTCACCTCGCTCTACTTCCGCGAGCCCAATGGCATTCTCTTCGAGATCGCTACCGACGTCCCCGGCTTCGCCGCTGACGAACCGATGGAGAGCCTGGGCGAAACCCTGTCCCTGCCGCCTTTCCTGGAAGGCCGCCGGGCACAGATCGAGGCCGGTCTCAAGCCGCTGGTCTAGAAGGAGTGCAGCGCCGGTTGAGGCATCCGCTCATCCGGCGCTGCGCGCCATCTTCTCCCCCAGGGGGAGAAGAATAGTGTGGGGCTCGCCGGTTACGCCCCTCCCCCTCGGGAAAGACGGCCCAGCGCAGCCCGGGTGGGCGAGCGAGATGCCGGCTTGTCCTCAGCGTTCAGTGTGGACATCCGGCTTCAGCAGCGCCGCCATGTCAACCAGCTGAAGAAATTCGGCGCGATAGCCGCCTTCGTCCGATCCGCGACCGGCCCGGGCCAGGGCCGCGACCTCGTTCCATGACATGGCCGATCCATAGGCGCTGCCCTTGAGCTTTTGCCCGAAGGCAGCAACGGCGGCAGTGAACTGGGCATCCTCGCCGGCGTCGGCGATCTCACCATGGGCCAACTCGGCTGTCACGGGCATCTCGATCAGCTGACTGACATCGCTGTCGGGCAGTTTGTAGCGCATCTTGAGGAAAGCGATCTCCTCGCTGCCGGCAAGATCGGCAGCATCGCCATAGCGCAGTGGGTCGACCAGTTCCCCGCCAGAGCCAACAGGGGTGATCTCATAGAGCGCGGTGACCGTGGTGCCGGCGCCGACATCCCCGGCATCCACCGCGTCATTGTTGAAATCCTCGCGATTGAGCGCGCGCGTCTCATAGCCGATCAGCCGGTATTCGCTCACCACCGCCGGATTGAACTCGACCTGCACCTTCACATCCTTGGCGATGGTATGAAGCGTGCCGCCGATCTCCTCCACCAGCACTTTCCGGGCCTCGGCAAAGCTGCCGATATAGCTGGCATTGCCATTCCCGTTCTGGGCCAGCGCCTGCATGGTCGCATCGTCGAGATTGCCGCGCCCGAAACCCAGCACCGACAGGCTGATACCGCTGTCACGCTTGATCGCGATGAAGTCCTTGAGCGCATCGGGGTCATTGATCCCGACATTGAAATCCCCATCGGTGGCGAGGATCACTCGATTGGTGCCGCCAGCGATCCTGGCCTGTTCGGCCAGGCGATAGGCCAGCGCAATACCTTCGGCCCCAGCCGTGCTGCCACCGGCATAAAGCTGGTCAAGCGCGGCCATGATCTCGGCCTTGTTGTCCGCAGAGGTCGGCGCCAGCGCCATGCCGGCCGAGCCCGCATAGGTGACGATGGACACCGTGTCATCGCCCGAAAGCTGGTCCAGCAACAATCCGAAGGCCCGCTTGAGCAGTGGCAGCTTGTCCGGCGCATCCATGGAGCCGGAGGTGTCGATCAGGAAAACAAGATTGCTGCTGCTGTTGGCGGCCTCGGGTTCGACCCCTTTGATGCCGATCTGGAGAATCTGGGTCTTCTCGTTCCAGGGCGTCGGATAGATCATCATTGTGGGCTGGAACGGCGCGGCTGCACTCTCCGCCGCCGGATAATCATAGGGGAAGTAGTTGATCAACTCCTCGATGCGCACTGCATCGCGCTCCGGCAGGAAGCCATCCTCGAGCATCCGGCGCGTATAGGCATAGCTGGCCGTATCGACATCGAGCGAGAAGGTGGAAACCGGATCTTCGGCCGCGACCATCACGCGTTGCTCCTCGAAATCGGGAAACGCGTCGCCACTGGGCTGCGTCACCTGCGACAGCGGCATGGGCGGCGCCATGCTGTCCATCATGGCCCCGGCAGGCGCCGCCGGCATGGCTGGGCTGGGCGGCGCGCCGACCACCATCTTGGGTGCGGCCATGCGGCCTACTTCGCTTTCTGTCAGCATCACCGGCTCGGGCGCTGCCTCTGCGGTCATGCTATCACCGGCCATGTCGGCATCCGCCGCAATGACGTCCTCCGTCTCGGCCAGCTCAACTACCACCTGCTCCGCGGGCGCCTGCTGGCGCACGGCCATATCCACCGGGCTGAGGGCGGTGGAGCTGTAGAGCTGCCAACCCAATGGCAGGACCAGGAGGGCAATGGCGGCCGTGCCGACGGGAATGCGCATGTCCATGATCGAAATCCTTTTCCAGGAGCTGATGATGGAGATGAGACGGTCGCGCCAATCCGATCCTTGGGTAGTCGAAGATAGTTTTTCTTCCTGTTGCTGATCGAAGGCCAGGCGGGCGGCGGCCAGCGCCCTGGCGCGTGCCTCGTCCCGCGGCGCGGGCGGTGTGGTGCTGTTCAGCACGGTGAAGGGATCGTTGTCTTCGGGATAGCTCATAATAGCCCCCTCAAGGTCTTGCGGGCTTCGTGTACATGGAAGGAGACGGTGGCCTCCTTGATGCCCATGATATTGGCGGCTTCGGCATGGCTCAGCTCTTCGGCATAGACCAGCAGCACCGCGTCGCGCTGTTTTTCCGGCAATTGCCGCACGGCGGCCCAGATCTGGCCATGCGTGGCCGAGGCCTCCTGTTCGGCTTCGGCTTCGGTGGGACTGATTTCGGCATAGGCGTTCGAGTGACGCCCCCGGCGCTGCCCTGCCCTTTGCCAGTCCCGCACCGCGTTGAGCGTGATGCGATAGACCCAGCTCGAAAAGGCGCTGCGCCCGTCGAACCGGGCAATGGCCTGGCCAACCTTGACGCAGACCTCCTGGGCAATGTCCTCGGCGTCGTCGCGATTGCCGCACCAGCGCCAGGCGGTGCGATAGATGCGTTCATAATGATCCGCGATCAGCGCGGCAAAGGCTTCGCCATCACCATTGCGGGCGCGCACGACCAGTGCCTCGGTCAGCACGATAGCCGGATCGGGTGGGGGTGCGGCGGTCAGTCCCATCATCTGTGCATGCACGTCCTGCCTCTCCGGGCTATTGTAGAGACTAGGACGACGTGAATGCGCCAGTCCTTTGGTTGGCGCTCAAAATTTTTTTGCGGGAGGCCAGGACATGGCTGATGAACAGAAAAACGGACCCTTTGGCCTTAACCGCACGCGCATCATGATCCTCCTCATGGGCGCTCTGGTGCTGCTGATTTCCATCGGCATGTTTTTGGGCGGGCCGAACTCCTACCAGGCGCTGCGCGAGGCGTCCGATGCCGCCAAGGAACCGACGGCCGAGCAATTGGCGGGGGAGTAGAGGCGGAGCACCCCCATTCTTCTCCCCCTCGGGGAGAAGAAATTAAGCCACCATAGCCTGAGGCACCGCCTCGGCGATGAAGCCGCCGCCCAGCACTTCGCTGGTCTCGCTGTCATCGGCATAGAACACGCAGGCCTGGCCCGGCGAAATGCCGTATTCGCCGCTCACCAGCGTCACATAGACAGCGCCGTCCCGCATCTGGATGACGGCCGGCTGCGGGCCACGGGTCGAGCGGACTTTCACCTCGACAGGCGCGCCATTGCCGGCGCTCGCTTCGGCGAGCGGCAGGCTGCCGAGCCAGTTGACGTCGCGCAGGCGGACCGTGTGGGTCTTGAGCGCCTCGCGCGGACCCACGATCACCCGCCCTGTCTTGTGCTCGAGCTTGACCACGTAGAGCGGCTCGCCGGCCGCGACGCCCAGCCCCTTGCGCTGCCCGATCGTGTAATGAACGATGCCGTGATGCTCGCCCAGCACGCGACCGTCCATATGGACGATCTCACCCCTGGCCAGCGCCTCGGGATGCATCCTGGCGATGATGTCGGCATATTTGCCCTGCGGCACGAAGCAGATGTCCTGGCTGTCATGCTTCTCGGCAATCTCCAGCCCCATCTCCCGCGCCAGCGCCCGCACTTCGGCCTTGCCCATGCCGCCCAGCGGGAAACGCAGGAAGTCCAGCTGGCTCTGCGTGGTAGCAAAGAGGAAATAGCTCTGGTCTCGGTCATTATCGACCGGGCGGAACAGGTGGCGACGCCCGTCCTGCCCGAGCATGGTCTGTACATAATGTCCCGTCGCCAGCACATCGGCGCCCAGCTCCTGGGCGACGGTCATGAGGTCGACGAATTTGACCGACTGATTGCAGGCAATGCAGGGCACGGGAGTTTCGCCCTGCTGATAGGCATTGGCGAAGGGCTCGATGACGGCGTTCTTGAAGCGCTCTTCATAGTCGAGCACGTAATGGGGAATGCCCAGCGTGGCCGCGACCCGGCGCGCGTCGTGGATATCCTGGCCCGCACAGCAGGCACCCTTGCGGTGCACGGCTTCGCCATGATCGTAAAGCTGCAGGGTGACGCCCACCACTTCGTAGCCCTCGCGGGCGAGCAATCCGGCAACGACGGAGGAGTCCACGCCCCCGGACATGGCGACGACGACGCGCGTGTCCTCAGGGCGCTTGGCGATATCAAGCGAGTTCAGCATCTCTTCTTGTGTCCGGTTGGGTTCAAGGGCCAGCGGAAACTGTGAGGCGGGGTTTTACGCGCTGGCGCCTCCACTGTCCATCGGCGCCCGGCAGCTTTTGCCGCTCGCCCGGCAGCTCTGGCCGCGACCAGACGTGGCGCATTGCACTCTTGCTAGTCTAATCCCTTGTTCCCGATGCACATTTTATTTTCTGCTGACTTGGCAAGGCTCTTGCATTGATCAGGCCGGATGAGTGTTTTGTTCAGGGGCGCCCGGCGTGGCTTCACATCTGACGATTATTAGCGGAACCAGTGGCGCCAGCGCGTCGGCAAGGGCTTTTGCCGGCCAGCAGCCCAATGCGCAAAACGCAACGACCGAGCCCGGGGGCCTGCTGGGCCTTTTCGCGGCCCTGCTCGGCAACGCCACCGCCGCAGAAACGGCTGCGGTCGTGCCGACCGGAATGGTGAGCAACAGTGACACCGCAGCCCAGGTCACGACCGACCTGGACCTGGCCGGCCTCTTCAAGCTGGGCCTCGAGGGCAGTTTTGGCGATGACCCGGGCGAGGACACCGCCGACGCAGACGCCCTGGCGACCGCCATGGACCTCTCGACACAGGTCTCCGTCCCGGCCGAACCCAAGCCCATGATCGACTTCGTCGAGGCATTGAGCGCCCTCAAGGCCAGTCTCGACAAGGGAGAGCCGCTCGATCCCGATCTGCTCCAGGATGTCGAAACCGCCCTGACCGGGCTGGCCGAAGCCCTGGGGCTGGAGATCGAAACCCTCGACATCCCCGATGACTTCGCCGCCCTGCTCGAAACAACAGGGGCAGACGAGACGGGCCTGGCCGGCGCATTGACACAATTGCTGGCGCCATTGGCCCAGTCATTGGCGACCGCCCAGCCGGCCACCGAGGCCGAACAGATCGCCGATGCCGCCACAGCCAGCGCCCAGCTCAAGGCGCTGGGCGACAAGCTCGGCGCCCTCCTGGCCGCGCTCGAAGATGGCCAGGTCTCCGCCGAGAAGCTCGCGGCCCTGGGCATGACCCCCGGTCAGCCGCTCGACGCCGAAATCGAAGCCGCACTCAACCGTTTTGCCGCAGGCCTTGCCGGCGCGCCGGTAACGGTCCCCGAAGAACCCGTATTGGCAACGCCTGCACTCAAACTCACCGAGCCTGTGCTTTCCGGCAAAACTGCTGAAACCACCGAGACGGCCCAGACCGCCGAGCGGACACCGGCACCCGCCGTTCCCTCAACCAGTTCGGAAAAAACGGCCGGCCAGGGCGGCACTGACAGCCAGTCGACGGCCGATGGCAGACGCGACCGGCACGACACCGCCCCCCGCGAGCCCCGTGCCAATGCCGGGCCAGCGGCGCCGCCTCCGACTGATGCATCGGGCAATCCCAGCCCGTCCGCAGATGCCGGTATCCAGCAGGCCGCAGCCGCACGCGTCGACGCCGCCGCCAACCCGCGCATCATCCAGGCCGGCTACCAGACCAGCCAGCAGCAGCTCAACCTGCCTCAGATCGCCTTCGAACTGGCCCGCCAGGTGCAGGATGGCAATACACGCTTCCAGATCCGGCTCGACCCGCCCGAACTGGGCCGCATCGATGTGCGGCTCGATATCGATCAGTCCGGCCAGGTCAATGCCCGGCTGACCGTGGAAAAATCCGAGACGCTGGACCTGATGCAGCGCGACCAGCGCGGGCTGGAGCGGGCCCTGCAGCAGGCAGGCCTCGATAGTGGCAAGACCAATCTCGAATTCTCCCTCAAGCAGAACCCCTTTGCCGGCCAGCAGGGCAATATGGGCGAGGGCAAGGGCCAGGACGGCTCGGAAACCGGCCCGTCGGCCAATGACAATGGCCATGGCGTGGGGGCCGAAGAGACGCCCCCCTTGGTCAATCTCTACCGCGGCGGCCTTCAGGCCAGCGGCGTCAACATTATTGCGTAAGGAGTAGCGGCCATGGCTGTCGGTGGCGTTTCGGGATCATCCAACACTTCAGCCAGTTCGCTGTCGCGTTCGACCATTGCGGACAATTTCGACACGTTCCTGTCGATCCTGACCACGCAGTTGAAGAACCAGAACCCGCTCGACCCCATGGATACCAACCAGTTCACCCAGCAACTGGTACAGTTCACCGGCGTGGAGCAGCAACTCAAGACCAATGACTTCCTTGAAGCCCTGCTGCTCAACACTCAGAACGCCTATCGTGCCGACGCGGTGTCCTATATCGGCAAGCAGGTGACGGCATCGGGCGAAACCGCCGAACTGGTCGATGGCGGCGCCTATTGGGCCTACAATGCCGAGGCCAATGTCGCCAATGCCACGGTGACCATCAAGAACGCGGCCGGCAGCGTGGTCTATACCGAAACCGGCTCCCTCAATGCCGGCCCGGGCGCCTTCCTCTGGGATGGCGTCGGCACGGACGGCAGCACCAGGCCGGACGGCATCTATACCATCGAGATCAAGGGCACGAACCTGGCCGGCAACACGGTCAAGGTGTCCACGTCCTCGGTCGGCATCGTCACCGCCGTCGACTTCTCCGGCGCCGAGCCCATGCTCACCGTGGGCAAGAACAAGGTGGCTCTGTCCGATGTCACCAGCATCAAGCTGGTCGACAGCTCTCCTCCGCCTGATGGTGATGGTGGTGACGAGGGAGACGACGACGACGAGCCTGCGGCCTGATCTGCCCGCATCCCTTCCCCATTTGAGGCGGCGGCTTCCCGGAGCCGCCGCCTTGCTTTTGCACTCCACCGCAATTGATTGAAACGGCTGGCGTTTCTTAACCTGTTGTAAGTTTCCCCTTAGGGGTATTTTAAGCCCGTTGCCCTACTCTCTCTCCATATGGTCAGGTTTGAGTAGAGAGTAAAATGACCGTACAGATGCGTCCTCGCGTGAAGTACGTTATTGGCCCAGACGGCAGCCCGCTAACCATAGCGGACCTTCCGCCTGCCAATACGAGACGGTGGGTCATCCGCCGCAAGGCTGAAGTTGTTGCTGCCGTCCGCGGTGGTCTGCTCAGTCTCGAAGAAGCATGCGAGCGTTACACGCTCAGCGTGGATGAATTCCTCAACTGGCAGGCCGCCATCGACAAGCATGGCCTTGCCGGTCTCAGGACAACCTGGATCCAGCATTACAGGGAAGGCTAAGGCCCCTCTGTCAGGATCTTCGGTGAACCAATCAAACCCGTCGGAGCGATCCGGCGGGTTTGTGTTTGCTCAGGGCGTGGCCGCACTCATCCAGCTTGCACCGGCCGTCCGCGCCTTCAGCCGCCGGTAATAGTCTTCCGTAGCCGGCATCGGCTTCTTTTCGGCCGGCAGGCAAAACCAGCGATGGACCGAAAGCCCCAGGGCGATATCGGCGATCGAGAACTGGTCACCCCCGACATAGGACCTGCCGCCTTCCAGATGCGCCTCCAGGATGTCCATCCGGGCCGTCCAGCGGGCAAGAGACTCCGCAATCCGCTCGGCACTGTCATAACCCGGCGCCTTCCTTTGCAGCGCCAGCACGGCGTACATCCAGGTCGGATTGAGATCCGAAACCTGCCATCCCAGCCATTGCAGCGCCCGCGCCCTGTCATGCAACGCCAATGGCAACAGCTTTCCTGTTGCGTCCTTGTCGGCCAGATAGATGAGAATGGCGTTGCTCTCCCAAAGGGAGAACTCTCCATCCACCAGCACCGGCACCTGACCATTTGGGTTGAGGGCGAGGAACTCGGGCACCTTGGGGTCGCGGATCGGCATCCCCCAGTCCTCCTGGCTGTAGCTCTCGCCCAACTCGTCGAGCGCCCAGAGCACCTTGCGTACATTGATCGAGGTCACCCGGCCTAGTACCCGCATCATGTCCATTCATCCTTTGTTAACCGAACCCGGCAGTTCTTGCCTAAATTCGCAAGCTGCAACAGCCGGTTAATACATTGTTTACCATCCGCTAGGTAATTTTTGCCCATCGGTCCTGGGGGCTCCATCGACCGCTGTGAATAGAACCAGAGTGGCGGCGTGGAAAGTCTAACCAATCTCATCAACCGGATCGGCCTGCCGCGCATTGCCGCCATGGCCCTGGTCGCAGTGCTGATGCTGGGTTTCTTCGGCTTTCTGATCCTGCGGGCGCAGACGCCCAACCTTGCCCCGCTCTATTCCGGGCTGAGCCTGGAAGACTCATCGGCCATCGTCAGCGAACTGCAAACTCTCAACATTCCCTATGAGTTGCGCGGTGATGGCGACACCATCCTGGTGCCGCGCGACCAGATCACCACGCTGCGCATGAGCCTGGCCGGCGAGGGCCTGCCGACCCGCGGCCAGGTCGGCTACGAGATCTTCGACCAGCAGTCGACCCTGGGCGCCACCAGCTTCGTCCAGAACATCAACAATGTCCGCGCCCTTGAGGGTGAGCTCGCCCGCACCATCGCCTCGCTGACCCGAATCAACAGCGCACGGGTGCATCTGGTGCTGCCCGAGCGCGAACTCTTCCGGCGCGAGCGCAAGGACCCGTCCGCCTCCATCGTCCTTTCGGTGCGGGGCGAGCTTTCGAGCGGCGAAATCCGTGCCATCCAGCACATGGTGGCTTCGGCCATAGAGGGACTGACCCCCAGCCGCGTCTCCATTGTCGACGACCAGGGCAATCTTCTCGCCTCGGGCACGGGCGAAGATATCAACGGCGTCATCTCCGGCCAGAATGACGAGCGCACCCTTGGTTTCGAGAACCGCATGCGCACCCGGGTCGAGGATATGCTGGCCAATGTGGTCGGCGCCGGCCGCGCACGCGTCGAAGTTGCCGCCGAACTCGACTTCAACCGCTCCACCACCACTCAGGAAACCTTCGACCCGGAAAGCCAGGTCGTTCGTTCCACCCAGACGCGGGAGAGCGAGAACCTTGCCGGCGGCACCAATGGCCAGGTGACGGTCGCCAATGAATTGCCCGGCGCCAGCCAGAACAATGGCGCAGGTGGCGTGACCGAGCAGGGCACATCCACCGAAGAAGTCATCAACTACGAAATTTCCAAGACCACCCAGACAGCCGTCACCGAAGCCGGTGCCGTCAAGCGCCTGTCGGTCGCCGTGGTGGTGGATGGCACCTATGTCGACGATGGCGCCGGCAATCTGACCTACACGCCGCGCGCCGCCGACGAAGTAGCCCAGATCCTGACGCTTGTCCGCTCCGCCGTGGGCTATTCGGCCGAGCGCGGCGACAGCGTCGAAGTGGTCAACATGCAGTTTGCCGAAAGGCCCGATCTGGCGCCGCTGGGCACCGAAGAGGCCGGGCTTCTCGATTTTACCCGCGACGATCTGATGAATGGTGCGGAAATGGCCGTCACCCTGCTGATCGCCCTGGCGCTGGTCTTCTTCGTGATGCGTCCGCTCATCAAGAAGGCCCTGACCCCGGAAACCCAGCCGCTGGCCCTGCCGGTGGCTGCCGAAATCGGCCATCACGGTGTGCTGGGGGCCGATGGCCAGGTAATCCCCGAGGTCGAACAGCCTCAGCGCGACAAGACACCCGCCTGGGTCGCCAACGCCAAGTCCATGGGCGAAACCCAGCTCCAGACCCTCAAGACCGTGGGCACGCTGGTCGAGGAAAACCCCAAGCAGGCCGCGCTGATCGTGCGCGACTGGCTCGGTAGCGCAGCGTAACGACAATGGCACTGGTCTCCCAATCCAACGACGAAAGCGCCGCCATCCCAGGGGCAATGAGCGCGCAATTGCAGATCGGCGCCACCGCCGAACAGCGCGTCCTCAAAGGCGACGAGAAGGCCGCGGCCCTGCTGCTGGCGCTCGGCCCCGACTATGGCAGGCCCATCTTTGACGAACTGGACGAGCTCGAGGTCAAGCAACTGTCCCGCGCCATGGTGCGGCTGGGGCCGATCACTCAGGAAATGCTCGACGACCTGATGATCGAATTCGTCACCAGCGTGTCCTCCAATGGCTCGCTCTCGGGCAATACCGACTCCACCGAGCGCCTCCTGCTGTCCTTCCTGCCCGCCGACAAGGTCGACGCGATCATGGAGGAAATTCGCGGGCCTGCTGGCCGCAACATGTGGGAAAAACTGTCCAACGTGCAGGCCGACGTGCTGGCCGCCTATCTCAAGAACGAATATCCCCAGACCATTGCCGTCGTGCTTTCCAAGATCGCCACCGAGCACGCCTCCAAGGTACTCGCCGTGCTGCCTGAGGAACTGGCCATGGATGTGGTGGCACGCATGCTCGGGCTCGACCCGGTACAGAAGGAAATACTCGAGAAGATCGAGATGACCCTCCGGACCGAGTTCATGTCGACGCTCAACCACACCAAGCGCCGCGACAGCCACGAGCAGATGGCCGAAATCTTCAACGCCTTCGACCGCCAGACCGAAGCGCGCTTCATAACCAATCTTGAAGAGGTCAATCGCGACGACGCCGAGCGCATCAAGCAATTGATGTTCACCTTCGAGGATCTGGCGCGGCTGGACATGCAGGCCATCCAGACCCTGCTGTCCAAGCTCGACAAGCGCGATCTCGCCCTGGCCCTCAAGGGCGCCAACGACCAGGTCAAGGAATCCTTCTTCACCAACATGTCCGGCCGCGCCGCCAAGCTGCTGCAGGACGACATGCAGGGCATGGGGCCGGTCCGTCTCAAGGATGTGGACGAGGCGCAGACCCGCATGGTCGCCACCGCCAAGGATCTTGCTGCCAAGGGTGACATCATCATCCTCAAGACCAAGTCCGACGACCAGATGATCGCGTGATGCCATGACCAGCCCCGCACGCTTCACCTTCGATCTCAACCTGGAACCCCGCGCCACCCGCAAGGCGGCCCCGCCGCCCATTCCCACCATCCCCGAGGATGTGGTGGCCCAGTTGATCGCCAATGCCCGCGAGGAGGCCTATGCCGAGGGGCTGCGGGCCGGCGAGCAGAATGCTGCGTCCATGGCGGCCCAGGCCATTGCCGCGGCCGCCGGCAGCCTGGCCACCCAATCCTCCCAGATGGCCGCAGCACTGGACGAGGCCCGCAGTGAGCACCACCAGGAGGCCGTTGAGCTGGCCCTCAGTGTCGGGCGCAAGCTGGCGCTGCACCTGGTGGCACGCTTCCCCCTTGTCGAGCTGGAAGCCCTTGTGGCCGAATGCCTGCCCAGCCTCAGCGGCGTGCCCCACCTGGTCATTCGCTGCCATCCTGACCTTGCCGATGCGATACGCGACACCGCGACGGCCCAAATGGCCCATGCCGGCTTTGCGGGGCGCCTGGTGGTCATGGGCGACCCCGAGCTTCGCCTTGGCGATGGAAGGCTTGAATGGGTCGACGGCGGACTCGTGCGCGACATCGCCGATACATCGCGCCAGATCGATCGCCAGATTGCCACCTATCTCGCGTCCCGCACGCGCGGACAGCACAAGGAGAACGGTTCATGACCGATCCTGAAGACGACATCACCGCCGCCGAAGGCCTTGCCCTGGACGAGATGGCTGCGCCGGATCGCGACCCGCGCGGCGAAGGCTATATCGAGCGTTCAGCCGCGGACCTGGAGGCCGTATTCGACGTACCGGTCCGCGTGTCGGTGGTGCTGGGCCGCACCAAGATGCCGGTTTCCAACCTTTTGAAGCTCGATACCGGCACTGTTATCGAGCTGGATCGCCAGGTCGGAGAGGCTGTGGAAATCTTCATCAATGACCGCCTGGTCGCGCGTGGCGAGATCGTGCTGGTCGAAGACCGGCTCGGCGTCACCATGACCGAAATCATCAAGCCGCAATAAGGGAGTTCACGATCATGCGCCTGCTCATCATCGGGGCTCTCGAAGGCCAGCTCTCCACCGCTACGAAAATGGCCATGGATGGCGGTGCCAAGGTCGCCCATGCCCCCTCCATCGAGATTGCCCTGGCCGCCCTGCGCGCCGGCAAGGGCGCCGACCTGCTGCTGGTCGATGTCATGATGGACATTGCCGGGCTGATCGCCGGCCTCGAGGCCGAGCGCATTGCCATTCCAGTGGTTGCCTGCGGCGTGGAAACCAATGCCGCAGCCGCCGTCAATGCCATCCGCGCCGGGGCCAAGGAATATATCCCCCTGCCCCCCGATGCCGAGCTGATCGCCGCCGTCATCGCCGCGGTGGCGCGCGAAAGCTCTGACTTCCTCTACCGCGACCCGGCCATGGAACGCCTGGTGAAGATGGCCGAACAGATCGCCGGCTCGGACGCCTCGATCCTGATCACCGGCGAGAGCGGCACCGGCAAGGAAGTCGTTGCCAAATATGTCCATGCGCGCTCCAAACGCGCGCAAAAGCCGTTCATTTCGGTCAATTGCGCCGCCATTCCCGAGGCCCTGCTCGAAAGCGAGTTGTTCGGCCACGAAAAGGGCGCCTTTACCGGCGCCGTCGCCCGCCGCATCGGCAAGTTCGAGGAAGCCTCGGGCGGCACGCTGCTGCTGGACGAAATCTCGGAAATGGACGTGCGCCTCCAGGCCAAGCTGCTGCGCGCCATTCAGGAGCGCATCATCGACCGTGTCGGCGGCACCAAGCCGGTCCCGGTCGATATCCGCATCCTGGCCACCTCCAACCGCAATCTCAACGAGGCGGTGCGCGAGGGCAGCTTCCGCGAGGATCTGCTGTTCCGGCTGAATGTCGTGAACCTGAAGCTTCCCGCGTTGCGCGAGCGTCCGGGTGACATCATCGCCCTCTCCGAACATTTCGTCGCCAAATACGCCAAGGCCAACGGCCTGCCCCCGCGCGCTCTTTCCGCGGAGGCGCGCGAGGCCCTGGTCAAGGCCCCCTGGCCGGGCAATGTGCGCGAACTGGAAAACACCCTGCATCGCGCCGTGCTGCTCTCCTCGGGCGACATCATCGGCCCCGATGCCATTGTGCTGCCGGACGGCATGGGCCTCAGCGAGGCCGCTCGGGCCGCCTCGCCTGCCGCCCAGCTGGCCCAGACCGCCGAGGCGATGAACCGGGCGCTGGTCGGCCGCACCGTGGCCGATGTGGAACGCGACCTGATCCTCGACACCCTCGATCATACGCTGGGCAATCGTACCCATGCGGCCAATATCCTGGGCATCTCCATCCGCACCCTGCGCAACAAGCTCAACCAGTATACCGACGAGGGCGTACATGTGCCCGAGCCGGGTGAAAGACGCGGCGCCGCGTGAGACAAGTCAGCGACTAGATGACCGATATCCCCAACAGTCCCGGCTCCGGCGTAAAACTTCCCGGCTTCGCCGCCGTGCTGAACACTTTGCGCTCGGGCGACATCGCGCTCGCCACGGGCGTGATGGGGCTGATCGTTATCCTGATCGTCCCCATGCCCGCCATCCTGGTGGACATGCTCCTGGCGATTTCCATCGTCTTCTCGGTCATGATCCTGATGACCTCGCTGTTCATCCAGAAGCCCCTGGAGTTCTCGTCCTTCCCCACGGTGCTGCTGATCGCCACCATGCTGCGGCTGGGCCTGAACCTCGCCACGACCCGCCTGATCCTCTCCGAGGGTCACAACGGCACCGCCGCCGCCGGCCATGTCATTGAGGCCTTTGGCAGTTTCGTCACCGGCGGCAATTTCGTCATCGGTCTCGTCATCTTCATCATCCTGGTGATCGTCAATTTCATCGTCATCACCAAGGGCTCTGGCCGTATCGCCGAAGTCGCCGCCCGCTTCAGCCTCGACGCCATGCCCGGCAAGCAGATGGCCATCGACGCCGACCTCTCGGCCGGACTCATAGACGAAGACACCGCCAAGAAACGCCGCGCCGACCTTGAGGGCGAAAGCGCCTTCTTCGGCAATATGGACGGCGCCAGCAAATTCGTGCGCGGCGATGCCATTGCCGGCCTCATCATCACCTTCATCAACGTGTCGGCCGGCATGCTGATCGGCATCATGCAGGAAGGCCTCAGCTTCCAGGAGGCCAGCGGCGTCTATACCCTGCTCACCATTGGCGATGGCCTGGTCAGCCAGATCCCTGCGCTGATCGTCTCGACGGCTGCCGGTATCCTGGTGTCAAAGTCCGGCGTCACGGGAGCCGCCGACAAGGCCTTGTCCCTGCAATTCACCGGCTATCCGCGCGCCCTGGGCATGTCCGCTGCCGTCATGGGCGCACTGGCCTTCCTGCCCGGCATGCCCTTCATTCCGTTCATGGCCCTGGCCGGTGGCGTCGGCTATGCCGCCTTTCGGGCCGGCAAGTCCAAGAGCGCACGGCAGGTCGAGGAACAGGCCAAGGAAATCGCCAAGGCGGCGCCGCCACCCCAGCCCAGCGAACCGCCCATCACCGACAGTCTCAAGATCGACGACCTCAAGCTCGAACTGGGCTACGGCCTTCTGAGCCTGGTCAAGGAAGATGAGACCGGGACCGATCGCCTGACCGAGCAGATCAAAGCCCTGCGCCGCCAACTCGCCCTGGAACTGGGTTTCGTCATGCCCCCCGTGCGCATTCTCGACAACATGCAGCTCGAGCCCAATGACTACAAGGTCCGCATCAAGGAGGTCGAAGCCGGTTCAGGCCAGATCTATGCCAACCAGCTCATGGTCATGGACCCCTATGGCAATCCGATCGACCTGCCGGGCAACCACACCACCGAGCCGACCTTCGGCCTGCCGGCAACCTGGATCGAGCCGGCCCTGCGCGACGAGGCGGAACTGCGCGGCCTTTCGATCATCGACCCGTCCACGGTGATTTCGACGCATCTGACCGAAGTGCTCAAGGCCAATGTTGCGGACCTCCTGAGCTATGCCAATGTCCAGGCCCTGCTCTCGGGCCTGCCCAAGGACCAGCAGAAGCTGGTCGAGGATCTTGTTCCCGGGCAGATCACCGTTTCCGGCCTGCAACGCGTGCTGCAATCGCTGCTGACCGAACGCATCTCCATTCGCGACCTGTCGTCCATCCTCGAAGCCGTCGCCGAGATCGCCGGCAATGGCCGCTCTGTCGCCACCATCACCGAGCATGTGCGCTCGCGCCTCGCCCGCCAGATCTGTGCCGCCAATCTGGGACCCGACGGCAATCTGCCGCTCCTGACCCTGTCGCCGCAATGGGAGCGCGATTTTGCCGAGGCCATGGCCGGCGATGGCGAGAACAGGCACCTCGCCATGGCGCCGAGCAAGCTCCAGCAATTCATCGGCGGCGTGCAGTCGGCGTTTGAGCGGGCCGCCCAGCAGGGCGAGCTGCCTGTGCTGATCACCTCGCCCTCAATCCGCCCGCATGTCCGCTCCATCATCGAGCGCTTCCGCCCCCAGACTGTGGTGATGAGCCAGAACGAAGTGCATCCGCGCATTCGATTGAAGACGGTGGGCAGCGTCTAGGATTTGAACCCCTGCTCCATCCAGGCATTATGCTGGAGACCAAGGAGGACGCCATGTTCAAGCCCGACGGCTACAACAGCCTTTCGCCTTATCTGATCGTTGATGATGCTCAGGCGACGCTCGACTTCATCAAGGCCGTTTTCGACGTCGAGCCGCACCTGGCACATTCGGGCGAAGGCGGCAGCATCAGTCATGCCGAGGTCTGGATCGACGATACCATTCTGATGCTCGGCCAATGGAAGGGCAGCGGCGCCGTGGCCCATATCCATGTTTATGTTCCCGACGTACGGAAAAGCTTCGAGCGCGCCCGGCAGGCCGGCGGCAAATCCGTTCAGGAACCCGTCCGCAAGGATGATCCCGATCTTCGCGGCGGCATTGTCGATCCCTCGGGCACGACCTGGTGGCTCTCGACGCGGCAGGACTGACCCGGCGCCGGCACTAGCGGGTGCTTGCTGGCGCCGGCGCCAGCAACGGCGGCGGATCGGCCTCAAGGTCCCCAATCAATGCCTTCATCTCATCGATCTCTCGCACCTGAGCGGCGATGATTGCATCGGCCAGATCGCGCACGCGCGGATCGCGGATATTGGCCTTGCTGCTGGTCAGAATGGCAATGGAGTGATGCGGGATCATGGCGCGCATATAATCCACGTCGCCCACCAGCGCCTGACTGCGCACAAGGAACAGCGAACCGGCAAAGACAGCAACGGCACCAGCCAATATGGCCATATTGACCGCGCGGTTCTTGTACATGGCCCACATGAAGCCCAGCATCACCATGGCCATCACAGCACCCATCAACAGCGCCATCCACAGCCGTGTCTGGCTGAAGAACACATGATCGAGCTGATAGGTGTTGAGATACATCAGCCCATACATCACCACTGTCGAGGTCGCGATCATCAGGGCAAAGCGGAGATAGCTCATCAGGGTCCTCCTCGTCGCTGTTGTCCGTGCAACGTCAGGAGCCGGTCCCGGTTCAATGATCAGGCTCGGAAAACAGCGTCATAGATTGCCAGTTCCTCCCCATCCGGTGCCTGGAACAAGCCAACCCATTCCTCGATATGCTCGAGCGTGATGGGCGGGTTCTCTCGTCCGCGCTTCCTGATGCGTTCCAGCATGACGTCGAGTGGGGCGGTCAGCCAATACAGCTCGGTTCGCGCGCCCAGCGCCTTCGCTTCCGCCGCCAGCTTCATCCGCTCGCCGCGACCCCAGGTGCCCCATTCGACGATGACGCTGACGCCCGCCGCGAGAAACCGGCGGCTCAGGCGCCATTGCATCGCCTCGATGGCAAAACGCCGCTCTTCGTCCCAGAGATCGAGCTTGAGGTCATCCATCCAGCCGTCGGGCTCCATCCGCACGGCCCCGGTTTCGGCCTCGAGCGCGGCGGCGCGCGTTGACTTCCCGACCCCCGGCAGCCCTGTGATAATGAACAGCGTCGCGCTCAACGCTGCGTCAGCGCCAGTTTTGCGCCCAGCGCCACAAAGGCCGCCGCAAAGCTGCGCCGAATCCATGTGAGCACAGCCGGGCGTGCGAGGACATGGCCCCGAATAGCGGCAGCAAACAGTCCATAGAGCGCGAAGATGACGAAGGTCATGACCATGAACACGGCGCTCAGCTCCAGCATGCGCGGCACGGCATGGGGGCTGCCGGCGGCAACGAATTGGGGCAGGAAGGCAAAGAAGAAAATGGAGAGCTTCGGGTTGAGCAAATTGATCAGCATGACCTCAGCGGCCATGGCACCGAGCGGCTTTTTCTCCTGCTGCGCTTCCACCGAAAGCGCGCCGGTTTCCCGCAGTGTCGCCCAGGCCATATAGAGCAGATAGGCCACGCCCAGATATTTGATGATCTCGAAGGCCAGCGCGCTGGCATGGAGCACCGCCGCCAGGCCGGTGATCGCAGCCAGCATGTGCGGTACGATCCCCAGTGTGCAGAACAGCGCAGCCCAGAGGCTGGCTTTGCCGCCCCGTCCGAGGCCGGTTGCAATCGTGTAGAGCGCGCCTGCGCCTGGCGAAACGACCACGATCAGCGTGGTGATAATGAATTCGATGGTCATGCGCCCAGGTCCCCCATTGCCTGAAGATTATGCCTCGGCAATACGGGTTCGACCAGTCACGGCACCAACCAAGTTTGTTGAATCAGTAGCGCTCTTGAAGCCTCAACCCAGTCCCCCCGGCACGACGGGCGGCAGATCGACCTTGGAGGCATCTTCGGACGTATCGACCTCCTCATCCTCGGCCAGTTCGCGTTCGGCCTGGTACCAGAATTCCTGCTCACGCCCTTCCGGCTGTCCGGCGCGGTCCCAGAGCTGGAACGCCCGATCGCGGATTTTCTCTTGATCCATGTTCTGCATGTGGTCCTCCTGCTTGCTGTCCCAGCAACGCTTCGCGACCACGCCCGGTTGCGACTGGAACGAGGATGTGACCGATTGCATTATCGTTCACGAGACGAGGGCGGCCGATGAAACTCTTTTCCTGCGATCATTGCGGTAACACGGTCTATTTTGAGAACGCCGCGTGCGAACGCTGCGGTCACGCATTGGGCTATGTGCCGGACCACGGCATGCTCGTTTCACTCGAGCATGACAATGGCGCCTGGACCAGCCCGGCCCTGCCCGGCATGCGCCATGTCTTCTGCGCCAATGCCTCCCATGGCGCCTGCAATTGGCTGCTGCCGGAAATGCCAGGGGGAGATGTGTTTTGCGCCGCCTGCCGCCACAACGAGACCATTCCCGACATTTCGGACCCCGCCAACCTCCGGCGCTGGCAGACCATTGAGCGCGCCAAGAAGCGACTTTTCTACGCGCTGATCCGCCTGGGCCTGCCCCTGGACACCCGTGATAAACACCCCGACCACGGTCTGGCCTTTCGCTTCCTGGCCGATGACCAGAATGCGCCCGAGCGGGTGATGACCGGCCATGACAACGGCATCATAACCATCGCGCTGGCCGAGGCCGACGACGCCGAACGCGAATATCGGCGCACCAGCATGAACGAGCCCTATCGCACGCTATTGGGGCATTTCCGCCACGAAATCGGCCACCACTTCTGGGACCTGCTGGTCGCGGGACAACCGGCCGAGGAGCCGTTCCGGGCGCTTTTCGGGGATGAACGGGCCGACTATGGCCAGGCCCTGCAAGCCTATTATGCCAATGGCGCCCCGCAGGGCTGGTTCAACACCCATATCAGCGCCTATGCCACGGCCCATCCCTGGGAGGATTTTGCCGAGACCTTCGCGCATTTCCTGCACATCACCGACACCGTGGAAATGGCCGCCGCCTTCGGCATCCGCGCCCGGCCACGAACCGGGGACCAGAACCTTTCCATTCCGCCAGTCACGTTCGACCCCTATATGGAGCCCGACATGGACACCATCATCGAGCATTGGGTGCCCCTGGCGAGCCTCGTCAACAATCTCAACCGTGCCGTGGGCCAGGCCGACGCCTATCCCTTTGTCCTCACCCGGCCGGTGATCGCCAAGCTGGCCTTCATCAACAGCCTGGTTCACGCTGCGCCGGCCCGGCAGCATCTGGGTGCCCTCAGCCGCGCCGAGTAACCTGGTCATAGGGCTCCAGTGCATCCTGCAGCGCCTGGAGATCATCGGGCAGGTCGGCCTCGAACATCATCTCCTCGCCCGTGGCAGGGTGTTCAAAGCCCAGTTCGGCCGCATGCAGGGCCTGGCGGCCCAGGGCCTGCACCGCCCCTGCAACCTCTTCGGGCAATTTGTTGATCTTGGTTGCAAAGCCCGGCGCATAGAGCAGATCCGAGACCAGCGGGTGGCCGATATGGGCCATATGAACGCGTATCTGATGGGTGCGCCCGGTCTCGAGCTGGCACTGGATACGGGTGATATCCCAGCCATCGCCGACAAAGCGGGCTTCAACGCTGTAATGGGTGATCGCCTCCCGCCCCTGTTTGAGAACCGCCTGCTTCAACCGGTTGCCCGGATCGCGGCCAAGCGGCGCATCCACCGTCCCCATTCCTGACTGGGTCGAGCCCCAGGCATAGGCGATATAGGCGCGATGAAGCGGGCCGGTACGGCCATGATCGGCGAACTGCTCGGACAGGTGTTTATGGGCCCGCTCGGTCTTGGCCGCGACCATGACACCGGACGTATCCTTGTCCAGCCGATGCACGATGCCGGGACGCTTGACCCCGCCAATGCCCTTGAGGCTGTCGCCGCAATGATAGATCAGCGCATTGACCAGCGTACCCGAGGGCGAGCCGGGCGCTGGATGGACCACCATGCCCACCGGCTTGTTGATGACGATCAGGTGCTCGTCCTCATAAAGGATGTCGAGCGGGATGTTTTCGGGCTGCGGATCGGGATCTTCGGGCGGCGGCGCCACAAGGACGATTGTCTCGCCGGCCTTGAGCCGGTATTTGGGTTCGGCAATCGTCCGCCCGTCAATGGCGACGGCGCCGGCCAGGATCAGGTCCTTGATGCGGCTGCGGCTCAGCGGTTCATGCGCTTTTGCCAGCATCGCATCGAGCCGGCCGCCATCCATGCTGGCATCGACCACAATCTCAACGGGCTCGCCCTCAAATTCGAAATCGGTATCATCTGCCATGAGCAATCCTGAACCAAATACGCCGGACGCCGCCGACACCGAATTGTCGCCCGAAGCCAAGGCCATGCTGGGAAAAGCCCGCCGCTCATTCGCGGTATCCATGGGCATTCTGTTGCTGGGCTTTATGGCGATTGGTGTTGCGCTTGTCTATCGCGTCATGCGCGACCGGCCGCCCGAGGTGATCGCCGAAAGCGTATCGATCCCCTCCGGCGCCCAGGTGATTTCAGCGCTCAACACCGATGGCACCATCCAGGTGACCTTCCGCGCCGGCGATGCCGTGATGCTCAACGTCTTTGATGCCGCAACCGGCGAGCTGGAACGCAGCGTCCAGATCGGGGCGGAATAGCCCCGGGCGCAGGCCAGGAGTGCGTTCATGAACGAAAGCTTAACGGAAACGCCTAGCGCCCCTGGATTTCCTTGAGCGCGGCGAGCCGATCCGACACGGTGCCGCGCTGACTATTGGCCGGCGTGGGCAGGATATCGAGCCCCTCGCCATCATCGGCAAAGCGCTGCACCCGGTCGAACAGGCTCTCCTCGGGCATGGCGCTGACCGGCGCCTCATGGTCCACGGCATAGACCAGGCGGCTGACGCTGGCGGCTATGTCATTGAGCTTTTCGCGGAGATAGGCTTCCTCGAAGCGCTCGGTTTCCCAGTCGGCCATGATACTGGCCTCGACATCGCCCACCTTGATGCGCAGACGCTCGAGCTCGTCTTCCATCGAGAGCTTGTCGGCCAGCAATTGCTCGACGCGGCCCTCGCTCTTTTCCACCACCTGGCTGGTTTCAGCCAGGAGCGCGTTGAGGCGGTTTTCGGCACTGGCAATGCGCGCTTCAGCGGCCACCAGTTCCTCGGCATCCACCTCGCGCTGCGCTTCACGCCCCGCCAGGGCATCCCGCATCTGCGCGATAGCGGCGCTGGCTTCGGCGCTGCGGCGGTCAGAGTTCTCCAGCCGCGCGACAAGGCTGCGCGCCTGATCTTCAAGGAAAGCGGCCCGCTTGCGCTCGATGGCCAGCGCCGTGGTCAGCTGATCGATATCGCCTTCATAATCGCCGGACAGCGCCACGCCATCGACCCTGGTGGCCTTGGCCAGTCCGCCGCGCAGGCTGTTGCGCAGCGTCTCGATTTCGCTGGCACGCGTTTCCAGTTCCCGGTCCCGCTTGCGCAGCCGATTGCCCAGATCCGCGCCGTCCTTTTCCAGTTCCAGGATGCGCGCCCGCAATTCCACTTCGCGCGCCTCGAGCTCCCGCACCACTTCAAGGTGTTTTTCGCGCTCGGCCTTGAGCGCGCCAAGGTCGGTGCGCTTCTGGTTGACGTCGCTGAGCTGCTCGGCCAGGCGCTTGCGCAAGGCCTCCACATTCATTTCCAGCCGGCGGGTCGAGAGCGCGAATTCGGCGCGCAACTGGTCCTTGTCGGCCCGGAACTCAGCCATGGTGATGGGGGTAGCCGCTTCGATGCGGCGCTTGGTCAGGCGCACGGCCCGCTTCCATACCGCCGGCATGATGATGAGCGCGACGAGCCCTGCAACCAGCAGGCCCAGCGCAAAATACATGACGTTCTCGATCAGCATCGATCTGGCCTCCGGCGGTGCCGCAGCACCTGCCTTGGGACTTTCCCTATTCGTATCTGGCAGCAAAGACAGGGCGAGGCCATCTTTGGCACTGGTTAACCCTAACGGGTTTGGCGAGCCTCGTCACGACAAAGCCGGGGCTTTTGACCCCGGCTTGCAAAGGTTTGATGAGGTCATGCGTTCAGAAGGGGTTCCAGGTCGGCTCGCTGGTGAAGTTGAGATAGCCCACATTGATGCCCAGCCGCGCCCCGACGCCTGAGCGGATCGGCACCACGACCACATTGCCGCGCTTGGTCACGGTCATGCCGACCCCGCCCACGACATAGGCAGAACCGTCGACACCCGGATAGCGCCCCAGGATGTCCTGGATGGTGGAAAGGTTATAGACCAGCATCATCACCTTGGAGCCATCGCCGCCGACATCGAGTCCGATGCTCGGCCCCTGCCAGAACAGCGAGAACTGCCCTGCATTGCGGGTATAGAGTGTCCCCTCGCCATATTTGGCGCCGATGAACAGCGCGCCGCCGGCCTCTTCTCCCAGCACATAGCCATTGGGCTGACCATACTGGCTCACCGCGCGCTCGACCACCGAGGCGAGACCCTGCGCCGCCGACCCGAAGAACTCACGGCCGCTTTCAACCAGTTCCTCCCCCGAATAGGTGTCGCTCAGCGACCCCTGGGCAAAGGCGGGGGGACCGAAGGCCGCAAGCGCGGCGATCAGGGCAGCAAGCTGGGCAAGGCGCTTGAACATGGCAAATCTCCCGTGGCGATCGTGCACCTTTACGAAGACCTTAAGGTCTGTGGCCCTAATCTGGAGGCCCGGCATGGCGATCATTTGGGCCGATAATGAAGCAAACCTCTAAACAAATCTTAACCATGCTTGCCCTTGTTCTGCCGCTTTTCGGGCTTGCTGCGGCCACGGTCACCCAGAGCCAGGCACAGTCCATTATCACCTATGTGCAGACCGATCCGCTGACCGGCATCGCCATGGACGGCATGGACCCTGTTTCCTATTTCACCGAGCCTGCTCCCCTGCCCGGGCGACCCGACTACGAGTTCACCTGGATGGGCGCCCCCTTCCAGTTTGCCAATGCGGCCAATCTGGCGGTGTTCACCCGCGATCCGGAAATCTATGCACCCCAATATGGCGGCCACGGCGCCATGAGCATGTCGCGCGGTTTCGTCTCCGATTCCGAGCCCCTGATCTATACCGTCTACAAGCAGCGCCTTTATCTCTTCTACTCTGCCTCCAACCGCGAGGCCTTCCTCCTGTCTCCCGATGCCGCAGCCATTCGCGGCGAGGAGCATTGGCAGGTTCTGTCCAAAACGCTCTCGATCCGGTAGTCCGGGCCGGCGCGGGGCATTATTGTCCCATTACTGATTCTCGCCTCGATCCCGCCCAAGGGCGCCTACGGAGACCCGCACCATGGATATCATTGAGCTCAAGGCAACCGACCTCGCCGCCATGCTGTGCTCGCGGGTCTGCCACGACCTCATCAATCCCATCGGTGCCATCGGCAACGGGCTTGAGGTGCTCGCAGACCCCAACCAGGGCGAAATGGCCGAAGGCGCCCGCGACCTGATCGCCAGCGCCGCCAAGCAGAGCCGCGCCAAACTGGAATTCGCCCGCCTGGCCTATGGCGCATCCTCCACCGCCGGCACCGATATCGACACGCGCGAATGCGAGCGCGTGGCACGCATCCTGTTCGAGATCGAGAAGGCCGAGCTCGAATGGAACGTGCCGCTGATCCTGCTGCCCAAGCACAAGGCCAAGCTGTTCATGAACATGCTGCTGATCGCCGCCGGTTCGGTGCCGCGCGGCGGCGTGGTGACGGCCTCGATCACCGGGCCTGCCGGCGAAGAGAAGTTCGAATTCACCTCCAGGAGCGATCCGGAAAAGCGCCAGAAGACGCTGGTGCCGTCTGGCTCGGCAGGCCTGCTCTCGGGCATGCCAGAGGAAGGCTCGGTGGATGCGCGGGGCATTCAGCCCTTCTATACGGGCCTGCTTGCCCGCATGACCGACATGGATATCAATATCGGGCTGGAGAATGACCTTTTCTTCTTCACCGCCGTCCCCCAGGCCAAGTCGGATGCCGCGGAATAGGCGGTAACCATCTGGCACCATGGGATATTTCCGGATGCCGGGAAGAGGCTGAACGGCAATTGGCGGGCGCGCGCTAACCTTTCGCCAACCTATTGGACGGCATAGTTGCCGGAGCGTCTCAACCGTCCCAGGGCCTTTCCATGCGCAGCTGCCTGATCGTCGATGATTCCAGCGTGGTGCGAAAAGTCGCGCGCCGCATCCTGGAAGATCTCGACTATATCGTGGACGAGGCCGAGGACGGCCAGGAAGCCATCGACAAGTGCCGTCAGGAAATGCCCGACGCCATCCTGCTCGACTGGAACATGCCCATCATGAGCGGGCTGGAATTTTTGAAGCTGCTGCGTGCCTATATTGGCGGCGAGAAGCCCCGCGTCATCTATTGCACGGTCGAAAACGACATCGGCGCCATCGCCCTGGCGCTCAAGGCGGGCGCCGACGACTACATGATGAAGCCGTTCGATCAGTCGGTGCTGGAATCCAAGTTCCAGGACAAGGCCGCAGCGGCGTAGGGGCCCGCCTCCCCTTCAGGCTTCCTCTTCCGCTCGCCCCAGCAGAAACGCCTTCTCCCGCACATTGCGCGTGAGCTCTGCCGCCTTGCGGAACTCGTCATTGGCTTCGTCATGGCGGCCCAGCTTGCGCAAGAGATCACCCCGCACCCCATAGAGCAGGTGATAGCTTTCAAGCACCGATGATGCCTTGAGCGCATCCACCAGCGGCAAGGCGGCCGCCGCGCCCTCGGCCATGGACACTGCCACGGCGCGATTGAGCTCGATCACCGGCGATGGCGTCACCTGGTTGAGCAGCGCATAGAGCGCCGAAATCTGCCCCCAATTGGTATCTTCGGCCTTGCGGGCCCGCGCGTGGCACGCCGCGATGGCCGCCTGCAGGGTATAGGGTCCGGCCACACCGCCCAATTGCTGGGCCCGGGTCAACCCGTCGAGACCCCGGCGGATCATGAGCTGGTCCCACAAGGCCCGGTTCTGGTCCGGCAGCAGGACGGGCTCGCCCTTGGCATTGGTCCGCGCCTTGGCGCGCGAATGCTGCAGTTCCATCAGCGAGAGCAGGCCATGCACTTCCGACTCGTCCGGCATCAGGGTGGTGAGGATACGCCCCATGCGCATGGCCTCCTCACACAGTTTTGGCCGCATCCAATCTTCGCCCGCCGTGGCCGAATAGCCTTCATTGTAGATGAGGTAGAGCACCCCCAGAACCGAGGCGACACGCTCCTCGCGCTCGGCGCCGCGCGGCACTTCGAAGGGCACGCCCGCCTCGGCAATGGTCCGCTTGGCGCGCACGATACGCTGCCCGATAGTCGTGTCATTGGCCAGGAACGCCCGCGCGATCTCCTCGGTGGTGAGGCCCCCGATCAGGCGCAGGGTAAGCGCAACGCGGCTTTCGGGCGGCAGCACCGGATGGCAGGAGGTGAAGATCAGGCGCAAAAGGTCGTCGCCGACATCGTCGTCAAGCTGCTCATGCAGGGCCGTCTCGGTATCTGGCGTCTCGTCTTCCAGGATGCGTCCAACCTCCTCCAGCTTGCCCGCCGCCATCTTGCGATGGCGAAAGTAATCGATGGCCTTGCGTTTGCCGGCCTGCATCAGCCAGGCGCCGGGATTGCGCGGCACCCCGGTCTCGGGCCAGCTGCGCAGGGCCGCCATCAGCGCTTCCTGCGCAAGTTCCTCGGCCAGCGAAATGTCGCGCACCATGCGGGTGAGGCCGGCGATGACCCGCGCCTGCTCGACGCGCCACACAGTGGTAATGGCGCGGTCAGTTTCTCGACGCTCCTGCGATGCGGCATCGGTCATGGTTCACTTCCTCCGCAGGGTGATCCGCTGGTCTGGAGGTTGAGAGCATCAATGCCGCAGCCGCAAGGTCAAGGGAAAACCGGGGACAGTCCAACCATCCCCGGCAATCTGTTGCTAGTCGAACATGCCCTTGGGTGTTTCGCTCTTGAGGAAGGGCTCGATGAACCCCATCAGCAGGTCGCTCTGGTTGATGACCGCGGTATGCGAGGTGGCAGGCAGGATCGCCAGGCGCGAGGCGCCGAGCGGCTGGCCCATGTCGCCGGGCGCACCACCGCCGAGCAGCCGGAACATCTCGACCAGGTGTTCAAGCGTCATCATGTCGGCGTCGCCCGCGATGATCAGGACCGGCACTTCGAGTGCCGCCACATCCTCGCCCCAGGCCAGCGGCTCATGTTCGAGCGCGATCATGCGCTCGACAAAGGGCCGGAAGCCGGTCGGGTCTGGCGCATACTGCGCCCAGGCGTCTTCCATCGGCGTGCCGACGAACATTTCGGGCGCCATGGTCGGGATCATTTCGAGAAATTCGGGCTGCGCCCCCGCCATGTCATAGGACACCGAAGCGGCAATCAGCTGATCGACCTTTTCGGGATGGTCGATGGCCAGGCGCAGGCCGGTCGCGGCCCCCATGGAATAGCCGAGCACGTCGGCCTTCTCCAGGCCCACCGCATCCATGAAGGCCGCGACGTCGCCGGCCATATTGGGATAGGTGATCGGGCGATCGATGTCATTGGTGCGCCCATGGCCCTGAGTTTCCAGGGCATAGACCGTGTGACTCTCGGCCAGACGGGAAATGATATCGCCCATGGCCGGTATATTCATATAGGCGCCATGCAGCACGATAAGCGGCTCGCCCTTGCCGGACACCTCGTAATACATGGCCATGCCATTGACCTGGGCATAGTCGCCCACCGGCTCGGACTGCGCGATGGCGGGCGTGGCCAAGAGGCCGGCGGCAACAAGAAATGTACGGATCATCTGTGTCTCCCGTGGATCGCGCTGCGCCTGCAACGCCTTCACCGGGGCGACGGACGATTGCCTGGAGCTTCGACATTCTCCCCTGCAAAAAATCCAGGATCGAAGCACGATGCCCTATGGCAATGAAAAAACCCCGCGCCGGCAAGGACGCGGGGTCTTCAATTCGATAGTGCCGAGAAAGGCTTAGGCGACGTTCTCGCTATAGGCTTCGTTTTCATCGGGCTCGCGCAGCACATAGCCGCGGCCCCAGACGGTCTCGATATAGTTCTTGCCGCCGGTGGCAACGCTGAGCTTCTTGCGCAGCTTGCAGATGAAGACGTCGATGATCTTCAGTTCCGGCTCGTCCATGCCACCATAGAGGTGGTTGAGGAACATTTCCTTGGTGAGCGTGGTGCCCTTGCGCAGCGAGAGCAGCTCCAGCATCTGATATTCCTTGCCGGTCAGATGCACCCTTGCGCCCTGGACTTCCACGGTCTTGGTGTCGAGATTGACCATCAGGTCGCCCGTCGAGATAACCGACTGGGCATGGCCCTTGGAGCGACGGACGATGGCGTGGATGCGGGCCACGAGTTCGTCCTTGTGGAACGGCTTGGTCATGTAGTCATCGGCGCCAAAGCCGAGGCCACGAACCTTGTCCTCGATGCCGGCAAGGCCCGACAGGATGAGGATCGGCGTCTGCACCTTGGCAACGCGCAATGTACGCAAGACTTCGTAACCGCTCATATCCGGCAGATTCAAGTCCAGCAGAATGATGTCATAGTCATAGAGCTTACCGAGATCGACGCCTTCTTCACCGAGGTCGGTGGTGTAGACGTTGAAACTTTCGGACTTCAGCATCAACTCGATGCTCTGCGCTGTCGCGCTGTCGTCCTCAATAAGGAGTACCCGCATTATATTCCCCTTGCCATTCGTTCCTGCTGGAACCCGCGGGAGGCATGGCCATATTGCCCGTCCCGCTCCAACCCTACTGGATATGACTGAAGCCTAAGCCCAACTAGTTAACAAAGTTTAATTCTGATCCGCAATACGCAAAGAGCGTTAGTACAACTTTATCTTAAGTTATTGAAAAATAAGCACAAATGCACGATAAAATTCTTAAGGTACTACATTAAGAAAGCGTTCCAAGAGACTCTTTGGACTCAAGCATTCCGGGCATTTGGGGGTGGTTTGGCGGCATTGCGGACGCAGGGCGCATTTCGCCGATCATCATTGCCAATAGCGCTTTTGAGTTAACGATCGGTTACGCTCTGATTCGTGAACTGGCCCGATTCGTCCCGTGCCGGAAACCATAAGTGAGGCAAGGGACCCGGGTCCTGGCCCCCGTTCATGAACGACATCTGAACACTGGATCAAGATGAAGGCGCTGATCTCGGCCATCGAGGCCATCGACGACGTGGAAGTGTTCGGCAGGGTCAAATCCGTCCAGGGTCTCCTGGTCGAGATTGTGGGGCCGGTGCGCGAACTGCGCGTGGGCGGACGGGTCAGCATCGAGGCCACCGATGGCAACCATCTCGCCGCCGAGATCATCGGCTTCCGCGACGGCCATGCCCTGTGCCTGCCCTTTGGCGAACTGGGTGGCGTCAGGCTGGGCTGCAGGGCGGTGTTCCGCCGCCATGACGGCTCGGTCAATCCTTCCCAGGGGTGGCTGGGCCGGGTCATCAATGCCAATGGCGAACCCATCGACGGCCTGGGACCGCTGCCGCGCGGCGCCACGCCCTATCCGCTGCGCCAATCCCCACTCGCCGCGCATGACCGGGTCCGCGTCGGCGACCCTATCGAACTGGGCGTGCGGTGCCTCAATACCTTTGCCACCATGTGCGAAGGCCAGCGCATGGGCATCTTTGCCGGCTCGGGCGTGGGCAAGTCGGTGCTGATGTCGATGCTGGCGCGCAATACCGATGTCGATGTCTCGGTGATCGGCCTGATCGGCGAGCGCGGCCGCGAAGTGCACGAGTTCATCCAGGAATATCTGGGCGAGGAAGGCCTGGCCCGCGCCGTGGTGGTGGTCGCCACCAGTGACGAAGCCGCGCTGATGCGCCGCCAGGCCGCCTATATCTCGATGTCCATCGCCGAATATTTCCGCGACAGCGGCAAGCGTGTCCTGTGCATGATGGACAGCCTCACCCGCTTTGCCATGGCCCAGCGCGAGATTGGCCTGGCCATTGGCGAGCCGCCCACCGCCAAGGGTTATCCACCCACCGTTTTCACCGAATTGCCGCGCCTGCTCGAACGCGCCGGCCCCGGCATGCCGAATTCGGGGTCCATTACCGGTCTATTTACCGTTTTGGTGGAAGGTGATGATCACAATGAGCCCATTGCCGATGCCGTGCGCGGCATTCTCGATGGTCACATTGTGATGGAGCGCGGCATTGCCGAACGGGGACGCTATCCCGCCGTCAATGTGCTCCGGTCCATCTCGCGGACCATGCCTGGATGCGTGCCGGAAGATGTCCGGCCTGTCCTGTCGAGGGCGCGGGAGCTCATGTCCATCTTTTCGGACATGGAGGAACTGATCCGGCTGGGGGCTTACCGGAAAGGGTCAGATCCGA
>CBFGTF010000015.1:0-30273 GCA_965651655.1 uncultured Devosia sp.
CGCTGGTGCTCAAGGGGCGCTCGCTGCTGCTGGTGCGCAATGTGGGGCACCTGATGACCACCGATGCCGTGCTGCTCGATGGCAAGCCGGTGGGCGAGGGGCTGATGGACGCGGCCGTGACGGCGCTCTGTGCGATGCATGACAAGGGTGGCAATTCGCGCCACGGCTCGATCTATGTCGTGAAGCCCAAGATGCACGGGCCGGAAGAAGTCGCCTTTGCCTGCGCCATCTTTGCCTCGGTCGAAGGGTTCCTGGGCTTGAAGCCCAATAGTATCAAGATCGGCATCATGGACGAGGAGCGGCGCACCTCGGCGAACCTCAAGGCGGCCATCTACGAGGCGCGGAGCCGCGTGTTCTTCATCAATACCGGCTTCCTCGATCGGACCGGTGATGAAATCCACACCTCGATGGAAGCCGGCGCCGTGCTGCGCAAGGACGAGATCAAGTCCGAGAAATGGATTCATTCCTACGAGGATCGCAATGTGCTGATCGGGCTCAGCTGCGGGTTCTCGGGCAAGGCCCAGATCGGCAAGGGGATGTGGGCGCGGCCGGACGACATGGCGGCGATGATGGAGGCCAAGATCGGTCATCCCAATGCGGGCGCCAACACGGCCTGGGTGCCATCGCCGACCGCAGCGACGCTGCATGCGCTGCACTACCATCAGGTCGATGTGTTCGAAGCGCAGAAGCGCCGGCACAATCAGGCCATTCCGCAATTGGGCGAGCTGTTCTCCATGCCCGTGCAGGTGCCCTATTCGCTCAGCCGCGAGGAAATCACCCGCGAACTGGAAAACAATGCGCAAGGCATTTTGGGCTATGTGGTGCGCTGGGTGCAGCAGGGCGTGGGCTGTTCCAAGGTGCCCGACATCAACAATGTGGGCCTCATGGAAGACCGCGCGACCTGCCGCATTTCCGCGCAGGCCGTTGCCAATTGGCTGCGCCATGGCCTGGTCAGCCGCGACGAGGTGACGGCAGTGTTCGAACGGATGGCAGGCGTGGTGGACGAGCAGAATGCCGATGATCCGCTCTATCGGCCGATGACCGACAATTTCCAGTCAGTGGCCTTTCAGGCGGCACTGGATCTGGCCTTGCATGGAGCCGACCAGCCATCGGGCTATACCGAGCCATTGCTGCATGCCGCCCGGCGCAAGGTGAAGGCCCGGACCGGGAGTTAGCGTCTCCGGCTATCACTCAGATGGCCGGACATACTCGATAGAACACCCTCCCCTTGACGGGGAGGGTTGGGGAGGGGTGGTTCCGACCCGGGCACCCAGTGCGTGGCACACCCCCACCCATCCTCCCCCGTCAAGGGGGAGGTGTCGCGCCGGTGGGTGCGGAAACATCCGCGCTCCAGTTCACCTTCACTCGCAGGTGAAGCTGTCGTGGCTCGCCTCGTCGCCGCCGGTATAGCGGGCAATGGCGGGGTGCGGGCAGAGCTTGCGCGTGATGCCGATCATCTCGGGCACATATTGATTGTCCGGCGTCACTTCGGCCACCAGGTGGCTCGGTGCCGTGCCGTTCTCGACCCAGTCGACCAGGGCATTGAAGGCATCGAACTTGTCGGTTGCCGGGCTGCCCGGGCCGTGGCCCATGCCGGGCACGGTGTAGAGGGTCACGAAGTCCTCGGCCTTGCCGCCATTATTGGCATCGAGCTTTTCGTACCAGGCAATCGTGTCCATGACCGAAAAGACCGGGTCGCTGATACCGTGGAAGACGATCATCTTGCCCCCGGCATCCCGGAATTCGGCCATGACCGGATTGTCGGTATCGGTGGGGGCCATGAAGTCCATGGGCGACTCGGCAAAGGTCGCGTCCGTGGCATCGATCGTGGCATCCGTGTCGAAGTCATAATCGAGCAGGAATTGCAGCAGCGAGCCCGGATCGCCGCCAACTTCGACCGGCGGATTGGAGAAGATCATGGCCAGCGAGGAGGCGCCCATGGTGGCGATCAACGGGAGATTGTCCCAGGGCGGAATGGGGCTTTCGAGTTTCCAGAAGCGCCAGTCACCGGTCGCAAGGCCACGGTCCCAGGCCCAGTTGGTGTAGAGCGCTTCGCCCTTGGAATTGGTCGGGCCAGCATGGATGCGCCGAAGGGCTTCGACCTGTTCGGGGCTGATGCACTGGTTGGTCGTGCCGGCGGCACAGGCGAGACTGGAGATGTCGAAAGTCGCCTGGCATGCCGGGCTGTCGGCAATGATGCCGTCTTCGAGGCCATCGAGGCCGTCACAGGCAGCGACCACGGCATCGCCGACCAATTGCAGATCTTCGGGGGTGAACGCCTTGCGCACATCGCCATTGACGGCATGAAAGCTCTGCACATCCCAGGCATGCTGGACGGCGGCACGGGGCAGGTTGAAGCCGGGATAGCCGGCCAGGATGCCATCGAATGCGTCAGGCGAGCGGGTGGCCTGGACCATGGCATGGCGGCCGCCATTGGACCCGCCGACGCCGTAGCTATAGGCGATTTCGTCGCCGTAATAGGCCTCGACCATGCCGGTGGCGACGGGGTTCAGCTTCATGACCGCGCCATAGCCGTAGTCGCTGCGCGCCTCGGGATCGAAGCCGAATATGGCGCCGGCGGCGAGGCCAGCCTCTGCCTGGGCGGCGCCGTCATGGCCGGCATCGCTGGACACCACGGCATAGCCGCGCGCCAGCGCCGAGTCGGCGGGATCGGCATTGAGCAGATTGCCCATGGCCGGAACGACGGCCCCGTCATTGCCGCCATTGAACTGATGCACGAAGCGGCCGTTCCAGTCGTCCGGCAGGCGCAGCTCGAAGCTGACCCGATAGGTGTTGCCGTCAATGCCCGTGCGTTCGCCGACATGACCCCGCACGAGGCAGTGGGCGACGGGCGCATTCTCGCCCACTGCCTCAGCCAGCGACTCGGTGACCACGAGGTCCTCCACCCCGAAGTCATGCGTGGTCAGGTCTGCGCAGTCGAGTGCCTGGGCTTGCGCTGTTCCGGCCCATGAGGCCGCCGCCAGCATTGCGCCAAGCGCGACGGAGTTCCGCCATCCTGATTTCATCTTATCCTCCCAAATGCATCCAAGATGCCTGGATATGGTTATGCGGAATAACAAAATAGGCAAGGGTGCAGGTGTGGCGCCAGCCGATCTGCCTTCGGCGTGTCGTGCCGGCCGGGAAAACGCGAACCTATTCAATGTGCTAAGGTTTATCGATTTAGCAACGGTGCGAGCCAGGGCTGTGGAAAAATTCCCGCTCCGGATTTTGAGGCACGTTCGTCAGTCCAGCGCGTATGTCGGCAGGGTGATTGTTGTGCCGGACTGGAAGATTTCGACATCGTTGGCCTGCATGGCCGTTGCCGTGTTGATCGGCTCGCCGGTGCCCATATTGCGTGCGTAGCGGGGGTGGGCCCCGGAGGCGATCAGCAGCCTCAGCCGATGGCCGGGCAGCAGGCTGTGGGCCGTCGCATGAAGCGGAATGACAAGGCTCCAATGGCCTTCGGGTTCGGCCGGGCTATTGGAGGTCACCCGGGTGAAGCCGTCACAGATATTGATCGACACGCCATCCGGCCCCACGTCGCAGAGCCGCACGAAGAAGTCGACATCGGGCAGGCTGGCGCGCGCTTTCAGGGTGATGGTGCATTGCCCGATAATAGTCACCTCCTGCGTGAGGACCCGGCTGGTATAGTTCAGCACGTCGGAGCGCGCTTCGAGCGGGGCATTGTCCACGGGGCCCGCGCCGGTAAAGGCAAAGATGGCGCCGCCCAGGTTCGGTGTCGGGTCGGTGGGGTCATAGCGATAGCGATCGATGCCGGTTCCGCCGGGGCCGTGGTCGACCAGGCTGCCGTTGTCCGCCAGCATCCAGGTCTGGGGGGTCGCAATGCCGGGCGGATAGGTGTCGAATTCCTGCCATTCCTTGCGCCCCGAAACATGGATGCGCACGGGCCGCGTCCGCAGGCCCGAACGGTCGCCCATGAGCCAGGCGCGCATCCAGGCCAGCGTTTCGCGCAGATTGTCGCGTTGCAGCTCCTCGGCGATGTGAAACCAGGAGCCGATGGTGAGGTAGGGCCTGTGGCCCAAAGCCACCAGCCGCTGATAATCGAGCAGCAGGGGGTCGAGCATGAAATCGTACCAGCCGGAAATGAAGTGCACCGGCGGGGTGGTCTCTGTCAGCCGGTGATGGTGGTCCAATTCGGCCCAGAATTCGTCATTGCCAATGGCGTGTTCGAACCAGTGGCGCCAGAAGCCGATGCGGTGGCCGGTGGCTGACCTGTCCGCTTCGATCAGCGGAAGCACCGATGCAGCCTTTTCGGTGCGCCGCTCGATATCGCCGGAAAACATGCGGGCCGCAGTGGCCAGCGGCCGGTCTCGCAGCCCCTCGATCACCTGTACCCAGCTCAGCCAGAGATTGAGATGGAAGGCCCCTGCTGGAAAAACCACGGGGCGGAAATTGGTGGTGGTCACCTTGGTCGCCAAGGCTGCGGTTTCCGGAAGGGCGTCGCAAATGGCCCATTGCGCATAACCGAGATAGCTGGGGCCGGTGAGACCGATCCGCCCGTCATACCAGTCCTGCTTCTTGATCCAGTCCAGCGTGGCGAGGCCGTCTGCTCGTTCGTTGGCAAAGGGATCGAACTGCCCTCCCGAGCGCTCCGTGCCACGGCAGGCCTGGACCAGGACGTGAAAGCCGCGCTCGGCATAGGCTTCGGCAACCGGGCCGAAGCCGCGGCGGCCATAGGGCAGGCGCATCAGGATAGTCGGGTGCGGACCGCGCGTATCGGGCGCGTAATGGTCGGTCTTGAGCACCACGCCATCGGCCATGGTCACGGCGATGCCGCGCTTCTTGCGCACGCCATTGAGGCGGGGCGGCAGGTCTTCAATCCAGGCAAGGTAGAGCGAAGGAAGGCTCATGACGGGGTCACAGCCGGGATGTCGTGCGGTCGGTCGGTGGAGGAGAAACCCATCTTCATCCTTCTGGTCTGGGCTGGGCGGCGGCAGGTGTTGAGTCTGATCCAGTGCTGCCGTCCTGCCAAGGGTCTTGCATGTAAGTGAGTACTCACTTACAAATGCGCAAATCAAGATGTGCGCATTGAGGTTTGAAATGCACGAAGCAAGACCTGGGCTGGATCATAGCCCCATTATGCGGGCTGCGCTGATAGTGCCCGTTGTCATCATGTTCCTGTTCTCCTTTTTCAACCTGTCGGCGCCGCTGGATGCTCAGCGGGCGATGGCGGGCCTCGATGTCGGTGTCGTCAACCTCGATACCGGTATGGGTCCGCTCAAGCTGTCCGAGCGCATGATGGGCGGCATGGAAGAAAACTTGCCCTTTGGTGTGGTGCCCTTCGAAAGTGCTGAAGCCGGGCGCGCTGCGCTTGAAGATGGCGCAATTGCCGCGCTGATTACCGTGCCCGCCGATTTCAGCAGTGCGGCGGCCAGCGGCGGTACCATTGCCATGGTGGTCACTGCCAGCCAGCATCGCTCACCGGTGGAAACCCAGCTCGGCGGCATGCTGGGCCAGCAATTGCAGGCAGGCGCCACAGCCGCCATGGCGCAAGCGCCCTTGCCGGTGAAGCCGGTCCTGACCGTCACCACCGAATATCTCCATCAGGCACCCAACCAGGCAGCATTGCTGGCGCCCGCGATTGCCACCTTTGCCATCTGGGTCGGCAGTCTCGCCGGCGGGGTCATGCTGTTTGTCGCTTCGGAGCAGATGATAGTCCGGTCGGGCGCGGCCCGGGCCACCGGCCTTCGGGCGATCCTGCCCCTGGCCGTCGCCGGCGTTGCGAGCCTCGTGCTGGCGCTGGTGATTGCCTGGCTGGCGGAAAGCTGGGAGGCGCTACTGGCGCTATGGCTGGTCCTCTGGGCGGCGATCTACTCTATCGGTGTACTGGTCGGCGGGTTCCTCGCCGTCTTCAGGCTCTGGTCGCTGCTGATCCTGCTGCCGGTGGTCTTCTACCAGAACCTGCTCGCGGGCGGGCAGGCGCCGGTCAGCGCCGCGCCGGACTGGTTGCGCTGGCTGGGAGAACTGGTGCCATTCCATGTTCTGCCACAGGCGGTGCGGTCCACGCTGATCGGCGGAACCGATGGTGGTTTCTGGCCGGCGGCAGGATCGGGCATGCTCTTGGGGCTGGCCTTGATCATTCTGGGGACCTATGTGTGGTCGGCAATGAAACGGAACCAAGTCGCGGAGCAGCATGGCTGACGCCGGTCTCAGTCCGATGGCGGCCACGGCAGTGGCCGATGCCGTCGAAAGCGAAGAAGGGCCGATGACGCCCAACAAGCGCAGGATCGTCGAAGCGGCGGTCCTGGCTTTTGCCGAGCAGGGCTATGCGGCCACAAGCACGCGCGATATCGCCGTGCGGGCCGGGGTGTCGGAAGCCGGCATTTTCCGGCACTTTCCCAGCAAGAAGGATCTGCTGGTGCGCATCGTCAGGCCGCTGGCGGGACGGATCGTGGTCCCGACGGGCCTGGATGAACTGGCCGCCGCCATTGCGACCAAGCCTGATCTGGAAGGCATTATTCGCCAGACCATGACCACCCGGCTGGCCTTTGCCCGGCAATTCGCGCCGCTGGTGCGCATCATGGTGCAGGAAGTGCCCTTCCATTCCGAATTGCAGGCCGAGCTGGGCCCGCATATCGCCCGCGTGCGCCAGATGGTGGACATGCTGCTGACGGCAAAGATTGCCGATGGCCAGATGCGCGCCATCGAGGCCGACAGGCTGCTGCGGATCGTCGCCTCGATGTTCATGGGCTATCTCCTGGTCTCCAGCCTGCCGCTCGGCCGCAGCTGGGACGATGCCGCCGAGATCGAGACCATGGCGGGCCTTCTGGCCCGGGGCCTTAAGGCGGACTGATCAGGCGACGAAGTCGAACTTGTCGACATCGAACAGGCCCCGGTCCGTCATCTTGAGATGCGGGATCACCGGCAGGGCGAGGAACGCCACCTGCAGGAACGGCTCGGGCAGGACACAGTCGAGGGCCTTGGCGGCGTCGCGCAGGTCGTGGAGATCGTGCGCCACCGCCTCGAAGCTTTTGAGACTCATCAGTCCGGCAATGGGCAAGGCCAGTTCGGCGGTCACCTTGCCGCCTTCGGCCACGGCAAAGCCGCCGCCAAGCTCGATCAGCCGGTTGACCGCCACGGCCATGTCGGCGTCACTGGCGCCCACCACGGTGATGTTGTGGCTGTCATGCCCGACCGAGGAGGCAATGGCGCCGCGCTTCAATCCAAAGCCGGTGACGAAGCTGCGGCCGATATTGCCATTCTTGCCATGGCGCTCGATGACGGCGACCTTGATGACGTCGGCGTCGAGATCGGGTTGCAGGCCCTGTTCGGTGACGGCGAGCGTCGCTTCCTCGCGGAAGGTGAGAATGAGACCCGGACGCACGCCGATCACCGGCACGCGGTTCTGGCCGGGCCTGGGTTCGGTGATGAAAGCCTGGGCAGTGACGGGCCGGGCCTTGACCGACTGGAGGCCGACCGGCTCGACATGGCCTCGCGTATCGAAAAGTTCGGGCGTGACCAGGCGTCCGCCGGAGATCACGTCGGAAACGCGGCAATCCTCGAGACTGTCGAGGATGGCGATATCGGCGCGCCAGCCAGACCCGATCAGGCCGCGATCCCTGAGGCCGAAAATGCGGGCCGCCGAATGGCTGGCGGCGCGATAGACGTGGTGCATTGGGCGCCCCATGGCGATCAGCCGCCGAATGGAACTATCGAGATGGCCTTCCTCCGCAATGTCGAGCGGATTGCGGTCATCGGTGCACAGGGCCACGAAGCTCGAGGTGTTCTCGTCGAGAATTTCGGCCAGGGCCTGAAGGTCCTTGGACACCGAGCCTTCGCGGATCAGGATGGCCATGCCCTTGGCCAACTTTTCGCGGGCCTCGGCGGCACTGGTGGCTTCATGATCGGTGCGGATGCCGGCGGCGAGATAGCCATTGAGCGCTTCGCCCCGCAGCAGCGGCGCGTGGCCATCGATATGACCATCCTGAAAGGCGACCAGCTTGGCAATGATCCCCGGATCGGCATTGAGCACGCCGGGAAAGTTCATCATCTCGGCGAGGCCAACCACCTTGGGATGGTCACGGAAGGGAAGGAGGTCGTCGATCTCCAATTGCGCACCGGCCGTTTCAAATGGGGTCGCAGGAACGCAGGACGAAAGATTGACCCGAATATCCATGATGGTGCGTTCGGCACTGTCGAGGAAGTAGCGAATGCCTTCCGTGCCCAGGACATTGGCGATTTCATGGGGGTCGCAGAGCACGGTGGTAATCCCATGGGGCAGCACGCAGCGGTCGAACTCGAGCGGGGTGACCAACGAAGATTCGATATGGAGATGGGTGTCGATAAAGCCTGGCACCGCAAATCGGCCGGTGCCATCGACCACCTGTTCGCCCTCGAAGCGGGCATGGGTGCCCACGATACGGTCGGCGACGATGGCGATATCGGTATTGGTCACCGCACCGGTAATGACGTCGAGCAGCCCGATATTGCGGATGACGAGGTCCGCCGGGGTCTTGCCTTGCCCGGCCATGATCATGCGGGTGAGCAGGGCAGGACTGGTCATGGTCTTGTTCTCTTTGTTGGTCATGACGAAAGGTCGGCCCGCGGCCCCGCGCCGTCAAGTGCTTGTGCATGCAAGGCAGGGAACCGCCCGCAAGCGCCCACGTTGGTCGTGATACGGCAACAAGGAGCGTCTGATGGAAACCTATGATCCGAACAAGAACAAGACCGAGGTGCGGCAGGGCAATCCGCGCAAGATGAATTTGCGCGTCCTGATCTTTTCGCTGGTCGGGATCGTGGTGCTGTTCGCCGTCGTCTATCTCGTCTTTGGCATGATGCAGCCAGCGCCAGCCAACTAGGCGCTCAGCCCTTGGCCCGGTGGGTGGCAAAGGCCTCGCGCAATTGCGCTTCGCGGCGGGCCGGCTCCTGCAAGGCGTCCCCATTGTAGAGGCAATAGCGGTTCCGTCCGCCGTTCTTGGCGCGATAGAGCGCGTCATCGGCGAAGCGCACAAGCTCGGTTTCGCCATGCGCGAAGTCAGGGGCCGTTGCAATGCCGATACTGACCCCGACATTGACCAGGCCCGCCGCCAGGGCAATGGGGCGCGCCAGCGCATCTATTATGGATTGGGCGAGGACCTGCGACTGGTCGTGGCTGACAATGCCGGGCTGGATGATGGCGAATTCGTCACCGCCCAGCCGAATGAGCGTGTCCTGGGGGCGCATCAGTTCCCGCAGGCGGGTGGCGACCACGATGAGCAATTCATCCCCCGCCTGGTGCCCCAGTGTATCGTTGACCTGCTTGAACCGGTCGAGATCCAGCGCCAGCAGGGCCAGGCGCGGCTCGCCCGCCGGCATGGCGCGGAAACAGTCGCTGAGGCGCGTGCGAAACAGGCTGCGATTGCCCAGGCCGGTCAGCGGATCATGCTGGGCGCGATGGCTGGCCTCTTCGCGCTCCATCTGAAGGTCTGAAAGCGCCTTGTGCAGGCTGCGCAGCAAGAGGCCCAGGATCAGCAGGCCAATGACCACGGCAAAGACCAGAGCCGGCATCGCCGATTGCAGCAGCCGGGTCCCCGGCTGGTCGGCGTGCCAGGTCAGCCATGCAATCGGCTGGCCAGACGCATTGCTGATCGGCAGCACCGCGGCACCGGAGCTTGCGGGTGCCGCCTGGGTAAATCGCGGTGTGTCGATGCGATACTGACTGCCCAGTTCGGACGCCAGCGTCTCATCGAGCAGGATAACCGAGACATAGAGGGCTTCTGAACCGATTTCCGGCGCATTCTCGCCGCTATAGGAAAGAATGGGCATGACGGCAATGAGCGCCGGCTGCCCCTCGAAATGAGCGAAATCCATGGCCTGGGGCGGCTCGTCGGAGACCCCGGCATTATAGGCGGAAATCTGCGCCTCGGCCTCGACGGTCTCCATTGCCGCGAAGAATGGCGCAAGGTCGGATACGGCGTCGCTGATTGCCTTGGAGCGGACCTGTCCGCCCTCGCGCAGGGCAACCACCACATTGTTTGAACGGTCCACGACCAGCGTCCGGCTGTGGCCGAAGGTATCGAAGGCGGCAACGCCCAGATTGTCGGCCAGCCAGTCGCGGTCGCCCGACTCGAAAGCGGAGACGGCCTCGTCCCAGGTCGCCAGCTCTTCCTGGGCCACGAACAACTGGGTCTGCAACTCCTCCAGGGCGCGCTCGAGCAGCAGGCTGTCGCGCGCCAGGGCGTCAGCGTCGACCCGATGGGCGGACCAGGCAAGGAAACCGGCCAGTGCGACCATGGTTGTCGCGACGGCCGCCGCGATGGGCAGCACGAACCTGCCTGCAAAATGCGTCGATCCCGGCATCGGCGTCCACGTCCCCTGAACCTGGCGGACAGTCTTCGCATTTGCCCGTTAGCGGGCGCTTAATTGGCGCGAGAGCCGTGAATCTGCGTTAACAGGCGATTGCGCGCACGGGGAACCGGGCATGCGCCTGCGTGTTGTCTTCCCAGCGTCACATCACCGGGCAGACATCATGGACATCGGCAATAGTTTTGGATGGGTGGATACCTATCTTCCGGCGCATATCATCGCGATCCGGCTGGCCATCGCGGCCATGCTTGGGGCGCTGATCGGCGTGGAGCGGGAGATGAACACCGCCGAGGCGGGATTGCGCACGCATATCCTGGTGTCGGTGGCCGCGGCCCTCTTCACCATCCTGGCCTTCGAGATCTACCACACCATAGGTGGCGGTACGCAGGGGCCGCAGGCCGACCCGATCCGTGCCGTAGAGGCGGTCACGGCGGGCATCGCCTTCCTGGGGGCGGGGGCAATCTTCCGTAGCGGGGCGGGAGTCCAGGGGCTGACCACAGGGGCCGGCATGTGGCTGGCCGGTGCCGTTGGGGTTGCCACCTCGCTCGGTTATTACCTGATCGCGGCCGGTGTTGCGCTGCTGGCGGTGCTGGTGATGGCGGCCCTGCGCGCCTTCGCGCATGGGGTCATTCGCGGTCGGGAGGCCCGGAAAGGCGAAACGCCCGAATAAGAGGGCCGCGGGGAGAAGCAATCAGGCGTGCCAGCAGCGCTGAGGGACACGCGCCGCCGACGATTTGCTTCTCCCCCCGTACGGACACGACCGGGAGGTGTCGTATCCGTGCCCGTGCGCATGACCCCGCAAGCAGGATCGGCGCTGAGGATCGACGGTGGTGCAGACCGTCGACCTTTTCGAACGGCGGAGAGGGACGCTTGGGAATGCAGGCCGGCCCGAGGACCAACGCGCAGCATCACTCTCCGCCAATCGGCATGTAACCTGTGGACGCAGGAGTCACATGCCAACCGCATCCAGGCGCTGATTGCGCGCCCAGAAACTGACTATGGCTGCCGCCTCATGCCGATAGGCATCGAGTTCGGCCTGCCGAAAGAAAACCGCCGCAGCGCCTGCATCATGCAGGGCCTGGCGTCCCGCCCGGTCCGTGGTCTGCGTCATGACGGCAAGGGGAACACCCTTTTGCCGGAGCAGCGCCTGGTTACGGGCGATGAATTCAAGGTTCGCGCCGCTATGAGCCTTCAGGTCGACAATCACCATGCCCGGCCATTCGCGGGTGGCGTCCGCAAGTGTCGCGGCCAGGAAGGCCTCACCAATGGCAGCCACGTCGAAATGCCTGACTTCCGGCGCACCGTGAGCCAGCAACATGCGGGTCAGCAGGTGTGCGGAATGCCCGTCATCATCAATCAACGCGATGAAAGGGGTATCGTCGGAAACAACGTTCAACAGTCACCTCATCCCCGCGCCGCACGGGGTCCGAACACAACAAAACGCCATCGCTGTCCGAAAGCCGTATTCGCTCGGGCAGGGTGGTTTATACGGTTTGTAGAACACGCCCGGCGGGGCCTGACCGCACGGGAAACATGTCGAGTTCGTGACATCGACAGGACGGCGTATGATTGATGTCGCGGCGCGGGGGGAGGCAAAATCGGGTAAAACAGGGGTAAGCAGCCCTTGTATTTTACATGTAAAGAAGCGCAGACTGCCCAGCAGCGGCAGGAGTTTAAGTGTGTTGGACGGCGATGCTGACACAGAGGGGGTAAATCAGGCATTGGCGCGTGTGCTGGCCTGGCCGGACCTTGCGCGCTCGCCCCAGCTGTCCAATTTCCTGACCTATATCGTCGAGCGCCGGCTCGGCGGGGATGCGCAATCGATCAAGGCATATACGATTGCGGTGGACGTTTTCGGGCGCGCGCCGGACTTCGATCCGCAGGCCGATCCGATCGTGCGAGTGCAGGCGCGTCGCCTTCGCGGCCTGCTGGATCAGTACTATCGTGGTCCAGGTGCCGACGATCCACTGCGTATCCAGCTGCCCATCGGGCGCTATGTTCCCGATTTCATCGACTCTGCCACCGAGCCCTCGGCCCGGCCCATCGGTCGTGAGCCCAGTGTTGTGCCGGACTCCGTGCCGCATGCGCGGCCTCGAGGTCATGTCACCATCTCCTGGTTCGTGCTGCTTGTGCTGGCGCTGGGTGCCACCGCAATGGCCTATTCGCTGGCGACATGGGGAGAGCGGCGCGAGCTCGCGGGAGAGGCGGGGGGCGCCATCCAGCCGCCGCACCTTCGCATCATGGAGTTTCGAAACCTGACGGGCGATACCGGCCTCACCCCCAGGATTGCGGCCCTGGCCGTCGAGCTGGTGACGGATTTTTCGCCGGTCGTCATGGTCGAAGCGGCCTTCGGAGGTAGAGGCACAGTCGGTGTCGACACTGATCAGCGGGTTGACTTCGTTCTCAGTGGGGTGGTGCGCGAAGCTCCAGCGTCACAGGGATATGAGTTCAATGCAATTCTGACCGACTCCGTGGCCAATAGCGTGGTTTGGAACTGGTCGAAGACCGTTCCGCGTGCCGAGATCATGGGCGGTGAGGGCGTTGACAGCCTCTCGCGCGAGTTGATTTCGCGGATGGGCAATCCACGCGGACCTCTGCACGCAAGGGCGCGTGCTCTTCTGGATAAGGCTGACATTGCCGGCCAGGAGAATGTCTATTTGTGCGAGCTGTTATTCGCTGCCTATCGTGCTTCGCCAACTCCGGGAGCGGTAGCGCGACTTGAGGCTTGTATCCGAGCCTTGCCGGAAGCGTCCCTGACCAGTGCCGACATTCTTGCAGCGCGCGCCAGCATCCTGGCCGAACTGAACATGGGCGGCCATTGGAACAGCGAAGAACAATTGGCTCGATATGCAGACGCTCGCACCATGTTGGAGCAGGCCTTGCGGAAGGCTCCGACAAGCAGCTTTGTCTGGGAGCAGCAGGCACGCCTCTATGAAGCAACAGGCGAGCATGACGATGCTCAGGCCGCTTATAGCACTGCCCTTCAGCTCAATACGGCCAATATCGACGCTGCAGCCGCAAGTGCTCGGCACATGTCGTTGATCGGTCAATTGGCGGAAGCAATTCCAATCGCTCAGCGTGCCATCGACGCGGTTCCGGCGCTCGAAGTGCCGGATTGGTACTTTTGTGTGCCGGCCATGGCGGCCCTGGTCGACAATGCGTTTCAGCAGTCCGAGCGATGGGCGCTGCGATGTGGACGGGTTGACGCTGGACTTGGATCCATCCTCGTCTTGCTGGCGGCCGAAGGCGCGAATGATGTCAGCATGATCGGGCAAGCGCTGTCTGGCATTCTGGAGGTTCCGGACTTCCGGACCTCAGGAATCATGACTCGGCTTGAGCGGCGCATCACCGATCCGGTCCTCTTGGATCAGGCCGAGAACGCCTTGCGGAAGGCAGGCGTGCCGGAGCGGAGCCTGTTCGGCCCCTACTGACATAGGCGCATCATTGAGCACACTGCTATCGATCCGGCGCAAATGTGGCGCGGCACAGATCCACAAAACGCGCGCCGCGCTCCTCGAAATTCCGGAACTGGTTGTAGGAGGGCGCGCCGGGCGAGAGGATGATCGTGTCAAAGCGGCCTTGCCTCTCGGAGAGCGCCAGGATTGCCGCTTCCAGGTCGGGCACTTCAATGACCTCGATGTCCGGAGCCACGGCGGTGGTGGCATTGGCCAGGCGCTGCCCGGTGACCGGAAGAGTGGCCAGGGTGGTCACACCGCGTTGGGCAAGCAGCGCCGCCAGTTCAGTATAGTCCTGCTGCCGCTCGTGGCCCCCCGCGATCAAGGCGATGCGGCGGCCCGGATAGGCCGCCAGTGCGGCCTTGGTCGCCTCGGGCGTCGTGGAAATGGAATCATTGACGATGGTCAGGGCGCCGATCCGATGTTCTTCGAGCCGGTGCGGCAGGGGGCGGAAGGCAGCGATGCCCTGGACGATGCCGTCCAGCGTGCCGCCAACGCCCAGGGCGATCTGGGCGGCGAGCAGGGCATTGTCGAGATTGTGGGCGCCGCGCAGGCGCGAGCGCGCCACTGCGCTTTCGATGACGATGGCGGTTTCCGGCGCCAGGTCCGGCAGCAGGCGGCGGTGGTCGCGGACCGCCATGGCAACCAGCGCATTGCCGCGCGCTGCAGCGCCCAGGGCCACGGCAAAATGGCCGTCCCGGTCGATCAGGTGCAGCTTGTCCGCATAGTAGCGCTCGACTGAGCCGTGCCAGTCGACATGTTCGGGATAGAGATTGGTCAGAGCTGCCACGTCGGGCAGGAAATTCATGTCGGCCGTCTGGTAGCTGGACAGCTCGAAGACGATCACGGGGTGCTTGTCGGCGATGTCGAGCGGTGCGACGCCGACATTGCCGGCCAGGCCCGCATTGATGCCGGATCGGCTCAGCATCAGATGGGTGAGCGTGGCGGTGGTGGATTTACCCTTGGTTCCGGTGATGGCTATCACGGTGCGTCCATGGCGATAGGCGGCGCCCCAGAGGTTGAGGTTTGAGGTCACCGGGATGCCGGCGGCGGCGGCCAGCTCAAAAGCCGGCTTGTAGCGCGAGACACCGGGGCTCTTGACGATAAGCCCGAAGCGATGGGCCGCGATGGCGGCTGGCAGGTCGGCCGGTGCAACCTGCTCGGTTTCGGGAATATCGGCCGTGCCGCTGTCGACAGTCACATAGACCTTGAGGTCCGGCTGGCGAGCCTTGAGAAAGGCGCGGGTCGAGAGGGCTTCGCGCCCGGCACCGTAAAGCAGGACCGGATCTTCAAACCGCATAGGCGGCCACCTTGGCGGCGAGCGCGGGCGGAATGTGGTGGTCGTGGCTGTCGGTCAGGCACTCCGCCATGGCCCTTTGCAGCTTCTCCTCGCCATAGTGTGCGAAGAGATCGGCCTTCACCGCCCGGACAATGGCGTCCTCATGCCAGTCGGCATGGCGGGTGAGGGTGTAGAAACAGGCGGCAGCCTCGAGGATTTCGCCCACGCATTCCCAGGGCTTCTGGCCGGTCAGCCCCGCCAGCTCGCGGAAGGACTGTTCATTGGCGGGTGTGTCGAGCAGGTTCTTGCCGAAGATCCGCAACAGGCGATCCTTGGCCATGAAGGGGGCGAAGATCAGGAACACGAAATGGCATTTCGGACACTCGCCGCACCACAGATGCCCATCATTGCCGGAGAGGCGGAAATTGCGGTTGCAGCTGGAAAAGACAGCGTCGAACTTGCTTTCCTTGGTGAACAGCGAGGCGATGCGCGCTTCCGAATAGGGGCGGAGCAGCGAAAAGTACTTCAGCGCGCCGCCTGTGGCATTGGCCAGCGTATCGGCGATGAGCAGTTCGAAGCCCAGCGACTTGGAATATTGGTGATTGGTCTCGCGCCCGTCGAACACCACATTGCCCTCGCTGGCCGAGCGCTCGTTGGAGAGCACGATCTGGTCATAGCCAAAGAGCAGCGCACAGAGCGAGGCGATCATGGAATTGATGGCCGTCGAAGGCACGTGGCCATTGTAGAAGCCGGGCTCCTGGCCGAGCCGGATCATCTCGGCGTCGAGCCGGCGTGTAACGTAGAGCGGCTCGATCCCGATGGTGGCAACGCTGGTAAGAATCGGCCCTTTGGGATTGACCGCAAAGGGCGTGAACTTCTGGCCGGTATGGGTGAGCAGGTCAACGCTGACCAGCGAATCCTTGCCCCCGCCAATGGGCAGCAGCGTGCGCTCGGGCAGCACTGGGGCGGGTTTGCGGGCCTGGTCGTCATCGGGGGCGGTCAGCACCAACTTGCCGAAGCGCGCCAGATTGTTGCGGGCATAGAACTCGCCCAGGCCGTTCTCATAGACATCGATGACAAAGGCGCGCTCGGCCTCGGTCAGCGCAATGTCGGGCGCCTCGATGGCAAGGGGCGCGCGCAGCTTGAAATAGCTGACGCCGAGCACCAGCGCGGTGAGGCCCATGAGCTTGTCGAAGGCGGCCGAACCAGCCATGTCGGCGTCGGCGCCCTGCGGCAGCACCAGCACTTCGGCGAAAGCCAGGTCGTTGAGCCTATAGGAAAAGCGCGCCTCGCCGGTCGACGGGTCGAAGGAAGGACGCTCTATGCGGAAGAATTCGGTCACGGGCAACTCGCTGGCTTTGACCACCATATAGGTGATTTGCGGCTGTGGTGGGAGTGTGGCGTGAACCTGCGCGCTTTTCCGCTTGTGCATACCTAGCGGTTCTTGGTATATGCCTAGCAACACTAGGCATGAAATCATGAAACCATCGAACTCTTCCTTTCTCAACGGCGTACCGGAACTGCTGATCCTGCAAATCCTGCAGGGCGGGGAAATGTATGGCTATGAACTGGTGCAGGCGATCAAGGACCGAAGCGGCGAGGAAATCGTGCTGGCCGAAGGCGTCGTCTATCCCGTTCTGCACGGGCTTGAGCGCAGCGGGGCGATTTCCGCCCGCCGCCAGACCGTCAATGGCCGCAGCCGCATCTACTACAGCCTGACCGATAAAGGTGCTGAGCGCCTCGAAAGCCTTGCCGCAACCTGGCGCCGGCTGAACGGAGCAATCGGTACGATCCTGGGGGCGCCAAGCCATGCATGAACTGCGTGAACGCCTGTTGCGGTCCGGAATCTCTCCCCGTGCGGTCGAGCGCTATATCGAGGAGTTGCAGGACCATCGAGAAGACATCCTCATCGAGTTGATCGCTGCCGGCCTGTCGCATGAGGAGGCCGAACGGCTGGCGATGCAGCGGCTGGGAGATGTGGAGGTGCTGACCTTGCCGATGCTGACCGACCCCCGGCTGCAATCGCTGGCGGCGCGGGCACCGCTGCTGTTCTGGATCGGATTGCCGATCATGCTCGAGGCGGTCCTGGTGCTAGCCTCGGTTATTGTCGTCGTGCTGACGGCGCGTACCGGCCTGTCGGCGGTTTCGTTGTCCGGCGTTACCGGGATGGGGCTGTTTCTGGCGCCCATTGGCCTGGTCTGGTGCATGGTGGAACTGGCCCGCCGCCGTCGCGTGCGGACACGCCTGCCGCTGGTGGGCATGGCGCTGACTTTGGCCCTGGGCGCGGCCATGCAGGTGCAGATCTTCCACAACGAGATCGCCGTCAGTTTCGCCCTTCCCGACCTTCTGCACCTGGCCGCCTATGCAGCCCTCGCTCCCCTGCCATTTCTCATGCGCGAATACAGGATAGACTGATGCGACCCTCCATTGCTGCCTGCCTAGCGGCCTTGCTTGCCGCCACGATTTCGCACGCCCATGGCGACCAATTCGAACTGGCGCGGACGGATGGTAGTATCCTCCATTACTCAGTGAGCCGCCCCGTCGGTGAAGCGATCGGCACCATTGTGATTGCGCAGGGCTCAGGCTGCCTGCCGACCCGGGCCAATGCGAACCTGGCGCTGATAGCCGAGGCATTTCCAACCCATGCCGCCGTGATGGTGGAAAAGAAGGGCGTGGCCCCCGACGCTGACATTGTCGAGGGCTTCGGTGATTGCCCGGAGAGCTTTCATGCGGGCCACACGGTGTCGCAAAGGGTTGCCGATTATGAAGCGGTGCTGGCAGCCAACGACCTGCCGCGACCTTTGGTGCTGTTCGGCGGATCGGAGGGTGGTCTTGCGGTCGCCATGCTGGCGACGCGGGTAGATCCCGATGCGACGATCCTGCTGTCCTCGGCGTCCGGCATCCCCTTTGCCGAAATGGTGCTCTCCACCGTGCCGCCCGAGGGCCAGGAATTCGTGCGCGCCGGGCTTGCTGCTGCGGCAGCCGACCCGGAGGGACTGACCATCTTTGCCGGATCATCGCACCGCTTCTGGGCCGACATCATGGGCCATCTGGAACTCGACTACATGCTGAAAGCCGATAGTCCCTTTCTGGTCGTCCAGGGTGGGCTCGATACGTCATCGCCGGTTGCCGCAGCTCGGGTCACCGCGGATCGTTTCGCGGCCGAGGGGCGATGCAACCTCACCTATTGGGAATATCCGGCGCTCGACCACGGCATGGCGGACCCCGAGGGCGTGTCGCATTTGGAGGCCGTCGCCGCTGCCGTGGCTGGCTGGGCCAGGGCGCCGGTCGATTGCTGACATATCCGGTGGCACCGCGAGCCGGGTGCTGTCGAAACCAGGGCGGGTGGAACGTCTTGAGGTTGAACGATGCCATCATGGTGGTGCGCATTGTACCCGTGCCATGATCAGCGGCATCCGGCCCCAGGAGTTGTTCGATGACACCAACGATCACCGCATTCGAAAAATCCCCCGATGGTGGCCAGGGGCTGGCGCGGGACATGCGGGTGCGCTGGGCGCTCGAAGAGGTTGGCCAGCCCTATGATGTACGGCTGGTGCCGTTCCACGCCCTGAGGGGGGAGGCGCATCGCGCGCGCAATCCTTTCGGGCAGATCCCGACCTTTGAGGAGGGAGACCTGGTCCTGTTCGAGACCGGGGCCATTGTCCTGCATATCGCCCAGTCCCATCCGGGCCTTTTGCCCGCGGAGGGCAATGCCCGTGCCCGTGCCATCATGTGGCTCTTTGCGGCGCTCAGTACGGTCGAGCCGCCCATTGTCGAGCGCGAACAGTCCCATTTCGCCGATCGCGGCAAAAGCTGGTACAGCGCCGAACGCCATGCCCATCTGGATGATCGCATACGTGACCGGCTCGGCGCGTTGGCCGGCCGGCTGGGGGATGCCGACTGGCTCGATGGTCAATTCAGCGCCGGGGACCTGATGATGATCATGGTGCTGCGCCGGACCAGGGTATCGCTGCTGGCCGAGTTTCCCAACCTGTCCGCCTATGTCGAACGGGGCAAGGCGCGCCCGGCCTATCAGCGGGCCTTTGCGGCGCAATGGGCGATCAATGGCGAGGGGCCATTGCCGGCTTAGGGGCCGTTCAGGACAGCCTTTCCAGGCGCCCCCTGCGCTTGACGATGTTCTTGTAGTCCCACTGCACGATACGGGACTCTTCGAGCCAGCTGGCCAGGGCGTTGGAATTGATCTGCTCTGGGGCGGTGTAGCGCATCTCGGCGGCCTTGAAACTGCCCTCGGGCTCAAGCCCTGGGGTCTCGAAGGACTGGCCGCTCCAGAACAGCAGGCGCACCGGGCCCTTGAGCTTGGAATAGCCGACAATCGGATTGCCATCGAGAAACCAGACCGGGTGGGCGTGCCAGATCTTGCTTTCGGCATCGGGCAGGCGCTCGTCGATGAGGCGGCGCAACCTGTCGCAGATTTCGCGGACATCGTCGGCCTGCGCGGCGTTGTAGGCGTCGATCGTGGATGGCTTGGTCGTCGTCATGCGTTTGGCCCCCTCATGTGGCAGATTATACCCGGACGACGAGGCAGGGGTGGGGATTTCGACGGGGTTGGCGACTGTGGTCTCAGCCATTCGAGCTGCCATTCGAGCGTAACTCTCATGGCCTCCTAGCCTAAAATCTCCCCACCGGGGAGATTTTGCCCTTCGGGCCCGGCTAGTAGATTCGCATCTGCATGCGCATGACGATGTCGGCGCCCAGGCGCTGGAATCCATATTCGCGCATGGTGCAGCGCCACTCCTCGCCGGATTTCTCGATGCGGAACAGGTTGTATCGAGCGGGATCGTCCAGCGTACCGCCTTGGGCCGCGCTGGCGGCGGCAACGCCGATCACCGGCACTTCGTGGCCCTTGCCAGGAATGTGGTGGATCGAGGAGCGATGGGTGTGCCCATGCAGCACCAGTTCGGCGCCCTCATTGGCGATGACCTGGCGGAAGAGGCGGTGGCCCTTGAGGCCGAAACTGGGGTGCTGCAATTCGGCATTGGGCGGGTGGTGGATGAGCACCACGCGGAAATAGCCGGCGTCGCCGAGCAGCTTCAATATGCGGGCCAGGCGGGCCGCCTGCTTTTCCTCGAAGCGCCCGATGGCCATGAAGGGCGGCGTCGGCACGGCGCTGGAGCAGGATATGATGGCCATCTCGCCGACACGGCGCACGAAGGGGAAGGCCTCCCCTTCGATCGTTTCGCCCTTGAGATAGTCGCCCCACTGGTCCTTGGCGTAGTCCAGGGCACCCGGGACATAGGCGTCGTGATTGCCGGGGCAGACTGCGGTGCGGTCAGCTCGGCCCAGTTCTCTCAGCCACTGACCGGCGCGTTCCACTTCGCTGTTGAGCGCCAGATTGGTCAGGTCGCCGGTGACGGCCGTGAAATCGGCATTCTGCTCCTGCATATGCGCAACCAGACGCGACAATGTTTCGGTGTTCATCTCGCCGTGGCGCTTCAGCTTCCAGTTCAAGAAGCCGGTCAGGCGCTTGCCCAGCAGATCGCGCAATCCCACTTCGGGCATGGGCGACAGGTGGATATCGGAGATATGCGCCAGGGTGATCATCGCGGGGTTTGTGCCAGAACGGATGCGGCAAGAAAACGTTCAATCGACACAACGCACGATTTTGTCGCGGCCAAAGCTCTGATAGCCAAGAGGGAAGAACGGAGCCAATACCGATGATGAATCGCTTCCAGCGCGGACGCGCCAAGGTTTTCCTCACCCTCAAGGGCCTGTGGCACCGCATGACCGTGGGCGCCCGGGTCATGGTGGTCGATGGCGACAAGGTGCTGCTCATCCGTCATACCTATGTGCCGGGCTGGCAGTTTCCGGGCGGGGGCGTCGGGCCGGGCGAAACCTTCGAGGAGGCCGGGGCGCGCGAGACACTGGAGGAAACCGGCTATCGCGTCATCGGCCCCATGGAATTGTTCGGGCTCTATCACAATTCGAGCCCGGTGACCGACCGGGATCACGTCGCTTTCTATGTGGCCAAGGCGTTCAAGCACGAATTCGAGCGAAAGCCGGATCACGAGATCGCCGAGGTCGGCTGGTTTGACCGGCACGCCCTGCCGGACAAGGTGACCCCGGCCACCAGCCAGCGGATCGACGAATATTTCGACGGGGTCGAGAAGCGGACGGTCTGGGGGTATTGAGGCCCCCCACCCTAGCTCTGCTATGGCCTTCCGGCCTAGCGTCGCTACCCTCCCCACAAGGGGGAGGGAGTCGATGAACACTGGCCCTTCAGCCCGTCGCCTCCCTCCCCTTGATGGGGAGGGAATGAGGGTGGGGTGACCAGCGGTCAACTCGTCAGGGATCATTCCAGAAACGGCAATTCCGGCCCGATCGGAATGATGCGGTGCGGATTGATGGTGGTGTGGCTCCAGTAGTAATGCGTGCGGATATGGTCGAGGTCGACCGTTTCCTTGACGCCGGGTACCTCGTAGAGCGCCTTGAGGTAGTGCGAGAGGTTGGGGTAGTCGGCGATGCGCTTGCGGTTGCACTTGAAGTGGCCGACATAGACGGCGTCGAACCGCACAAGCGTCGTGAACAGGCGCCAGTCGGCCTCGGTGATGCTGTCGCCGGTCAGATAGGCTGTTTCGCCCAACAGCCCCTCGACCCAGTCCAGTGCCTCGAACAGCGTTGAGACCGCCTCGTCATAGGCCTCCTGGGTCGTGGCGAAGCCGGCCTTGTAGACGCCATTATTGATGTCGTCATAGACGCGCGCATTGATCTCGTCGATGTGCGGACGCAGGGCCTCGGGGTAGTAATCCTCGGTGTTGCCGGTCAACTCGTTGAAGGCCGAATTGAACATGCGGATGATTTCCGAGCTTTCGTTCGAGACAATTTTGCCGGTCTTCTTGTCCCAGAGTACGGGGACCGTGACACGGCCGGTATAGTCGGGGACGGCCTCGGTATAGACCTGCCAGAGATTGTCCTTGCCAAAAAGGGCGTCGCCCGTCGAGCCGCCGTCCTTGTCAAAGTTCCAGCCGGTCTCGTCAGGCATCTTGGGCGCCACGACCGAAACCGTAATCAAGTCTTCCAGCTCCTTGAGCTGGCGGAAGATCAGGGTGCGGTGAGCCCAGGGACAGGCCAGCGATACATAGAGGTGATAGCGGCCGGCCTCGGCGGCAAAGCCCCCTTCGCCCGATGGGCCGGGCGCGCCGTCCGGGGTCACCCAATTGCGGAAGCCCGATTGCGAGCGGACGAACTTCCCGCCCGATTTCTTGGTGTCGTACCATTGGGTCGACCATTTTCCGTCGATCAATTGTCCCATTTGGCTCCCTTTCGGTCATCATGCTGTCGGCATTGCAGGGTCAAGTCCCCGAATGCCGCAAGGGTTGCGGTGCTGCCCCATCATCTAGTGGGGGAGCGCGCATGGGATAAGGCCCTGATGATGCAACAATGCGTTGTCCATTCCGGACACAGAGGCGGCGCCACAAAGGAATTTCGCGGCATGAACCCAATATTCCCATTTACGGCCAGCCGGACGGGTGCTAATGCGGCAACAGACGTGGAGGCGTCCAGGATGGTAAAGGTTTTGCAGTGGAACCGACGACCCTAAGCGGTCGTTTCGAGCGGTAAGCCCGAGGGCTGGCCGCGCCTTTTTCTGCACACCTTTCCTGGACCAGACCCATGACCACGCTCGTTGCGGCCGAGGCCGCTGCTTCCCCTGTCGCAGGCCAGCCCCATGTGCGGCTCGCAACCCCAGCCGATGACGCCTTTGTCGAGGAACTCCAGGCGATCGCCTTTGGCCCGGGTCGGTTTGCGCGTACCGCCTTCCGGGTGCGGGAGCGGTTTCCGATCGATCCCAGTCTCAGCCTGATCGCTGATGTGGATGGCACGCCCTGTGGTTCGGTGTGGATGACCCCGATCAGTGTCGATGGGCGCAAGGGCTATCTGCTGGGGCCACTGGCCACCCACCCCAATTTCCGGAAACGGGGTGCGGGCAAGCTTCTGGCGCGCGAGGTCAGCCGGATGGCGCTGGCGCGGGGCGAGGGCGATTTCGTGCTGCTGGTTGGCGACCAGGATTATTACTGCCCCTTGGGCTGGGAGATCACCACGCCGGGCAATATCCAGTTCCCCGGACCGGTCGATCCCAGCCGCGTGCTGCTCTTGTCCGATGACAAAAGCCTCGCCAAGTCCCTCAAGGGCAGTATTTCTGCGTTTGAGACAGGGCAGTGACGCCAAAAAGGGATGCGTGGCCGGGGCCGCTGAACTAAGGTTTGGCGGCAACCCTGCCATATCAAGAGTGCTCCTTGGTCCTTGATCTCGACATTGTGCAGACGCTGTCTGCCCGCCTGCTGTCCGAACCTCCGGCATTGACACCGGCTCGGGAACTGGTGCCGGACTGGCAACCGGTCAAGCCATTCGAGCGGCCGCCGGTGCCAGCGGCCGTGCTGATTGCGCTGGTGCGGCGGCCCGAGGGACACACGATCCTCTATACCGAGCGGTCGCCGGATCTGCGCGCGCATTCGGGGCAGGTGGCCTTTCCCGGTGGCAAGATCGATGGCAGCGATGGTGGCGCGGCGGCAGCGGCGCTGCGCGAAGCCAATGAGGAGGTCGGGATGGCGCCCGAGGACGCAATGGTCCTTGGCTACATGCCCACCTACTACACGGGCACCAATTATCTCATTACCCCGGTCATTGCAGAAGTGACGCCCAGTGGTCCCTTTGTGCCCAATCCGGGGGAAGTCCATTCAGTGTTCGAGGTGCCCCTGAGCCGCATTCTCGATGCGGGGACCTATGGACGCTTCCGCATCAGTCGCGGCGGCAAGGAACACTCGACCTGGCAGATCGACCATGACGGCCATGTCATCTGGGGCATCACCGCCAATCTGACGCGCTTGTTCCGCGATCTGGCCATGGGCGAGGTGGCGGCGTGATTGCGGATCGGCTGGTAGGCGCTGAATGGCTCGAACGCCCGGCCGTGCAGGCGATCTTTGCCGCGCTTGATGGCGCCCAGGGCCGCACGCGGGCAGTGGGAGGGGTGGTGCGGGACAGCCTGATCGGTCGTCTGCGCGAACATGCCGATATCGACATGGCCACCGAATTGCTGCCCGTCGCCGTCATGCAACGGGCCAAGGCCAATGGCATTGCCGCCTATCCCACCGGCATCGACCATGGCACCGTGACCCTGCGGCTCGATGATACCACTGTCGAGGTAACGACACTGCGCCAGGATGTGCTTACCGACGGGCGGCACGCGCAGGTCCAGTTCGGCACCGACTGGGTGGCCGATGCGGCGCGGCGCGATTTCACCCTCAATGCACTCTATTGCCATGCTGATGGCAGACTGTTCGACCCGCTGGGCGGGGCTGCCGACCTGGTCAATGGACGGGTCCGGTTCATCGGCGAGGCAGCGCGGCGCATTGCCGAGGATGGGCTCAGGGTCTATCGCTTCTTCCGGTTCTCGGCCAGCCATGGCGGCGAGCAGTTCGACGCCGAGGGACTGGCGGCCTGCCAGGCCGCGGCCGATGAACTGGACCACATTTCCCGCGAGCGGGTCGGTGCCGAGATGTTGCGGATGCTCGCCTTGCCAACAGTGGGCAAGACGCTGGGGGTCATGGACCGGTTCGGGCTCGTCTGCATCGAGCCCGGGGCCGTGACGGCGCTGCTGCGCTATGAGGCCCTGGGCGGGCACTCGGCGCCGGCACGCCTCGCCCTGATGGGCCGCGAGGGGTTGGAGCGCCGGCAGAGCAGTTGGCGCCTGAGCAAGGCCGTGATCACCCATGCCGAGCGTATCGCGGAGGCGGCAGACCTCTTGCGGCGAGGCGACACCGGCTGGGCGGCCTATCGCTTTGGCGAGGATGCGGTTGAAGGCCTGGCTGTCGCCGCCGCGGAGGAGGACTGGCCGCGTGAGCGCCTCGCCGAGGTGGCGCGTGAGCTTGGGCGCCTGCCGGTGGCGCCGATACCGGTCAGCGGCAGTGATCTCGAGGCACGCGGCATGAAGCCGGGCCCGGACATGGGTGCGGCGCTGGCGCTGCTTGAACGAGCCTGGGTCGAAAGCGGGTTCTCGCTCGATCGCGATGCGCTTCTGGAGCGGATTTTCCACTAGGGGCCCGCCCAAGCCAAAACCCCCGGCCTGAACCGGGGGCGAGCTTGTGTCTCAGCTAGTGCCGCGTCTGGTTGCCCTGATCGTCGACGTCGACGATGCGTTCCTTGATGCGCTCGACCATTTCGGGTCGAATCTCGGTTTCGCCGTTGAGATTTCGCATGTTTTCGACCGCGCGGCGCACCACTTCGGCTTCGGATTCTGCTTCCGCACGCCAGGTGGATCCTGGAATGAGTGTGCCGGAATCAAAGCGTTTCATCGCATATCTCCTCATGTCACTCGCATTGGCGCGTCTGAACAAACGCCAGCCTGTGCACAAGGTTCCCCTCATTCATCGGGAAAGATGCCGATATCGGATAGGCCCTCGATCCAGGTCGCGCCATCGCGGCGAATCACGGTCCGGGGCATGATGCCTGTCTCTTCGGCAATGGCTTCGGCGAGGACGACCGAATGGGTGACCACCCAGACCTGGGTTCGTTCGGCGGCGCGGGCAATGGCCCGGGCAAGGGCCGGCAGCAGATCGGGGTGGAGCGACGTCTCCGGTTCGTTGAGCGCGATGAAGGGCGGCAGCCGATAGGCGAGCAGGGCTCCGAGCAGCGCAAGAAACTGCAACGTGCCGTCGGAGAGTTCGGCGGGCGCGAAGGGCCGGTGCGGCACTTCGGGGAAGATCATGGAAAAGCCGGCGTCGCGTTCGGGTGGGGGGATTTCCAAACGGGCGCCGGGAAAGGCATGGTCGATCGCCGCGTCAAGATCGACGGTATCACCCCTTATGTGACGCAGCGTGGCCAGCACTGCACCCAGATTTGCTCCATCGGCATCGAGTGTGGGTGAGGTCACGGCCAGCGACGGGCGCCGCAGCGGCGAGCGCGCATCGGTGCGAAAGCCATGGTAGAAGCGCCATTCGGACAGCAGGTGGCGCACGGCATCGAGTTCGGGCAGGGTCCCGCGAAGGGCGGACAAGGCCGTCTCGCTGGCCAGGAGTGGCTGATCGAGCTGGCGCAGGCGGCCGTCTTCACTGCGATACCAGGCCGAAGGCCCCTTGCGTTCGAGCAGCGTGACGCTGCGCCGTCCGGGCAGGATCAGGCTCTCGGCCTTGATCTGCGGCTCCTGCTCGAACACGGCCTCGTAGCGGTCCCCGAATCCCACCTCGACCGAGTAGCGGGGCACGAAGGCGGCCTCGTCGTCTCCGGGCAGGATGGTGTCGAGCCCCACCTCGAAGACCAGGCGGGGCTTGTCACTGACCTTGCGCGGTCCGGCCCACATGGCCGAGGCAAGGCCGCCTTCCCGCGCCAGGCTGAGGACAAGGTCCCCGGTGGCGGCGGCATGCACCAGTTCGAGGGCACGATAGAGATTGGTCTTGCCCACGCCATTGCCACCCACCAGCACCGTCAGGCGCTTCAATGGAAAGCGGATGGACCGGATGGAGCGGTAGCCGGTGATGTCGAGATCGGCGAGGGACATGGGGGGAGCTTAAGCAACCATGGCAGGAGGTGGCCATAGCCGTTTTCATATATTCCGGGCCGTCCTCGGGCATGACCCGAGGACCACTCGCCACCACTAGCAAGGTGATAGTGGCCCTCGGATCAAGTCCGAGGGTGGATACGAATTTGTCGTGACGTCACGGCCATTTCACTGCCGGGGGCATTGAGGAGAGGATGGAATTGACATTGCCGCCGGTCTTGAGGCCAAACGTGGTACCGCGGTCATAGAGCAGGTTGAACTCGACATAGCGGCCGCGGCGGATCAGTTGCTCGTCGCGTTCGGCCTCGGTCCAGACCTTCTCGAAATTGCGGCGCACCAGCTTTGGGTAGATGTCCAGGAAGGCCTCTCCCACGGCCTGGGTGAAGTCGAAGTCGGCGTCCCAGTCGCCGGTATTGAACTGGTCGTAGAAGATGCCGCCAATGCCGCGATGCTCGTTGCGGTGGGGCAGGAAGAAATACTCGTCGCACCAGGCCTTGAGCCGTTCATAATCGACCCCCGGGCGGTTGTCGCAGGCCGCTTTCATGGCAGCATGGAAGTCGAGGCTGTCCGGATCGGTCTGGGTGCGGCGATTATCGAGTACCGGGGTGAGGTCAGCGCCGCCGCCCCACCATTGCTTGCCGGTCACGATCATGCGCGTGTTCATGTGCACCGCCGGAACATGGGGGTTCCAGGGGTGGATGATGAGCGAAATGCCCGAACTCCAGAAAGCCGTCCCGGCTTCGGTGCCCGGCATCTGGCGCGCAAATTCCTCCGTAAAATTGCCATGGACGGTCGAGATGTGCACGCCGGCCTTTTCGAACACACGGCCATGCAGCATCGACATTTCGCCGCCGCCACCCGCCGCGCGGTCCCATGGTGTGCGCTCGAATAGTCCGGCCTGCATTTCGGCATGGGGGCCGCTTACCTCGGCCTCGATGACTTCGAGCTCGGCACAGATGCGGTCGCGCAGGGCGCGAAACCAGGCGCTGGCGAGGGTCTTCTTGGTGTCGATATCGGCGGGGAGGGCGTTTGGTGCGGACATGGCGGGGAAATGGACCTTCAGCTCAGTTCTGTAAAGTGCTGCGACTGTCGCAAGGCCTCGCCCAGTACCATGGCACCGGCGACGGCCACATTGATCGAGCGCAATCCTGCCCGCATGGGAATGCGCAGCCTGAGGTCGCATTGGTCCGCCACCGCGTCGGGAACACCGGCACTTTCCCGGCCCAGCAACAGGATATCGTCCGGGACAAAGCGTGCTCCATAAACCGAGTCGGTGGCCTTGGTGGTGAGCAGCACGAGCCGTCTTTGCTGGCCCAGGCGCCATGTTTCAAAAGCGGCGAAGCTGGCATGTTCGACCAGCGCCGCCTTGTCGAGATAGTCCATGCCGGCCCGCGCCAGGTTGCGATCGGTAAGGGCGAAGCCGGCCGGGTGGATAACGTGGACACTGACCCCCAGGCAGGCGCCGAGCCGCAGCAGTGTGCCGGTATTGGCGGCGATATCGGGCTGGTAGAGAGCAAGGGCGACGGACATTGTGGCTTCCCCGAGTGCGCCGGTCGTGGCGGGATTTCGCGGTTGGCTCGGGTATAGTGTCGCAGTTGTGGTCTGTCACGGCGCGCACACTGGACAAGTTCATGTGACAGTGCAAAAAGACCTGACCTGACGGGCCGCTTGAGGGCGGACGGCGGTCGATTCCGTTTACGCGGGCGACATGGCCGGGGCCGGCTCCGTCATTTGTGCATCGTACGGGGATACGGACCTTGGCCACGCAAGCAGAACATTCATCCACCAACCGGCGGGACTTCCTGTTCGTCGCAACCGGCGCCGTCGGCGCGGTCGGCGCGGCCGCCGTGGTCTGGCCGCTGATCAATCAGCTCAATCCCGACGCTTCGACCCTGGCGCTGGCCAGCATCGAGTTCGACGTTGGTGCCATTCCCGAGGGCCAGTCGGTGACCATCACCTGGCGCGGCCTGCCGGTCTTTGTGCGGCATCGTACCGCCGCCGAGATCGCGGAGGCCAAGGCCGTTCCGCTGAGCGACCTCAAGGATCCCGAGACTGACGAACAGCGGGTCCAGGAAGGTCATGAGCAATGGCTGATCATGATCGCCAACTGCACGCATCTGGGTTGTATCCCGGTGGGTGAATCGGGTGATTTCGATGGCTGGTTCTGTCCCTGCCACGGCTCGCACTATGACTCGGCCGGTCGCATCCGTCGCGGTCCCGCGCCCAAGAATCTGGTCGTGCCGCCTTATGAATTCGTCAGCGATACGCTGGTCCAGATCGGTTAGTGGGGGCTTTCCCGATGTCAGAACATTCCACCTATACTCCGGGTAATGCCGTCGAGAAGTGGCTCGATGACCGCCTGCCGGTCGTCCGCTTCGCCAAAGAACATCTGATGGACTTCCCCACGCCGAAGAACCTCAACTACTGGTGGACCTTCGGCGCGATCCTGGTCATGTGCCTTGGCGTGCAGATCGTCACCGGCGTCATCCTGGCCATGCATTATACGCCCAATGTGGGCCTGGCCTTCGACTCGGTCGAGCACATCCGCCGCGACGTCAATGGCGGCCGCATCATCCAGGCCGTCCACGCCGTGGGCGCATCGATGTTCTTCGTCGCCCTCTATATCCACATGTTCCGCGGCCTGTTCTACGGCTCCTACAAGGCGCCGCGCGAGATCATCTGGATCCTGGGTGTGCTGATCTTCATCCTCACCGTCGCCACCGCCTTCATGGGCTACATCCTGCCCTGGGGCCAGATGTCGTTCTGGGGTGCCACGGTGATCTCGAACATCTTCTCGGCCATTCCGGTGGTCGGCGAAAACATCAAGCAGCTGGTGCTGGGCGGCTTTGCCGTCGGCAACCCGACGCTCAACCGCTTCTTCTCGCTGCACTACCTGCTGCCCTTCGTGATTGCCGCCATCGTGGCGCTGCATATCTGGGCGCTGCACGTTCCGGGCAACAACAACCCGATCGGCGTCGAAGTGAAGGAAAGCCGCGATACCGTTCCCTTCCATCCGTACTATACGATGAAGGATCTGTTCGCGATGGTGCTGTTCATGATCCCGTTCGCGTGGTTCGTGTTCTTCGCCCCCGACATCCTGGGTCACCCCGACAACTACATCATGGCCAACAGCCAGGTGACGCCGGCCCATATCGTGCCCGAATGGTACCTGCTGCCCTTCTACACGATCCTGCGCGCCATCGACTTCAACGTGCTGTTCATCGACAGCAAGCTGGGCGGCGTGATCGCCATGGGCGGTGCCCTGGTCATGCTGCTGGTCGTGCCGTGGCTCGATACCGGCAAGGTGCGCTCGGGCACGTTCCGTCCGCTCTTCAAGTGGTTCTACTGGCTGTTCGCGATCAACTTCGTGGGCCTCACCTATCTGGGCGCGCAGCCGGCGGAAGGCATCTACACGGTGCTGGCCAAGGTCTGCACGGCCTACTACTTCATCTACTTCCTGGTGGTGCTGCCGGTGCTCTCGCGGATCGAGACCCCCAAGCCGCTGCCGACCAGTATTTCCGAGAGCGTTCTCGGCAAGGCACACGCGTGATCGGGGCAAAGAGCATGTTCAAGACCAAGATCATCATCGCCGTTGCCGCCGCCTTCATGGGGCTGGTATCCGGATCGGCACAAGCGGCCGAGGCCGGTGCGCGGCCGGAGCGCCAGAGCTGGAGCTTTGCCGGCATTTTCGGCACCTATGACCAGAACCAGTTGCAGCGTGGCTT
>CBFGTF010000016.1:0-29317 GCA_965651655.1 uncultured Devosia sp.
CCTACATCTCGGCTTCGGCAAAAATCGGCGTCACATCGCCCTTCCACTCGCCATGGAACTTCTCCAGCCAACGCTCGGCCGGGGATTTTCCGCTGCGGATGGTTTCTTCCAAAGGCGCCAGATAAATCGTCTCGTCCTGGCCCTTTGCATTGAGCCGGTTGCGCCGGACGAGACCCGCTTCGGCAATGCCCACGGCCTGGGCGGCGGCATCGAAAATGCTGGAGCGATCAAAGGGCGTGGCAAGGCCAAGGCGCGGGATTTCGCGGCGGAGATAGTCGCGCTCGTCATGGGTCCAGTTCCGGACCAGCTCCCAGGCCGCTTCGAGCGAGATGTCATCATAGAGGAGGCCCGTCCAGAAGGCCGAGAGCGCGACCACATGGGCCTGGTCGCCCATGTCGGCTCCGCGCATTTCGAGGAACTGCTTGAGGCGCACTTCCGGGAACAGGGTCGAGAGATGGTCTTCCCAATCCTTGATCGTTGGCTTCTCGCCCGGCAACTGAGGCAGCCGCCCCTCAAGAAAATCGCGAAAGCTCTCGCCCGCCACATTGATATATTTGTGGTCCCGAATGACGAAATACATCGGCACGTCGAGCGCATAGTCGGCATAGTGCTCGAAGCCGAACCCCTCCTCGAACACGAAGGGCAGCATGCCCGTGCGGTTGTCGTCGGTATTGCGCCAGATTTCGCTGCGGAAACTCAGATAGCCGGTGTCGCGACCATCGGCGAAGGGCGAATTGGCAAACAGCGCCGTGGCCACCGGCTGCAGGGCCAGCGACACCCTCAGCTTCTTGACCATGTCGGCTTCGCTGGAAAAGTCGAGATTGGTCTGCACCGTGGCCGAGCGATACATCATCGATGTGCCCAGCGTGCCGGTCTCGCCCATATATTTGGTCATGATCGCATAGCGCGACTTGGGCATGGATTTGATCTCGTCCACCGCCCAGAGCGGAGTGACGCCAAGTCCCAGGAAATGAATGTCGAGCGGCGCAGCGACTTGTCTGGCCACCCGCATGTGTTCGGCCAGTTCATCGGCCGTACCATGCAGGTCCGCCATGGGTGAACCGCTGAGCTCGAACTGCCCGCCGGGCTCCAGCGAGATGCCACCGGCGATCTCGTTGTTGCGCAGGCCGATCGGATTGTCGCCGTCATAGAAGGGATGCCAGCCCGTTTCCTTCTCGATGCCATCGATCAGGGCGCGAATGCCTTGTTCGCCCTCATAGGCGACCGGGCGGAGCGGATTGGTGTGGAACACGTGTTTCTCGTGTTCCGTGCCGATGCGCCACTGGTCCGCCGGCTTGCAGCCGCGCGCCATCGCCTCGATCAGGTCGGCCCGCGATTCAATCAGGGGCGAATGTGTGTCGGCGCCGGCCATGAAGTCCTCTTGGCTGAGGGGTGTATGTTGGGCGGGCAAAATAGCGACAGCAAGGCGGAAAGCAATCGCCTTTTATCGCCAATCACCGATGATGGCCTGAATGACCGCCAATGCGGCCACCGCCGCGGTGTCGGCGCGCAGAATTCTGGGCCCGAGGCTGATCGGGACGACGAAGGGCAGGGCCCGCAGTTTTTCCCGCTCCGTATCGGAAAACCCGCCTTCCGGGCCGACAATTAGGCCAATGCTTTGACCCTGGCATTGTTCCAGCGCGGCCACCGGCGAAGAGGACGCCTCGCCTTCATCGGCAAAGATCAGCTTCCGCTCGCCATGCGTCCGGGTCCAGCCGTCAAGCAATTGATCAAGGCTGATTTCCGCCGCCACGACCGGGACCGAGAGCACTTCGCATTGCTCGGCTGCCTCTATGGCATTGGCCGCCAGCCGTTCGGCCTTCAGCCGGTGCACCTGGGTAAATTGGGTCATCACCGGCTGGATCGTGCCGGCGCCCATCTCCACCGCCTTCTGGATCACATAGTCCAGCCGCTCGCTCTTGAGCGGGGCAAAGCCATACCAGAGGTCGGAAGGCGGGGTCTGCGGGGCAATCTGCTCCACCGCTTCGAGCGTCACCGATTTTTTCGAATCGCCGGTCAGCCGGCAGAGCCAGGCGCCGTCCCTGCCGTTGAACAGCACCACCTCGTCGCCCACGGCCTTGCGCAGCACCGCGGCAAGATAGAGCGACTGCTCCTTGCCAAGGGTCAGACTGACGTTGGCGCCCAGGTCCGGTTCGACGAAAAGGCGGGGCAGGGAGGCGTGAGAACGGGGCATGAAGGCTGATCAGTTGCGTGGCTGTTGCGGCGCAGTTAGGACTGATCAACACGTCGATGCAAGGAGCATCGGAGCCGCGCCCTCGTGGTTCGAGGGTCGCTGCGCTCCCGCCTCACCATGAGGGCTCCACGGGCACCGCATTCTCAAGAGCCCTCATGGTGAGGTGCTTTGCAAGGCAAAGCCTCGAACCACGAGGGCGCGAAACGCGATCTGGATACGCACACCATGACCGACCCCACCGGCACCGTCGCCGACGCCCAGAAAGACAACTGGCTCGATCGCTATGCGCCCGGTCCCGTAAAACCCTATGGGCGGCTGGCGCGCTGGGATCGGCCCATCGGCTTCTATCTGTTGTTCTGGCCCTGTGCCTGGGGCATTGGCCTGGCCACGCTGACCCAGCCCGAACTGGGCTTTGGCTGGTGGGCCGCCATCCTGATGTTCATCGGGGCCATCCTGATGCGCGGGGCCGGCTGCACCTTCAACGATATTGTCGACCGCGACATCGATATGCAGGTGGCGCGCACCCGTTCGCGGCCCATTCCCTCGGGCCAAGTCACCACGCAGGAAGCCTTCTACTTTCTCATCGCCCAGGCGCTGCTGGCCTCGGCGGTGCTGTTCCAGTTCAATCGCTTCACCGTCTATGCGGCCATCGCCTCGCTGGTGCTGGTGGCCATCTATCCCTTCATGAAGCGCATCACCTGGTGGCCGCAGCTCTTCCTGGGCCTCGCCTTCTCCTATGGTGCGCTGGTCGGCTGGTCGAGCCAGACCGGGGCACTGGGCTGGGCGCCGGTGGTGCTCTATGCCGGCACCATTCTCTGGGTCATCGGCTATGACACCATCTACGCCCTCCAGGATATCGAGGACGATGCCCTGGTGGGGGTGAAGTCGACGGCGCGCCTCTTCGGCGCCAGTGTCCGCCCGGCCGTGGCAGCGCTTTATGCCGGGGCCTTCGTCCTCTGGAACATCGCCGCGCTCATGGTCGGCGGCGGCATGATCTTCTCCGCCCTGTCACTGGTGGCGGCCGGGCTCATGGCCTGGCAGCTCTGGACGCTGGACCGCGAAGTGCCCCTCAACCCGTTCCACCGCTTCTACAACAACCATTATGTCGGCATGGCACTCACCCTGGCGCTCTTGGCCGAGTGGGTGTGGTAGGCGAACCCGGAATTGCTGCTCAAACGCCAACGGCGCAGTCCCTTCTCCCCTGAGGGAAGAAGGTGGACTGACAGTCCAAAAGGCCTGTCCGCCCTGCGCCCCCTCGCCCCTCCGGGGAGAGGGATGGGGTGAGGGGTGAAGGCCCCTCGGCAGAACCTTTATTGTGAACCCCTCATCCGGCCCTATTGGCACCCAGTAAAAGCCGAAAGGGCCAACCGCACCACCGGTTGACCCTTTTCGACTTGCTTTGGAGGCAAGGTATTTCTGTCTGGCTAGCGCCTGGAGCGTGATCAGCAAAAGTTGCAGACTTTTGCGGTGCGATCACGGGACCTGACAAAGGCCTAGAGCCCCATTTCGATTCAATCGAAATGGATACGGCTCTAGTTGGCGTCGGCCTGGCCGGGCTTGCGGCGATTGAGGAAGCGCGGGCGGCGCGAGGCCTCGGCTGCGAGCTTCCGGCGCGGGGTCGGGCTGCCGAGCATGACGCCATCGACCTGCTGGCTATAGGGCATATAGGCGCCGTCGCCGGCCTTGATGAACAGCGGCAGGCGGAGCTTCTTGCCCCAGTTCTGCCATTCGGCCACCACGTTGTGGTTGCCCTCTTCCTCGAACACCTTGTAGTTCAGCTCCCCGTCGGAATGGACCAGTTCGATCGAGCTGGTCAGCATGCCCTCTTCGGAAATGCTGGTGGCCACGGCGACGCCGATGAATTCGGTGACCGGGACCTTGATCTTGATCGCCACGCCGCTCTGCTCGAGCTGCTTGCGAACCGTCACGGTCTTGACCGGATCCCTGGGACCATTGTCGTTGGCCGCCGTGAAGCGGCGTTCGGCAACGTTCGGGCGGCCGAAGGCCAGAACCACTGACGAACCTTCCATCGCAACGCCATGAACCATTTTTGATGCCTTCCTGTAACTTCGAGAGCTGTTTTTTGCGCTCCGTTTGTGAGGCCAATCTACCCCAGCCCCTTACCTGCCCCCTTAATCGGTTCGGTTAAGTTTATGTTGTTTTCCCGGAGGGTTAGCAGGGTGTTGCACCTAGTCAGGAGCGGTTAACCCCGTCGCTTGGCGACCCGTTTACCCTGTCATTTTGCCGGCCCGCTCCGGCGCACTTGTCCAAACCCGCTATGGAGCCTAAAAGGCCCGGATAATGCCGGCTTTCGCCCCACCTTACTCTGACGATCTGGAACTGCTCCGCTCCACGGCGGTAGCAGCGGGCATCATCGCCTCGAGCTATTTCCGGCGGGACATCAAGAGCTGGACCAAGGACAATGCCTCCCCGGTCAGCGAGGCCGACATCATTGTCGACCGGTTCCTGGCCGCCAATCTGTTGCAGGCGCGCCCCAGCTATGGCTGGCTGAGCGAGGAAACGGCAGACAATCCCAGCCGGCTCGATTGCGACCGGGTCTTCGTGGTCGACCCCATCGACGGCACGCGCGCCTTCCTGCGCGGCGAGGACTACTGGACCGTGTCCCTGGCCGTGGTGGAGCATGGCGTGCCGGTGGCCGGCGTTGTCTATGCCCCGGCCCGCGACGAACTCTATGAAGCCTCCAGGGGCGGCGGTGCCCGGGTGAACGGCAAGCCGCTGACGCGCACCCGTCGCGCCGGCTCTGCCCCGCTGATCCCGGCGCCCGGCGCCGTGCATCAGGAATTGCAGGCCGCCGGTCTCGATTACACTCGTGGCCCGGCCTATCCCTCGCTGGCCTATCGGCTGGTGCAGGTGGCAACCGGCCGGCTCGATGCGGCAGTAGCCCGGCGCGGCGCGCAGGACTGGGACATTGCCGGTGCAGCCGTGATTCTCAATGAATGCGGGCTGGATTTTGCCGATGTGTGCACTGGCTTCCCACAATTGAACAAACGAGATGTGCGTCATGGGGCGCTTGCGGCCCTGGGCGACATGAGCCTAAAACCGCTCGTGCATGCCGCGCTGCTCAAGGTCTATGGCTGCCCTCCGGCCGAGGAGGCGCCGACCCAAAGTGCCGCCGGCGTCGCGAATACTCAACTGCCTCAAACGCGGGACTGACCCATGGCTGACAAGACCGAAAAGCAACTGCTGCACCTGGTGATCGGCGGCGAACTCTCAAGCCTGGATGGCGTGACCTTTGCCGATCTCGACAAGGTCGACATTGTCGGTGTCTATCCCAATTACGCCGCAGCCGAAAAAGTCTGGCGCGCCAAGGCGCAGCAGACCGTGGACAGCGCCCAGACCCGCTATTTCATCGTCCATCTGCATCGCCTGCTCGACCCCGAGTCAGCCGACTAAGTCATTTCACACCAGCATTGAGCCACCGTCTCCTGCGCTCCCTCGCCCCTCAGGGGAGAGGGGCGCCACCGCGGCGCTGCGTATGATCGGCGAACTATATGGGCGCCGGCGCCCTCAGTCGGCATTGAGTCCCAGTGCTGCCAGGATCGCGGCCAGGGCACCCGGGCCGCCAATGCGCTCACGGCCGATGGCGCCCAGCCGCGCCCGTTCCTCTTCATTTCCGAGCAGGTCATTGAGCGCCATGGCCACATTGCCGATCTCGGCATCCACCACCACCCGCGCCGGTCCGAACAGCTTCTGCTCGTCCTCGAAGCGCGAACGCCTGTCGCGCTGGTTGATGAAGGTGACGACCGGCTTGCCGAGGCCCAACGCCTGGATACTGGCCGTGCCCGCCTGGCTCAGCACCAGGTCGGATACATCGAGCAGGTTCCCCATGGCGCGACCCCGCGCCATGTGAACGACCAGACCGTCCCCCCTCAGCGTGCCCAGGTCGTCCGGCTCGCTTGAGAGCAGGGGCACGCGGACAAGCCCGGCCGCCTTTGCCAGGTCCTCGACACTGACGCTGCCGGCCACTGCTACGAAGATATCGGGGCGCCGGTCCGCCGGAACGCGCCGCAGCGCGTTGATCTGCAGGGCAAAGCTTTCCCCGGTCAGCGCCCGGCTGCCGGGCAGCAGCGTGACCGCCAGTGCCTGGGTCCGCCTGCCGGCCGCGTCATAATCGCCGCGCGGAATGGTATCCATCATCAGATTGCCCTCTGAGCGGGCATCCACGCCATTCTGGCGCAGCAGCGCGGCCAGGTTGTCGGCCCGGCAGAAGGCTAGCGCGCAGGCCCGCTTGATCGCCATCCGCTCAAGGGACGAATAGAGCCGCGCCGCGCCGGTCTTGTAGACGTCTATATAGACGAGGTCGCGATTGCCCGTGACAAGGCAGGCCAGCACGCCCACCATGTCGCCAACGACGATGATACGGTCATAGCGCCCGCGCATGGCGCGCAGGAATTTCAGCGCCGGCGGGACAGTGAGCAGGCCCCCATTGACGATGTCGCGGCGCAGCGACCCCTTGACGTTGCGCCAGCCCTCCGAGGCCAGGGTGGCGCGCGGACCGACCACCGGGCAGATGCCGTCATAGGCCTTTCCGCTGCCGATCATCGGATAGGCGTCGGCGGATACCTCTGCGGGAAGCCTTTCGATCAGCTGGGCCGCAATGGCGTCTTCACCGTGTCCGTTTGAAATGACCAGGAAGCGCTGACGCGACGCCACCTCGGTCACCCTCAGTGACCCCGGCCGAAACGCTCGAATGCGGTGTGTGCGGCCACGGCGTCGGCATAGGGCTCCTGCCGGTCGACGCTCCAATAGAACAATTCGTCCAGCGGGATCGGCTTGCCCGAAATGGCGCAGCGCACGAAGCTGCCGGGCTTGAGCACGACATAGTCGCCGTCCAGATAGCGCAGGCTTGCCTCTGCGGGGGCAAACCCCTTGTCGAAGATGTTCATGCCATCATTCCTTGACTGTTGCCGCTGGTATACCGGACAGCGCCGCTCATCAAAAGAGACTTTCCTGCGTTCCATCATCCGGCCCGGACCGGGTCGGCTTGCGGCGCGGTGCGGGGGCACCGGCCACGATGACCCCCACCTCGCCATCGGCAAAGGTCAGGTTCAGTGCCTCGCCCGGACGGGCAGCGACCTGGCTGCTGACCACATTGCCCGCCTCGTCCTGCACCAGCGCATAGCCCCGCGCCAAGACATTGCGATAACTCAAGGTTTCCAGAAGCTTGCGCAATTGCTCCAATTGTTGCCGACGTGTGGTGCTCACCTGTCCGGCGGCCTGGTCGAGGCGCTGGGCCAACGGCGCGAGCTGCCCGCGGGCATGGCGGAGATCGGCGCGCAGCGGCTGCGGAGACAGGCGCGGTAGCAGCCGTCCCAGCGCCGTCTGCTTGCGCTCGAGCGAAGTGGCCACCGCCTGGGGCAATTGGCGGGCACAGGGATCAAAGGTCAGGCGCGCGCGCTCGATGCTCTTGACCAGCCCGGACTGGCCGCGACGATTGAGATTGACCAGCCTTTCGCCCAGTTCCGCCTGCCTTTGCCGCACCAGGCGCGGCTGCATGGCGGCGGCGAGGTTGGAAAAGGCAATGCGCCGGGCCTGCACGAAATGGCGGAGCGCGCCCGACAATTGGCTTGACGCCATGTCGAGGCTCTGGCGCTGCGTCGAGACCAGGTCGGCCGGGCGCGGCAGGCCGGCTGCGGCGGCGCGCAAGCCGTCCTTGAGGCTGGTAAGGCTGCGCCGCGCCGCCTGGCGCTGGCGGCTCCCCTGGTCATCGACATAGGCAATCAGTTCTGCCCGTACCGGCACGGCGGCCTCGGCAGCTGCCGTTGGGGTTGGCGCCCGCATATCGGAGGCATAGTCGATCAACGTGGTATCGGTCTCGTGACCCACGGCCGAGATGACCGGAATGCCGGACCCGGCGACGGCGCGCACCACCGCCTCCTCGTTGAAGCCCCAGAGATCCTCTATCGAACCGCCGCCACGTGCCACGATCAAAAGGTCGGGGCGAGGGATCGGGCCTGTCGGCAGCATGGCGTTGAAGCCTTCGATGGCATTGACCACCTCTGGGGCGCAGGTCTCGCCCTGCACGCGCACCGGCCAGACCAGCACATGGCTGGGGAAACGGTCGTCGAGCCGGTGCAGGATATCGCGGATCACCGCGCCGGTGGGCGAGGTGATGACGCCGATGACCCTGGGCAGATAGGGCAGGGGCCGTTTGCGCTCGCGCGCGAACAGCCCTTCGGCCAGCAGCTTCTTGCGGCGTTCCTCGAGCAGCGCCATCAGCGCCCCGGCACCCGCCGGCTCGATATTCTCGATGACGATCTGGTACTTGGACGATCGCGGGAAGGTGGTCAGCCGCCCCGTGGCGATGACTTCCAGCCCCTCCTGGGGCTTGAAGGCGAGCCGGCCATAATTGCCCTTCCACACCACCGCATCGATGGATGCGGCGTCGTCCTTGAGCGTGAAATAGGCGTGGCCCGACGAATGCTGGCCACGAAAGCCTGATATTTCGCCGCGCACCCGCACATGGCCGAACTCATCCTCCACCGTCCGCTTCACCGCCTGGGCGATCTCGGAAACGGTGAATTCGGCAGCATTGGTAAGCGTCTCGGTCATGCCCTGTGGTGCGACAAAGCCGGGTACGGGTCAAGCACCCGTCGCGCTATTCTGCTGCGTCCTTGTGGGTCGGCAATGTGGGGATGGCGCTGACGTCAATCTTGCGTTCGGCAATCCAGGTGTCATAGGCGACCTGCATGCCGAGCCAAAGGCGCGGGCCATTGCCAAAAAGCTTGCCCAGCCTGACGGCCATTTCCGCCGAGACCGGCTTCTTTTGGGACAGGATGTCATGAAGGTGCTGGCGGGAAATGCCCAGCAGGCGGGCAATCTCCGTCTTGCTCTTGCCTGTGGCCGGAATCACGTCTTCAGCCAGCAGTTCGCCGGGATGGGTGGGACACCAGTCACCCCGCACAGCCGGAAAAAGTTCAGTGGTATTGTTCGAGATCGACATCGACTGCATCCTCGCCGTCAAACGCAAAGGTCACACACCACGGCCCGTTGACATGCATAGTGTAGCGCTGGGGTGGTGGGCCACGAAGCGCATGAAAGTTGAAACCCGGAACATTGGCATCTTCGGGCCGTCCAGCTCTGTCGAGTGCCTCCAGCCGCCGTCGGATACGCAACACTAGTTTCTGGTCAAGCCTGGGGCTGCGCCCACTCGCCCAAAGCTCTGCCAAACCCTTGTGCCGAAAGCTGCGGATCATGCTGGACTGTAAGCGAATAGCTTACACCTGTCAACGATCCGCTTACACCCTTACTCCGCTGCGTCCGCCTGTGCCGGCTGTTCCAGGTTGCCCATGGACTGCACGATATGATTGGCGAGCGCGTCATAGATGCCGCCATAGGCGTGGCTTGATCGCATCAGCGCGATCTGGGCTTCGGCCAGCCGGGGCAGGCCATATTCTTCGCCGATCACGCGCATGCCCGGTTGCAGAGCGCTTTCCGGCAGAAAGCCCACGGCCAGGTCCGACAGCACGGCCGACGAGATTGCCGTGGCATTGGACGAAGTATAGGCGACCCGATAGTCGAGCCCCGAGCGGTCAAGCTGCTCCATGGCGTCCTTGCGCCAGATGCAGCAATTGGGTCCGCAGGCAATGGCGAGCGGTTCGCTGGCCAGCGCCCTGCCGCCATGGCTCGACACCCAGAACATCTTCTCGGTGCGGAACAGTTCACCGAAATTGTGGTCGGTGCCCTGGGTGAAGACGATCAGGTCATAGCGCCCCGCTTTCATGCCTTCGAGCAATTGCTCCGAAGCCATGCAGGCCACATCGACCGCAATCTTGGGATGGGTGCGTTGAAAGCTCGACAGGATCACCGGCAGCAGCCGCACGGCGTAGTCGTCCGGCACACCGAAGCGGATCGAGCCGGCCAGGTCGCCATCGTTGAAGTGATCAAGGATCTCCGCATTGGTGCGCAGCATCTTGCGCGCCCGTTCATAGAGCAGTTCGCCATGATGGGTGAGGCTGACGCTGCGCCCGTCGCGCGTCAGCAGTGAATGCCCCAGCCGCTCTTCGAGCCGCTTGATCTGCATCGACACCGCCGACTGGGTCTTGTTCACGCGCCGCGCTGCTTCCGTGAAGCTGCCGCAATCGGCAATGGCGCAAAAGCTCTGCAGCTGATCGAGGTCGAGGGGGGCTGCCATATCTACATCACCCAAATTGATCGTTGGGATGAAATCTATTTGTTAGACGAATGGAAGTCCAGTGCGCTATTCATGGATCATCGATACAACGATGTGTCGAACCCCGCCGGCTCCCTCCGGTGGTTTTTCTTGACCCTGGAGACTTGAAGATGGCTCTCTCGCTGCCTGGCGAGCGGTCGGTCGCGGCTGGCTCGCACGTTAACCCCATTCGTGCTCTGATTGCCTGGTTTGCCCAGGCCGTGACCGCCCGCACCCGTCGCACCGCGCTGGTCAGCCTGCTTGAGCTCGATCAGGCCCAGTTGCGCGATCTCGGGATCACCGCTCAGGATGTTGTCGAGGCCATGCACGCCCGCAATGGCCGGACGGCGAGCATGGTTCTGAATGCCGCCAGGGCGCGCAACGCGCGCGGTTGAACCAGGTGCCCGGCCGTTCGTGGCGGCCGTCGGGGCATCGATCCATTCCAACTGCCCCTGGATGGATACTCTTTTCCTGCTTGGTTGCGTGACCACTTGCAGAAGTCTCCAACTTCTGCCGGTCACGCACCGCCCTCGTTGGGACGAACGCATTTGCATGTGGGCGTCCCATCTCCCGGGCCGGTTTTGCCGCCGGTCCCGTTTCCTGACGACTTGCCGGGCCATGCAGCGCATGTGCCCGGTTTTTTTCTTCAGAGGAAATGCACGCCGATCTCGGTTTCCGTGCGCCAGGCCAGTTCACACTCGAAGCGGCGGCCATCATCCATGGCCAGCACGAAGCGTTGTGGTATCGCCAGTGAACTGCTCACCACCAGCTTGGCGCCGGTCTCCGAAAGATTGCGGATGGTGCAGTCGAAGGTCGAGAAGCCGTCATTGATGACGATCTTGCCGCCCTTGAGAGTGCGGTGACGCTGGGCTTCGCGACTGTCTTCACTCATCCTTGATGTCTCCGCCGGGTTCAGGGCAGGGCGGCAAAGCCATCGGCAAAGCCATTGAGGGAAACCGGGATACCCACGCCTTCCTCGGGTGTCTTGAACACCACGAAGATCGCGTCGGTGCCTTCGGAGAGCACCTTGATGATGTCCTCGTCCAGTTCCACTTCGGCAATGCAGCCATTGGGCAGGCAGCGCACAAAGGCCACCCGGCCCAGATCGGTCCCGTCGACATTGAGCCCTAGCCCGTTGGGCAGCAGGACGCCGAGCGGCGCCAGCACCCGCAGCAGGCGCGCCTCGCGGTCGGCGGTGCGCAGCACGATCACCGAAAGGCCCACATTGGGCTGGTCTTCGGCCAGCACGTTCTGGATGATGGCGCATTGCTCGAAGCTGGCGCCGGGCGGGGTGTCGCAACTCATCTGCCAGTCGCCATACTCGGCGCGCACCGTGCCCTGCGCCATGGCAGGCGTCGCTGCCAGCGACATGCTGATCGCACCAAGCACAATAAGCCGCTTTGCCCAGACCATCACTTCTATCTCTGCTCCTGCCGAATCGGCGCCTAGCGCATGGGTTCGGTCTGTTTCCGACACGTGTCCGGACCTGTCAACCAAAGCCCGGATTTCCGGCAGGTTTTCAGGGCAAACTGCGGCACGGGTGAGGCGAGGTCGCGCCAGGCGGGCACCAATTTGCCGCAGTGCCGGGGGCAAAGCGCGCAATAGACTCGGACAAAGCAATGTGGTTTAGGTCAGGCACGAGTTTTGCGCTCCGAAGTTGAGTCGGGGCGGCGTTCGCTATGCCGCTATCTAACCCTTCCTGCTTCGGTGCACGCCGCCAGAACATGTCGATAGGGGGTATATGGTGACCGGGCAGTTCTTTAGGAAGATGGTTGCCGCTTCGGCGGCCGCACTGGCGCTGGTGCCGTCAATGGCAGCAGCCCAGGAGATCGGCGCAGTCGGTCGCGGCCATCCTGAGCCGGGTCAGTTTCACCTGCAGGAATCGGTGACCCCGATCATGGATTCCATCGTGGTCTTCCACGACGGCATCCTCATGTGGACGATTTCGCTGATCGTGCTGCTGGTCCTGGCCCTTCTGGTCATCGTGATGGTGCGCTTCAATGCCAAGGCCAACCCGGTCCCGGCCCGCTTCACCCACAATACCCTGGTCGAAGTGGTCTGGACTGTTGTCCCGGTCGTGATCCTCGCCTTCATCATCTTCCCGTCCTTCGGCATCCTGTCCGACCAGCTGACCGTGCCTGATGGCGAGCGCAAGTATCTTGGCGCCAACCTCTTCTCGGCCGAAGTGGACGTTCCTGCCGCAACCCTGACCGTCAAGGCGTCGGGCGAGCAGTGGTACTGGAACTACGAATATGTGGACCAGGGCGTGGCCTTCGACTCCAATATTCTCACCGAACAAGAGATTGCCGAGCTCAAGCCGGGCCAGCCGCGCCTGCTGGCCGTCAACAACGAACTGGTCGTTCCGGTCGACACCACCGTGCGCATGCAGGTCACCGCCAGCCCGACCGGCGTGATCCATGCCTTTGCGGTGCCCTCCTTCGGCATCAAGATCGACGCCGTGCCGGGCCGGCTGAACGAAACCTGGTTCAACGCGCGCGAAACCGGCCTCTACTATGGCCAGTGCTCGGAATTGTGCGGCAAGGACCATGCTTTCATGCCCATCGCCGTGCGCGTCGTGACGGCCGAGGAGTTCGAGGCCTTTATCGGGGCCTTTGAAGAAAGCCGCGACTACGCCACGGCAGCCGCCGTGCTGCCGGCGCTGTAAGACAAGGGTCAGAGGAAAACCAAATGGCAAACACTGCAAACCTCGAAGCCCACGCCACCGGGCACGACCACGCCAGCCACGATCACCACACCCCCACGGGCTGGCGGCGCTGGGTCTACTCGACCAATCACAAAGACATCGGGATCATGTACCTGGTGTTCTCCATCGTCGCCGGCGTGATCGGCGGCCTGCTCTCGGGTGCCATGCGCCTGGAACTGCAGGAGCCGGGAATCCAGATTTTCCACGGCCTGGCGGCTATGGCCTATGGCCTTGACGGCGACTCGGCCGTCGATGCGGGCAAGCACATGTTCAACGTGTTTGTCTCCGCCCACGCGCTGATCATGGTGTTCTTCACCGTCATGCCCGCGACCATGGGTGGCTTTGCCAATTACTTCGCGCCGCTGATGGTGGGAGCGCCCGATACGGCCTTCCCGCGCATCAACAATGTGGCCTTCTGGCTGCTGCCTCCGGCGCTGCTGCTGACCATCCTGTCCATGTTCTTCGAGGGTCCCTCGGGCGCACTGGGCTTTGGCGGCGGCTGGACGGCCTATCCGCCCCTCGCCACCAGCGGTCATCCGGGCCCGGCCACCGATTTCGTGATCTTCTCGCTGCACGTCGCCGGCGTCAGCTCGATCCTGGGTGCCATCAACCTGATCACCACGATCCTCAACATGCGCGCTCCGGGCATGACGCTGCACAAGATGCCGCTCTTCGCCTGGTCCGTGCTGGTCACCGCATTCCTGCTGCTGCTGGCCCTGCCGGTTCTGGCCGGTGCCATCACCATGATGCTGACCGACCGCAATTTCGGCACCACCTTCTTCTCGCCTGAAGGCGGCGGCGATCCGGTGCTCTACCAGCATCTGTTCTGGTTCTTCGGCCACCCCGAAGTGTACATCATGATCCTGCCCGGCTTCGGCATTGTCAGCCACATCGTGGCCACCTTCAGCCGCAAGCCCGTGTTCGGCTACATGGCCATGGCCTATGCCATGGTGGCCATCGGCTTTGTCGGCTTCGTCGTGTGGGCGCACCACATGTACACCACCGGCCTCAGCCTCGATGTCCAGCGCTACTTCGTGGCCGCCACCATGGTCATTGCGGTGCCGACCGGCGTCAAGATCTTCTCCTGGATCGCCACCATGTGGGGCGGTTCCATCACCTTCCGTACCCCCATGCTCTGGGCCATCGGCTTCATCTTCCTGTTCACCGTTGGTGGTGTGACGGGCGTGGTGCTGGCCAATGCCGGTGCGGACCGTGCTCTGCACGACACCTATTACGTGGTGGCGCATTTCCACTACGTGCTCTCGCTCGGTGCCGTGTTCTCGATCTTTGCCGGCTGGTACTACTGGTACCCCAAGATGTTCGGCTACATGTACAACGAGTTCCTGGGCAAGCTGCACTTCTGGGTCATGTTCGTCGGCGTGAACCTGATCTTCTTCCCGCAGCACTTCCTGGGCCTGGCCGGCATGCCGCGCCGCTACATCGACTACCCCGATGCCTTCGCGATGTGGAACCGCGTTTCCTCGGTCGGCTATTACATCACCTTCGTGGCCATGATCATCTTCTTCTACGCCACCTGGGAAGCCTCCCGGAAGAAGCGCCCGGCGGGCGACAATCCATGGGGTGACGGCGCGACCACGCTGGAATGGACGCTGAGCTCGCCTCCGCCGTTCCACCAGTTCTCGACGCTGCCCAAGATCGACTCTCGCGACGCCCACTAGGCGCTCTCGACCTCAAGTTCGGTGGATCGCGCTGCGGTGCGGTCCACACCCCAACAAGGAATGACCAGTGGCTCTAGTTGACGACAGCAGGGAAGTCTCCGCCTATGCCGGCGGTGCGCGGGTCGAGGATTACCTCGCCCTGCTCAAGCCCCGTGTCATGTCGCTGGTTGTCTTCACCGCCCTGGTCGGCATGCTGGTGGCGCCGGGCGGCATCAATCCCTTCATCGGGCTGATCGCCATTGCCTGCATTGCCATCGGGGCAGGGGCCTCGGGCGCGCTCAACATGTGGTATGACGCCGATATCGACGCCGTCATGAGCCGCACGCAGAACCGCCCCATCCCGGCCGGCCGCATGAGCCGCGGCGAAGCGCTGGCCTTCGGGCTGATCCTGTCGGTCTTCTCGGTGACGTTGCTGGGCCTGGCCACCAACTGGGTCGCGGGCGGTTTCCTGGCCTTCACCATCTTCTTTTATGCCGTCGTCTATACGATGTGGCTCAAGCGCTCGACGCCGCAGAACATCGTCATCGGCGGTGCCGCCGGCGCCTTCCCGCCCATGGTGGGCTGGGCCGCCATAACCGGCACGCTGAGCTGGGAAAGCTTCGCGCTCTTCCTCATCATCTTCCTCTGGACCCCGCCCCATTTCTGGGCCCTGGCGCTCTACAAGCAGGGCGATTACGGCGCTGCCGGCATTCCCATGATGCCCAATGTCGCGGGCGAAAAGTCCACCAAGTGGCAGATCTTTGCCTATTCGCTGATCCTGGCGGCGTCGAGCCTGCTGCCGGTCATGCTGGGCTTTTCGGGCTGGATCTATGGCGCGGTGGCCGCCGTGACGGGCCTTAGCTTCGTCTGGTTCGCCTTCCGCCTGCTGCGCGCCCCCGACGGCACCGAAATGCGCCGCATGGCGCGTTCGCTCTTCACCTTTTCGCTGAGCTATCTCTTCGTGCTGTTCCTGGCGCTGCTCACCGACAATATCGCCCTGCGCCTGGGAGTGATCTGACAATGGCCACCGAAACCGGCGCCAAGCTGGCCCCCAATGGCATGACCGAAGAGCAGGAAGCCGCTTTCCGCAAGCAGCGCCGCCGCCGCTCGATTGCGCTGGCCGTGGCCCTGGCGCTCTTTGCCCTCACCTTCTACCTGCTGACCCTGATCAAGATGGGTCCGGCACTGTTCGATCGGGCCATGTAATGGCGGACGCCACCGCACCATATGAGGGTTCGGGCCCCGGCCGCCGCAATCGCCGGGTTGGTCTGTTGCTGGCCGGCATCGCCGTCGGCATGGTTGGCCTCGCCTTTGCCTCGGTGCCGCTTTACCAGCTCTTCTGTCAGGTCACCGGCTTTGGCGGCACCACCCAGGTTGCCGCCGACAACCCCAAGGGCGTCATTGCCCGCCAGATGAAGGTGCGCTTCGACGTCAATGTCGATCGCGCCCTCGATTGGACCGTGACCCCCGCAGCCTCGATCACCGATCAGATCGGCCGTGTCGATACGGTCAATTATGTGGCCACCAACAATTCCGACAAGCCGGTCACCGGCCAGGCGGTCTTCAATGTCGTGCCCGAAAAGGCCGGCATCTACTTCAACAAGATCGAATGCTTCTGCTTCACCGAGCAGACGCTCCAGCCCGGTGAAACGGTGGATATGCCCATCGTTTTCTTCGTCGATCCGGATCTCGACGAGAACCACGAGCTCAACACCATCAAAGAGATTACGCTCTCTTATACCTTCTACGCTTCAGACAGTGAGGGAAGCTGAACATGTCCGCCATTGAAAAGAACCACGACTACCACATGGTGGAGCCCAGTCCCTGGCCCTTCGTGATGTCGGTCGCGGTGCTGGTCATGATGATCGGCGCCGTCGCCTGGATGCAGGATTGGACGCCCTGGCTGTTCTTCATCGGCTTTGCCGGCGTGCTCTATGCCTTCTACGCCTGGTGGGCCGATGTGACCAAGGAAGCCAATGACGGGGTCAGCCATACTCCGGTGGTGCAGATGCATCACCGCTACGGCATGATGCTGTTCATTGCCTCGGAAGTCATGTTCTTCGTGGCCTGGTTCTGGGCCTATTTCGATGGCTTCTTCCGTGGCGACGATATCGAGCAATATGCCCGCGTGGCGTTCACGGGCGGTCACTGGCCGCCGATGGGCATCGAGCTGTTCGATCCCTTCCACCTGCCGCTGTTCAACACGCTGATCCTGCTCACCTCCGGCACCACCGTGACCTGGGCTCACCATGCCCTGCTCGAGGGCGATCGCAAGGGCCTGCGCTGGGGCCTGGTGCTGACCGTGGCCCTGGGCGTGCTGTTCTCCTTCGTGCAGTACCTTGAATATACCCATGCCGGGTTCTCCTTCTCGGGCAACCTCTATGGCGCCACCTTCTTCATGGCGACCGGCTTCCATGGCTTCCACGTGCTGATCGGCACCATCTTCCTGGCCGTCTGCCTGATCCGCGCCGAAATGGGTCATTTCACCCCCGAGCGTCACCTGGGCTTCGAGTTCGCCGCCTGGTACTGGCACTTCGTGGACGTGGTCTGGCTGTTCCTGTTTGCCTCGGTCTATGTCTGGGGCAGCTGGGGCGTGGCATTGAGCCACTAGGCCCGGCACACATCGAACAGGGGGCGCGGCAAGGCTGCGCCCTTTTTCTTTGGAGACCTTCAATGACCAAGGCAGAGGCCCCGCGACCAAGCGGCCTGCGCTGGAGCGATTGGCTGTTTGCCGCGCTCATGCTGGTGCTGGCGGTAACCTGTGTTTTCCTCGGCAATTGGCAGATGGCCCGGCTGGGGGAAAAAGAAGCGCTGATGGCGGCGGTCGAGACCCGGCTGACCTCCGAGCCTCTTGCCGCCCCCGGCGCGGCCGAATGGCCCGGCCTTGACCTCGATGCCTGGAATTTCCAGCCCGTCACCCTGACCGGGGCCTATCGCTACACCCAGACCGTGACGGTCTTCACCAGCCTCGCTGATGCGCGTGGCCGGTTTTCTGGCCCGGGCTATTGGGTCGTCACGCCCTTCGTGCTCGACTTGGGTGGTACCGTTTTCGTCAATCGTGGTTTCGTGCCGCAGGAAATGCAGGAACAGGCCGCGCTGGGTGATCTCCATGGCGACGATCCCGGCAGCGTGACCATCACAGGCCTGTTCCGGCCGGGCGAACAGGCCGGCTTCATGATCCCCGAAGCCAATATGTCGGACCGCATCGAATGGGTGCGCGACCCCCAGCGGCTCGCCGCCATGGTCGATCCGGCCCTGGCCCCCATCGCTCCATTCTACGTTGATCTGCTGGCCGCCGGTGAAGGCGACCTGCCCCAGGGCGGCGAGACCGTGGTCAGCTTCACCAACAACCATTTCGGCTATGCGCTCACCTGGTATGGCTTCTCGATTGTCGCACTGGTCATGCTGGGCTTCTGGCTCTGGCGCCAGACGCGGCGCGAACAGCCTGGCGCGCCTTAGGCCGCAAACCTTGCGGCCAGCGCCCGCTTTGACTAGGTTGCAGCAATTCTAAAAGGGCACTTCCCCCCGATGCAGTTTGTCTCCACGCGCGGCCAGGCGCCCGCGCTCGGCTTCTCCGACGCAGTTCTGGCCGGTCTGGCCGCCGATGGTGGTCTCTATGTTCCGGCGTCCTGGCCTCAGGTCAGCGCCGCCGAAATCGCCTCCTTTGCCGGCAAGCCCTATGCCGATGTGGCCTATGCGATCATTTCGCGCTTCACCGGCGACGAAATTCCAGCGGCAAAGCTCAAGTCCATTATTGACGCCGCCTATGCCACCTTCCGGCATCCCTCCGTGGCGCCGCTGGTCGAACTGGAACCGGGTCACTTCGTGCTCGAACTGTTCCACGGCCCGACGCTGGCGTTCAAGGACGTGGCGATGCAGTTCCTCAGCCGCATCATGGACCATATCCTCCTCGAGCGCGGCCTCAGGGCCACCATTGTCGGGGCCACGTCCGGCGATACCGGCTCGGCCGCCATCGAGGCCTTCCGGGGCCGCGACACCACCGATATCTTCATCCTGCACCCAAAGGGCCGCACCTCCGAGGTGCAGCGCCGGCAGATGACGACGGTGCTGGACGACAATGTCCACAATATCGCGCTCGAAGGCACTTTTGACGATTGTCAGGACGCGGTGAAGGCCATGTTCAACAATCACGCCTTCCGCGACCGGGTGCGCCTGTCGGGCGTCAACTCCATCAATTGGGGCCGCATCGTCGCGCAGATCGTCTATTATTTTACCGCCGCCGTGTCGTTGGGCGCCCCGCATCGCCAGGTCAGCTTCACCGTGCCGACCGGCAATTTCGGCGACATCTTCGCCGGCTATTGCGCCCGGCAGATGGGCCTGCCCATCGAAAAGCTGGTGATCGCCACCAATGCCAATGACATCCTGCGCCGCACGCTCGACACGGGCCGCTATGAAATGATGGGCGTTGCCCCGACCATCAGCCCGTCCATGGACATCCAGATTTCCTCCAATTTCGAGCGGCTGCTGTTCGAAAGCGCCGGCCGCGATTCTGAAGCGGTCAATCGCATGATGGCCGGTCTCAAGCAGTCGCGCGGCTTTGACTTGCCCCAGGCATCCATCGCCGCCATCCGCCGCGACTTTGCCGCCGGCACCACCGACGAAGCCGCGACCCGTAAGGTGATTGCCGATACGCAGAGGGCCTCTTCCTATCTGCTCGATCCGCACACCGCCGTGGGCGTGGGCGTGGCGCGCAGCCTGCCGGCATCGTCGACGCCCATGATCACGCTGGCGACGGCCCATCCGGCCAAGTTTCCGGCCGCCGTGGCCGAGGCCTCGGGCATCGAGCCGGCACTGCCGGCCTGGCTCGGCGATCTCTACGAACGACCCGAACGGGTCACGGTGCTGGCCAATGACCAGCGCCTGATTGAAGACTTCATCGCGGCCCGCAGCCGCGCCTGAACGACACGGAAGAACCGCGGTCGTTTCGGCCGCCGGTTCGGGAGGACCAGTGTGAGCGTACGATCGACAACCCTGGAAAACGGCATGGTGGTTCTCACCGACGACATGCCGCATCTGGAAAGCGCCTCGCTGGGTGTCTGGGTCAAGGCCGGGGCGCGCTCCGAGCGCAAGTCCGAACATGGCATCTCGCATCTGCTTGAGCATATGGCCTTCAAGGGCACCAGGTCCCGTTCGGCGCTGGAAATCGCCGAGGCCATCGAGAATGTCGGCGGCGACCTGAACGCCGCCACCTCCATCGAGCATACCGGCTACTTTGCCCGCGTGCTCAAGGACGATGTGGCGCTGGCCGCCGATATCCTGGCCGATATCCTGCAGAATTCGACCTTCGAAGAGGACGAGCTGGCGCGCGAAAAGCAGGTGATCGTCCAGGAGATCGGCGCCGCGCGGGACAATCCCGACGACCATGTCTTTGACCTGTTCCAGGAGGCCGCCTATCCCACCCAACCCATCGGCCGCACCATTCTGGGCACGGTGGATTCGGTGCGCGCCTTCACCCCGGAGACGGTGCGCAAATATATGCGCCGCAATTATGTGGGCGACCACATGGTGATCGCCGCCGCCGGCCATGTCGATCACGACGATCTCGTGTCCGTGGCGCGCGAGCGCTATGGCGATCTGGCACCCAATGGCGCCCCCGATCCGCAGCGCGCCGAATATAGGGGCGGGCAGGAGCGGCTGATCTCGGATCACGAGCAGGCCCATATCGTGCTCGGCTTTGAAGGCCGCGCCTATAATTCCGACGGTTTCTACGCCGCCCAGGTGCTGGCCTCGATCCTGGGGGGCGGCATGAGCTCGCGCCTGTTCCAGGAAGTCCGCGAAAAGCGCGGCCTCTGCTATTCGGTCTATTCTTTCCACTGGGCCTTTGCCGATAGCGGCGTCTTCGGCGTTGCCGCGGCAACCGGCGAGGAAGAAGTGGGTGAACTCGTGCCGGTCATCCTCGATGAATTGCGCCGGGCCACCGAGAGCATCACCGACGAGGAAGTGGTGCGGGTGCGCAACCAGATCCGCGCCGGCCTCCTGATGTCGCTCGAAAGCCCCTCCGCCCGCGCCGGTCAGCTGGCCCGCCAGCAGATTCTGTGGGGCCGTCCCATCCCCATGGCCGAGACGGTGGAGCGCATCAACCGCATCACCGCCCAGCGCGTGCGCGACGTGGCCGAGCAGATTTTCACTGCCGGCACGCCGACCCTGGCCGGCATTGGCCCCATCAGCCGCCTTGCCGATGTCGAAAGCATCGGCGAGGCGCTTCTGCGCTGACCCCATGTTCTGGCCCTGGTCCTCGCCGGCGCCATTGATAACTCTGCGGGGGCAACGCGTCATGCTGCGCCTGCCGCAGATGCGGGACTATGACGCCTGGTACAGCCTCAGGCGCGCCAGCAAGGACTTCCTGCGCCCCTTCGAACCGAAATGGACCGAGCTGGACCTGACCCGCAGGGTGTTTTCCATGCGGGTGCGGCGGGCACGCCAGGAGGCCGAGGAGGGCACGGACTACACCTTCTTCATCTTTGTCGGCGAAGGGCGCCAGGCGGAGCTCGTCGGCGGCATCACCCTTTCCAATATTCGCCGCCGCGCCGCCCAATTCGTCAATCTGGGCTACTGGATGGGCGAGGTCCATGCCGGCAAGGGCATCATGACCGAAGCGGTCGGTGTGACCCTGCCGTTCATCTTCGAGACCCTGGACCTGCACCGGGTCCATGCCGCCTTCCTGCCCACCAACATGGCTTCGCGCCGGGTGCTCGAAAAGAATGGCTTTGTCGAAGAGGGATTTGCCGAACGCTACCTCCAGATCAATGGCCGCTGGGAAGACCATGTGCTCATGGGCCTGACCGAGGAGCGCTGGTCGCTGGCGCGCCTCAGCCCCCGGCATTGGGTCGCCTGAGGGACAATTGCCTGTGTGTTGCTTGGCGGCAACAGCCTTGGGCGCTTGTCGCAAGCGTCAATCTCCCGTACCAAGTTACCGCTCCGCTGGAGGATCAAGAAGACAAGGGCTTGTCCGGGCTTTACGCACCTTTCCGGACTGCCGCCATAATGAAGCCTAGCGCAGGATATAACTGCCCCCGATGCGTCACTTGTTTGCACTCGCGATCTGTCTTGCGTTCGCGCTGTCCGGCCTTGCGCCTGCGCAGGGCTTTGAAGTCATTTCGGTCCCCGAAGACGTCAATGCCGTCAACCTTTCCGATGTGGTCGAAGTCGTGCCGGGCCAGAATGGCCGCGTGCAACTCTCCACCGCGCCCGACGCCGATGGCATCATTCGGCGCATCGAGGTCCTGGCCAGCGATACCGGCACCAATCCCTTTTTCGCGCTGATTGCGCTGCGCAATGACAGCGATCAGCAGATCCAGCGCCTGCTTGTCGCGCCCTTCTTCCGTCTGCCCGGCTCGGGCGTGTTCCAGCCGGACCTGGGCGAAAACCGCATCAATGCAGTGACCCCCAGCGCCGGCATCCGCCCGGTCCGGCTGAGCGATCCGGAGGCGGACGTCTTCGAAGTGACGCTCGACCCCGGCGCCACCATGACGGTGATTGCCGAACTGGCCAGCGACGACCTGGCCGAATTCTATCTGTGGGAGCCGAGCGCCTACCGCGACTATGTCAATTCCTTCACCCTGTTCCGCGGCGTGGTGCTGGGCGTGGCCTCGCTGGCCGCGGTGTTCCTGTCCATCATGTTCGTCGTCAAGGGCCGCGGCGTCTTTCCCGCCACGGCGGCCTTTGCCTGGGCGGTGCTGGCCTATCTGCTGATCGACTTCGGCCTGCTCGGGCGCATTCTCGGTCTGTCGGCCAGCGGCATGCAACCCTGGCGCGCCGCCGCCGAGGCCGGCATTGCGACCACGCTTGCCGGGTTCCTGTTCATCTATCTCAATCTCCATCGCTGGCATCTGCGCTTCATCCACCTGGCGCTGGGCCTTGCTGCCTTGTTCCTGGCGCTCTTTGCCTTTGCCTTCTTCCAGCCCGCCATCGCCGCCACCATTGCCCGGCTGGTGCTGGCCCTGCTTGGCGTCTCGGGCTTCTTCCTCATTCTGCTGCTGGCGCTGCGCGGCTATGATCGGGCGGTGCTGCTGGTGCCCACCTGGATCATCTTCATCGCCTGGCTATTCTATTCCTGGCTGGTGATTTCGGGGCAGGTGACCAATGATGTCGCCCAGCCGGCCGTGGGCGGGGGTCTGGTGCTCATCGTCATGCTGCTTGGCTTCACGGCGGTGCAGCACGCCTTTTCGGAAGGCCAGGTCTCCATCGGCACCCTGAGCGAAGTCGAGCGCCGGGCGCTGGCGCTGACCGGTTCAGGCGACTTCGTCTTCGACTGGAACATCGAACGCGACCGCGTCACCGTCAGCGACGAACTGGCGACGCGCCTGGGCGAGAAACGCGGTGCGCTGCGCGGCGCCATCAAGCGCTGGCTCGACCGCGTCCACCCTGATGACCGCGACCGCTTCCGCACCGCCTTCGACACCCTGGTCGAATTGCGCCGGGGCAAGGTCTCGGCCGATATGCGGGTCTCGGGCCATGATGGCAATTTCCGCACCTTCCGCATGCGGGTTAAACCCGTGCTGGGCGGCGATGGCCAGGTGAACCGCATTGTCGGCACCCTGCAGGATGTCACCGATGACCGCGCCTCGCGCGAGCGTCTTCTGCATGATGCGGTGCATGACAGCCTGACGGGCCTGCCCAATCGCCAGCTGTTCCTGGACCGGCTCGAACGCGCTCTGGTGCGCGCCCGCACCCCCGGCGGCACCAAGCCTGCCGTGTTCCTCATCGATATCGATCGCTTCATGGAGCTGGAAGAACGCATTGGCCATTCGGCGGCGGATTCGGTGCTGCTGGCGATCTCCCGCCGCATTTCGCGCATCATGCGGCCGCTCGACACGGTGGCGCGCATCGCCGGCGATCAGTTTGCGGTGATCCTCTCGTCCGAACAGGCGGCGGCGAAAATTGCCGAAACGGCCGAACAGATCCGCAAGGCGCTCAAGGCCCCGTTCAATTTCGGGGATCGCGACCTGGTGCTGACCGCCTCGATCGGCGTCACCATCTATGACAGCAATCCCTCCACCGCCACCGATGTTCTGCGCGATGCGGAGCTGGCCATGTATTACGCCAAGCGCCTGGGCGGCGACCGCATCGAGGCCTATCGCGCCTCGGCTCGTTCGATTGCGTCCTACAACAAGGCCAGCGAGGAAGACCTCGAGCGTGGCCTCAAGCAGGGCGAATTGCATGTGCAGTTCCAGCCCGTGATGGATATCCATTCCGGCCAGATTGCCGGCGCCGAGGCGCTGATGCGCTGGACCCACCCTACGCGCGGCATGGTCACCCCGGACGAATTCGTGCCCCTGGCCGAACGGTCCGGACAGATCGAAAAGCTTGGGCGTTTGGCCTTCGAGCAGGCTGCGGCCCAGGCCCGGGACTGGATGACCACTATCGGTCTGCCCGAAGGGTTCTTCATCTCGGTCAATCTCTCGCCCAGCCAGCTGGCCTCCGAAACCCTGCTCTCGGACATGCGCAGCCTGGTCTCGCAGGATGCGGATCTGGCCGGTCACCTCAAGCTCGAAATCACCGAGAGCCAGGTGATGACCAATCCCGAGCATTCCGCCTATATGCTCGAAGCCCTGCGCAATATGGGCCTGGGACTGGCGCTGGACGATTTCGGCACCGGCCACTCATCCCTGAGCTACCTCCACCGCTTCCCCTTCGACACCATCAAGATTCCTGCGCCCTTCGTGCGTCTTGGCACCGAAACCGGCATCGCCCATACCCAGGCGCCGATCATCCGTGCCATCGTTGCGCTGGCCAATGATCTGGATCTCATGGTGGTGGCCGAAGGCGTGGAAAATCTCGACGAGATAGAACGCCTGCGCCAGCTCAACTGCCGCTACGCCCAGGGCTTCGCCTTTGGCGCGGCCATGGTGGGCGCGGAACTGGGCAAGAAACTCGCCGCCCAGATGGGCAAGTAAGTAGCTGACGCCTTTCACCTTGCACTGCGTCCTGCGCCCCCTCGCCCCTCAGGGGAGAGGGTAGCGGCGCCGCGAGCGCCAGCGAGTAGGCAAAGCTGGGGTGAGGGGTGAAGGCCCCGCGGCAAGGGCGCATGCTGAACCCCTCATCCGGCCCTGTCGGGCCACCTTCTCCCCTCAGGGGAGAAGGGACGCAGGCACCTCAGCCAGGCCGGGTCCTGCAGAAAGCCTACCCGTGCCCGACATCACTGCTCAGGCTTGCCCTCGTGATATTGAGGCTGGCCAGGGCCTGCTCATAGCGCCGGTCCACCGGCACCTCGAACAGCAATTCGCGGCTGAACGGGATGGTCAGCCAGCCATTGGCCCCGATTTCATCCTCAAGCTGGCCAGGCGACCAGCCGCAGCAGCCCAGCGCAAACAGCGCCGATCGTGGCGCGGGACCGAAAGCCATGGCCTTGAGCACGTCCAGCGTCGCGGTCAGCCCGATATCCTCGGTGACCTTGTAGGTATTGCCGCTGTGGTAGTCGCCCGAATGCAGCACGAAGCCGCGGCTTTTTTCCACCGGCCCGCCTCGCATCACGGCGCGGTCCCGTATGCTGTCGGGCAGCCGGATGACGGCGTCGGGATCGCCAAGGTCAAGCTCGTCCAGGATGTCGGCGAAGCGCAGATTGGCCAGTTCGTGATTGACCACGAGCCCCATCGCGCCCTCTTCGCCGTGACCCACGATCAGGATGACGCTTTCGGCAAAGCGTTCATCCTCCATGTCGGGCATGGCGACCAGGAATTGACCTTCAAGACTGTTCATGGCCCGATTGTAGGCCCCCGCTGCCGCTGTGCCAAGAAGCGCAGGTCCATGCCCCATCACGAAGGCATGAAGCGGTGCTATCTGGTCGTTCATCATTTGCTGCGTTAATGCCAATCCATGCGTTCCGTCTTCGCCATTGTCCTCTGCCTTTGCGCGCCCATCCTCCCCGCTATTGCGGGCGAGACGGCCTGGCAGGAAGTTGCCCCCGGCGTTTCCGTCCGCCTGATCAGCGCCGGTCAGGTGGATGGGTCGGGCAAGGCGCTGTTCGCGCTCGAAATCGACATGCCCGAAGACACCAAGACCTATTGGCGGGTGCCGGGGGAAACCGGTCTGCCCACACACCTCGATTTTTCCGCCTCGCACGGCATTGCCGGCCATGATCTGCATTGGCCCTATCCCATGCGGCACGAGAGCGGGGGCTATCTCGACTATGTCTATTATGGCCGCACGGTTCTCCCCATGGAGCTGTCCGTCACCGACAATGCCGGGATGGTGGATATCGAGGCGACGCTGGGCATCTGTTCGGACATCTGTGTGCCGGCCCAGGCGCGGCTGGTTCTGCCGGCGGTCGATGGCCAGTCCGACGCCGCCAATGAACTGCGCATCCGCCAGGCCCTCGCGGAGGTGCCCATAGCCTGGGATTCCGGGCCCGAACCGGCCGGCGCCGTGCGCCTATCGGCGGACGGAACGGGTATTGTGGTCGAAATCGACAGTGCTGTGCTCGATCCGGAAACCCTGATCGTGGCGGGTGATCCGGGCGATCCGGTGTTCGGCGCGCCGCAAAAAAGCCCTCAACACGATCTAGTGCTGCTTCCCATCATGGGCAAAAGCGACAATAGTGGTCTGGAGGGCATGCAAGTCGATCTGTCCTTCATGACGACGATGGGTGCCTATGAGGTCAGCCGGACGATAGAATCCGGCGCCGATGCGAATATGGACGCGCTGGGCCAGTAGGCCCTGGCCTTGTGCCTTTGGGTAAAGCCGCATATCGCATGTGCTAGAGTTTTGGAGTAGGGCGGCCATGCCGCCGAGAATGGGGCTATTTCCACCAATGATCGAACGCGGCAATCCGGTCCCGTCAGTCGGGATCAAGCTGGTGACTGCGGATGGTGTCGAGGACACCACCAGCGATGCAGCACTGGGGCAGGGGACAATCGTGCTGTTCTCGGTGCCCGGCGCCTTCACCCCCACCTGCCATGTCAATCACCTGCCGGGTTTCGTGGCCAATGCCGCCAAGCTGCGCGCGGCCGGGGTCGACCGCATCGTCTGCGCCGCGACCAATGATCACCATGTGATGAAGGCTTGGGCCGAGGCCTCCGGCGCTCTTGATGACATTGCCTTCCTGGCCGATGGCAATGGGGAACTGGCCAAGGCCATGGGCCTGACCAAGGACCTCGCCGGCGCCGGAATGGGCTCGCGTTTTGCCCGCGCCGCCATGATCATCCGCAATGGCGTGGTCGATGCGGTTTTCGTGGAAGATGCCCCGGGCGTCACCGCCAGCGGCGCCCCTGCCATCCTCATGGCTCTCGAAGCCGCTGCCTAATCGCCAGGAGCCAATCACATCATGACCCTGACCCTGACGTCCTCCCTCCGCTTCTCTGCCCTTGGCGGGCTCGCCGTGCTGCTGGCCGGCTGTTCCATGGGCTCCATGTTCGGTGGTGGCACCAATGCCAATGCCAATGCCAATTTGCAGAACGCCACCGCGACCCCGCAGGCGGTGGCCCAGGCCCAGACCAGCGCTTTGCCGGTGATCGCCACCGAATGCCCGCCCATCAAGGTGCGGCTGGGCGGCGAGGCCATGTATTACTATGGCAATGGCCGCGTCGGCGATCCCAAGGCGCTGCAATACCAGGGCGTCATCGACGAGACCTCGCGCAATTGCATCGTCTCGAACGGCCAGATCACCGTCAATATGGGCGTTACCGGTCGTGTCCTGCTCGGTCCCGCTGGCACCCAGACCAGCATCAATGCCCCGATCCGCTTTGCCGTTGAACGCGATGGTCAGGCGATCTTCTCGGAAAAATACACCCTGGCCGTCGCCGTGACCCCGCCGGCCCAGACCACCGAATTCGTCAAGGTGGTCGAGAACGTCACCATCCCCTATCTGGGTGGCGAGAGCATCACCATCTGGGTCGGTTTCGACACCAGGGGATAATTCATGGTTCTGGAGGCCATCGTGGCGACCTACTACATCCGCATTCGCAACGCCTGAGGGCGGTGTTGGTCCATGACTGACCAGCCGGCGGCTCCTGGCCGCCGGTGTGATGTGGCATGCGGGGTTCCGGCTGAAGAGCTGTGGGCCTGATCTCCGAAACGGCACCGTCTCGCTCCTCGAACAGCTTCGAGATTTTCGAGACACATCATGAACTCCAAGAAAGACTTTCTCCGCGCCCGTTCGCAGAGCTGGGACCCTGTTGCCCGTTGGTATGCCGGTTGGGCCGGCACGGATGGCAGCCACTATCACCGCAACCTTGCCGTGCCGCTGATGCTGGAACTGCTGGGCCTCAAGGGCGGTGACCGCCTGGCTGACCTCGGTTGCGGCCATGGCATACTGGCCCCGCCGGTTGCGGGCCTGGGCGCACGCTATGTCGGCATAGACCTCTCGTCGCGGCTTGTCGCAGAGGCCCGTCGCAACCACGCCCGACATGGGCGATTTCTGGTAGGCGACGCCACCGCGCTGCCTCGGCATCGGCTGCTGCCGGACGGCGGCCTGGATGCGGCGAGCTTCCTGCTCTCGATCCAGGACATCAATCCGCTGCAGCCGGCTCTCGCCGAGGCGGCAAGGATACTGCGGCCCGGTGGAACATTGGGCATGGTCATGCTCCATCCCTGCTTCCGCATTCCGCGCCAGAGCGGCTGGGGCTGGGATGAGGGCAGGGGGCTCAAGTTCCGCCGGCTCGATTCCTACCTCACCCCGCTGGCCGTACCCATGCAGGAGCATGGGCATGGCACCACGCGGAGCTATCACAGGCCATTGGGTGACTATGTCGCCGCGCTCAATGCGGCAGGCCTGGCGGTGACGGGCATCAGGGAAGTTGCCGACCGCCCCGCCGACCGGGATAGCCGCGCCGACAAACGGGCCATGCGGGAGTTTCCACTGTTTCTGGGCCTGCGGGCAGTGAAGCTGGAATAGGTCCGCGCCTTTCGGCAGCAACCGCTGCACCCTCCCCGGTAAAGGGAGGGTGCAGCGTCATCGAAGGTTCCTATTCCGCCGCCTTGGGCAGGTCTGCCGGCTTTTCCCATTTGAGGATCGGCTGGCGGGCGGCGCGCGTTTCGTCGAGGCGGCGGCGCGGCGCCTTCATCGGGGCACTGGTGAAGCGGGCCGAATTGCCGGAAACCGCGTCATTGGCCAGTTCCGCCATCACATCGCAGAACCGGTCCAGCGTCTGCTTGCTTTCGCTCTCCGTGGGTTCGATCAGCATGGCCCCATGCACCACCAGCGGGAAATACATGGTCATGGGATGGAAGCCCTCATCGATCAGCGCCTTGGCGAAATCGAGCGTGGACACATCCGTGCCCTTGAGGAAGCTGTCGTCGAACAGTGCCTCATGCATGGTCGGATAGTCGGGGAAGGGCACGGAGAAAAGGTGCTGCAACCGCGCCTTGACGTAATTGGCGTTGAGCACGGCATCTTCGGCCGCCTGGGCAAGCCCATCGGCCCCGTGGCTGAGCATATAGGTCAATGCACGGACATACATGCCCATCTGCCCATGGAAGGCGGTGACGCGGCCCAGGGCCTCGCCCTCGACATGCTCGACCAGGTCCAGGCCGCCTGCGCCCTTGCGCACGAACGGCACCGGTGCAAAGGGTGCCAGCGCTTCGGACAGCACGACCGGACCCGCCCCCGGCCCGCCCCCGCCATGGGGCGT
>CBFGTF010000017.1:0-29175 GCA_965651655.1 uncultured Devosia sp.
AATTCCTCGGTAAAGGAATAGCGCCCGCCCTTGATATTGCGGAAATGCACGTTGAAGATCTTCTTGCGCTCTCCGAACCAGCGGATGATGTCACCGATTTCCTCGCGCGGATTTTCAAGCCCCTCGGCAATGGTCCCCTGGCAGAAATTGAGGCCGTGATAGGGACTCTCGGCGATGGAGACGAACGTCTTTAATCCCTCGGCACTCCCCAGTACGCGTTCCTCCATGCCGCGATAGCCCGGTGGCGTCAGCGGGTCATGCGGATGGCAGGCGAGACGCAGCTTGCTGGCCTCGGCGACCGGCACGACGCGCTCGAGGAAATAGGTGATGCGCTCCCACATCTGCTCGACGCTGACCTGCCCGGCCGGCGTCAGCTTGTCCGCATCGGCGAGTTGGTCCTGCCGGAAGGTCGAGAGGATCGCTCCCCCACGCCCTCGTTCCGATGGCGTGCGCGGAATGCCCAGCAGGTTGAAATTATACTTGGCCGCGCCGATGCCCATGGCGCTCAGGTCTTCGATCAGCCGGCAGATGCCCTCGATCTCGCGGTCGCGCTCCGGCCCTTGCCCCAGTACGATCCCGGGGGACTGATGGCGCTTTTCGATGCCTGAGGACGGCATGGGCAATTGCACCATGTCCAGCACCAGGCCCGCCGCTTCAATGCGCTCGATATGGCGTTTGAGAACCTCGCGCGTCCACTCATAGGGATTGCCGGGCGGATCGATACACACATGGACAATGCCAAGCTGCGCCAGCTGCCGCAGATAGCGGTCACCGACCTCTTCGAGTTTGCTGCCGCTGAGCTGGGTGCCCACATACATGCTCTTGTCCTCGTGTTTTCTGATTTATCCAGAGTTGTATGATTAATCCTGCACTGATACAAGAGCACAAGCGCCATCCGGAAGCGTAGCAGCCTTTTTCAGGCTCCCCTTTTGCTTTCGCAGGATGACAAATTGGTCTAAGTGGTGGTGGCAGGCAATCGGGGCGACCGGCAAGACGACAAATGACAGAAACCATGGCACCACGACTGACCGACCGGGTGAAGGACGGACTGACCCGGATGATCGTCGAGGCCGGCCTTCAGCCCGGCGACAAGCTCCCACCCGCCGATCAGCTCTGCGCGCAGTTCTCGGTCAGCCGCACGGTGGTGCGTGAAGCCATTGCCAGCCTCAAGGCCGAGGGACGGCTGCGCTCCCTGCGCGGCAGCGGCGTTTTTGTCAGTGAACCCTCCAGGCGGGTCGGTGGATCTATGTTCATGGAGGCACCCCAGGATATCGGGGAGGTGCTCGATTTCATCGAGTTCCGCATGAGCGTCGAGATCGAAGCGGCCGGCCTTGCGGCCGAAAGACGTACTGAAACCAATCTCTTGCGCATGGAACAGGCCATGAGCCAGTTCGCCCGGCACCTCGAGGACAATACCCTGGCCACCGACGCCGACCGCAGTTTTCACCGCGCCATCGCCGACGCCACCAACAACACAAGGTTCCGCCTCTTCGTCGACGAAATGGGCGAACGGCTGATCCCGCGCCGCGCGCTGGGCGCCAGTTTCACCGATGAGAAAGACAAGGCTGAGTTTCTGGAGAACATCCAGAGCGAACACCGGCGCATATTCGAAGCCATTTCCGACCGTCGCGCCGACGAGGCCCGAGCGGCCATGCGTCAGCATCTGGAAGGCGGGCGCCGCCGCTACCGGGAATGGAGCCTGGCCCATGACGGGGTCGCCTAGACCTTCATGACCGATCCCGACATCACCTTTGCCCTGCGCGAGCGCTTCGGAGTCGGCGAGAGCCCGGTATGGGACGCCGAGCGCCAGAGCCTGTTCTGGTGTGATATCCCGGCGGGCGTGATCCACGAACTGGGCGTGGTGAGCGGAAATCGGCGGCAATGGACCTTTGGCGAGCCGGTGCCCAGCCTGGGACTCGCACAGCATGGCCGTCTCGTCGTCGCGCTCCGTCAGGACGTGGTGCTGTTCGACCCCGAGACTGGCTCGCGCGAAATGGTCGCCAGCGTCTCCCATGCCAAGCCGGCCATGCGCCTCAATGATGGCAAGGTCGGCCCCGACGGCGCCTTCTGGGTCGGCAGCATGGACGCCAGCGCCGATGGCAGACCGGCAGCGAAGCTGTACCGCATCGGCCCGGATGGTGGCGTCAGCACTGTGGCCGATGGCATCGCCATCTCCAATGGGCTCGCATGGAACGCTGCGGGAACCCGGATGTACCATTCGGACTCCCGTGGCGATATCTGGCTCGATTGCTATGACTTCGTTGCCGCAACCGGCGCGATCTCCAATCGGCGCCGGCTGCGCCACAAGGACGAGGCCAATGGCCGCCTCGACGGCGGAGCCTGCGACATGGCCGGCAATTACTGGTCGGCGGGACCCTCGGCCAGCCGCCTTAATCGCTTTTCCGCCGATGGCGACCTGCTCGACTGGATCGATCTGCCCTTGGCGACGCCCACAATGCCCTGCTTTGGCGGCGCGGACATGCGAACGGTCTATGTCACGAGCCTGGACTCGCGGGAGGAGACGCCCGGCCGAGACGGCATCGTACAGTTCAGGACCGACGTGCCGGGCGTACCAGTTTCAAAGTTCGGCGCCTGACACGGGTGCCCGGCCCGATCTATGCAGCGTACTAATCCACACACACGCGGACCGTTCAGCAAGTAGCGCCGGGACGGGCACTACAGGCCTGAACATTTTGGCGATGCGCGGAGCATTGAGCACCGGCGTGACATGGCCAGCCAAGATCCGGCTCTCAGTTTGACTCAAAACAAGCTCAGTGCCCGTGCACTTTGATAGACCGGCCGCGATTGCTGCAAATCCGAGCCCAAAATGCGTCCTGACCTCGGCGACCTGATTGATCGCTATTCATATCCTGTACCGCGCTACACCAGTTACCCGACCTCACCGCATTTTCATGCCGGCATCGGAGCGGATACGTATGCTTGCTGGCTGGAATCCCTTCCTGCCGGCGCCACGCTTTCGCTCTATCTGCATATCCCCTACTGCGATCGTCTCTGCTGGTTCTGTGGCTGCCACACCAAGCACACTTTGCGTTACGAGCCGGTGGCCGACTATCTGCTCGCGCTTCACGCCGAGATCGACTGGGTCTCGGACCGGCTTGAGGGGCGCGGGCGGGTTACATCAATCCACCTCGGGGGCGGTTCGCCAACGCTTCTCACCCCCACGGACCTGATCGCGCTCAGGGAGCGGCTGGGCAAAGCCTTCACCATAGATCCTGCCGCGCAGATCAGCATCGAGATCGATCCAAACGACCTCGATGATGGGCGTTACGACGCCATGGCGGCGTTCGGGCTCAATCGCGCCAGCATCGGGGTGCAGGATTTCGATCCGAAGGTCCAGAAAGCCATCAACCGGTTGCAGAGCTTCGAGCAGACCCGATCGGTGGTAGAGGCGATGCGCCAGCGCAAGGTCGGATCGGTCAATCTCGACTTGCTCTATGGCCTGCCCTACCAGACTGAAGCCGGGCTCCGGCAAACCATCGAAGCGGCTCTGTCGCTCCGGCCCGATCGCGTCGCCCTGTTCGGCTACGCTCATGTTCCCTGGATGAAACCGCACCAGAAAATGATCCCTGATTCGGCATTGCCGGATCATCGAGCCCGGTTTGCACAGGCGCAATTGGCGGCCGGGCTATTGACTTCTGCCGGCCTTGAGCCGGTTGGATTTGATCATTTCGCCCGCCCGGGAGACAAGCTTGCCGAGGCGGCCCGCACCGGGCGCCTGCGCCGGAACTTTCAGGGCTATACCAACGATGGCGCGGATGCGCTGATCGGGCTTGGCGCCTCGGCCATCGGACAATTGCCTCAGGGCTATGTGCAGAACATCACCGCCACCGGCGACTACAAGCGGTCCGTGCTCGAAACGGGCAGCGCCGCGGCCAAGGGCTTTGCGCTGGCCCCGGAAGACAGATTGCGGGCCCAGGCCATCTCGGCCCTGCTCTGTCGTTTCCAGCTTGCACCCCGGGATGTGGCCAGCTTCGGCGAGGCCGGGAAGGCGTTGATGAACGAAGCCAGGGCTATCGCCTTCACCGACAGTGACGGCGTGACCGAGATGCGTCAGGGCAGCTTTTGCGTGACAGAACGCGGCAGGCCCTTCGTGCGGACAGTTGCGGCGCGCTTCGACAGCTATTTCGGCAGCGGAGCGGCCCGACACTCACCATCGGTGTGATGCCGATGCGGCGCTATTGGCTGTCCCCGGCATCATCGACATCGAGACGCAGGGCGTCGCTGGCCAGCAGGATCTGAAGAACATCCCTTTCCTGGCCGAGAAGTCTGACGCTCAGGCGCGTTGCCTCGGGGAACCTTCTGCCGGGTTGCCAGTCCGCAGGCTCCATTTCCATGCGCAGGTCGCCGGCCTCCACGCCCAGGAGCAGAACGGCATCCCGCGCCCGCTCAGCACCGGACCGGTCGGCAAAATGCGCGATGGCTATGCGAGGACGGCGGGGCATAGTTGAACTCAGTGCAGGATGGTGTCGCTTTCGGCCAGCCCGCGCAACCGTTCGAGATCCCGCAGGACAAAGCATCCGCGCGTCGGCAGGTCGATCACACCGCGCGTCTTGAGCTTGGTCAGGTTCCGGCTCACCGTCTCGATGGTGAGGCCAAGGTGGTCGGCAATGTCGGCCCTGCACATTGGAAGGCAGATCCGCTGGTCGTTGGTCTGCTTGCCGGTGCGAACCGCCAGGGAGACCAGGAAGCCCGCAATGCGCGCCATTGCCGATTTGTGGCCCAGCAGAACAGACAGGTCGTGCATCGCGGCAATTTCGCCGGCCGCCATGGCCAGCAGTCTTTCACCCAGTTCCGGCCGCGTCCGCATGGCCTGCAGCATCTGGCTGCGTGCCGTCACCTGCACACGGGCCGGGGTCAGTGCATCACAATCGAAGCGATAGGTCTCGCCATGGCCAAAGCCGATGATGTCCCCCGGATAGGCGAAGGCCACGACTTGCCGGCGGCCGTCGGGGAACACTTTGGTGGCACGGAAGACGCCGGTGACCACTTCGTAGAGCGTGTCGGCGCTGTCGCCTTCATGAAACAGCACCGTGGTGGCCCCGACGACCCGCCCGGCCTCCGCAGGAGCGGGTGGCATGGCATGGCTCGCGGCCGGGGCAGTATGAGGAAACAGATACATGGTGCAGCTCCGTTTGCTGGGGGCGGAACGGAATTGACCATGCCGGGGTAATCGGCCTATCCGATGTTTGTAACCGATTGTATCGGCGGGATCCCGGGTGAGCATGCAAAGCGGCGCGCAGCATATTCTGATCGTCGATGACGATATCCAGATCCGCCGCATGCTGCGCCGGTGCCTGGAGGATGAAGGCTACCGGGTCAGCGAGTCCGCAGATGCCCAGGGGGTTGCCTTAGCGCTGAACGACAGGGTCGATCTGATCACTCTTGATCTCAATCTGGGCCGGACCGATGGCTTGTCGGTGGCGCGACAGATCCGGCAGACCTCCAATATCCCGATCATCATGATCACCGGCAAGGGTGATATGATCGATCGCATCGTCGGCCTGGAGATCGGCGCCGACGACTATATCGCCAAGCCGTTTCACCTGCGCGAGGTGCTGGCGCGCATTCGCACGGTGCTGCGGCGCAGCGGTGCATCGACCGCGCAGGCCGAAACCGGCGCGATCCGCTTCGATGGACATGTGCTTGACCCGGCCCGCCGCACCCTTGTCGGCCCCCAGGGCAAAGACATTACCCTCACCACCGGCGAGTTCGACCTCTTGCTGATGTTTGCCCGTCATGCCCATGTAGTTCTGGACCGGGACCGTATCATGGACCTGCTCAAGGGCCATGACTGGGCCCCAAACGACCGCAGCATTGACAATCAGGTGGCGCGCCTCCGAAAGCTTATCGAGGCCGATACCCGCCAGCCACGACTGATCAAGACCGTGCGCGGTGCCGGCTATTGCTTCACCCCCGAACGGTTGGACCGCTAGGCACCGGTTTCCAGGATATCGGAAATGGCGCTCGCAAGGTCGGCCAGGCGATAGGGCTTGCCCAGCACCTTGAGATGGGCGATCGCATCCGCATCCCGCCGTACCAGTTCATCGGCATAACCAGAGGTAAGCAGAACCGGCAGGCCGGGCCAGCCGGCTGCCACCCGGTGCGCCAGTTCATATCCTGATATGCCGCCCGGCATGACCAGATCGGTGAACACCAGGTCCACTTCCGCGCCGCTACCCAGAATGGCCAGCGCTTCATGTGCATCTGCGGCAATCAGGGTACGATAGCCCAAGCTGTCAAGGCGATTGACCGTGAGGCGGCGGACGCGTGCATCATCCTCGACCACCAGAACGGTCTGGCCGGTCTGGACCGGCTCCGAACCTGCCGTGTCGGCAATCTGGGGTGCCGACTCACCATGGCGGGGCAGATAGATATTGACCGTCGTCCCACGACCCGGCTCGCTATAGATGCTCGCATGTCCCTCCGACTGCTTGGCAAAGCCGTAGATCATCGACAAGCCCAATCCGGTGCCGCGTCCGGTTTCCTTGGTGGTGAAGAAGGGTTCGAAGGCCCGCTCACGGACTTCGGGCAGCATCCCCTGCCCGGTATCGGCCACAGAGAGGCGCACATAGTCGCCGGGGGCCAGCCCGTCGAGATCCTCGGACATCACCGCGTCGATACTGACATTGCCGGTCTCGATGATCAGACGCCCGCCTTCGGGCATGGCGTCGCGGGCATTGAGCGCCAGGTTCACGATGGCGCTTTCCACCTGCGAGGCGTCGATGCGCGTCGGCCAGAGTCGGGGTGTCAGGGCGTTGGAAAGCGAAATCGTCGATCCCAGCGTACGGTGCAGCATATCGGTAAGGCCGAGCACGAAATCATTGAGGTTGACCACTTCGGGCTCCAGGTGCGAGCGCCGCGCGAAAGCCAGTAGGCGTGCTGTCAGCCGAGCGCCCAGATCGGCGGCCTCCAGCGCTTCAGTCGCCAGCTCTTTCTGCGCGCTGGTCGTCAGCCGTCCTTCCAGCATTTCCAGATTGCCAATGATCACCGTGAGCAGGTTGTTGAAGTCATGCGCTATGCCACCAGTGAGTTGCCCCATGGCCTCCATCTTCTGGGCCTGGCGCAGGGCCTGTTCGGTGGCCTTCTGGACCGAGAGGTCATGGATGATGCCAGTGAAATGCACCCGTCCATCCATTTCGAATTCGCTGACCGCCAGATGCATCGGAAAGGTGGAACCATCCGACCGCCGGCCCGTGACCTCGCGGCCGATTCCGATGATCTTTCGCGCGCCTGTGTTCCGGTAATTGGCGATATAGCCGTCATGGGCCGAGTGATATGGCTCGGGCATGAGAAAATGCACATTGCGGCCGATAAAGGCATCGGCTGCATAGCCGAACAGGCGCGCGGCCGCCGGATTGACCGTGGTGATCAGCCCCCGGTCATCAATTGTGATGATGGCGTCAAGGGCGGATTCGAGAATGGCCTGCAGCTTGTGCGCCTGGCCGATAAGGGCATTGTGGTCGTGGTCAGTTGCGGTCACGGGCCATCTCGGATCTGCAGTTGCGATGTCCAAGATTAGCCGGATTCACCTTTGGGCCAATAGTATCACGCAAGAAAAAGCCCCCGCAAAACACGCGGGGGCAATGACTGCAAAGCGGTCTGTTTCAGAGGCCGAGGCTCGCATAGGCTGCGTCCAGCCGTTCCTGTGCCTTGTTTGGAACCTTGACTGCCCGCGCGGCATCGAGGTTGGGCAGATCATCGCCCACCGCAATCGCACCCACCATGCCCATCGCAAAGTGCGGCGTACACTTGATGCCGTAGAGGCCCGGCAGGTCGAAGGTCACGGTGAAGGCCTCATTCACCTTGCTCTTGAAGGGTTCGGCGCCTTCCGGGATCATGTCCTTGATGGTCTCGACATTGTGGCTCTTGTCGGTGGGCACGAAGGTCACGGTGTCACCAGGCTGGATGGCCAGAAAATTGGGCTCGAACACCATGGTGCCGGCGTCGCCCTTGTTGAGCATATGCACCTCATATTCGGCCGCCAGGGCCGGTGCGATCAGCCCACCCAGGGCAACGAGGGTCACAAGAGTATTGGCGATAGCGCGCATCGGGGGTTCTCCTTGGCTATCGGGTCGGCTGACCCGTTGGCGCCGTTCTAGGGAGCAGCATCTCAAAGGTCTTTGATCCAGAACAAATATTTCGTCGCGAACCGCCAGACCACAAACTGTCCGATATTTGCGCAGGATCAACGATGAGTTGCGAAGCCAGAACTAGTTTCCCCATCGACGGCACATTTCATGCGGTGCCAATCCACGGAGACCAGAATGGCAAACAACAATACACTTTCGCGCCGCGCTTTACTTACAGGCGCTGCAGCAATAGGTGCGACGGCCCAGTTGACGGCAATGCTGTCAGCGACCGCGCAGGAAATCGCCGCAACAGCTCCGGTGGTGGACTTCAATACTCTTGAGCGGGTCAAGGTGGACCTGGTGGCCCCGCCTTTTGTCCATCCGCATGAGCAGGTGGTCACCGGCGCGCCCCGGATTGTCGAATTCACCATGACCATCGAGGAAAAGCGTCACGAGGTCGACGACGGGGTCGAACTATGGGCCATGACCTTTGACGGTTCGGTTCCCGGTCCGCTGATGGTGGTGCATGAGGGCGACTATGTTGAACTCACGCTGATCAACCCCGACACCAACATGATGCCGCACAATATCGACTTCCACGCGGCTACGGGCGCGCTGGGTGGCGCGGCGCTGACCAATGTCAATCCGGGGGAAAAGGCGGTTCTCCGCTTCAAGGCTACCAAGGCCGGCGTCTTTGTCTATCACTGTGCGCCCGAAGGCATGGTGCCCTGGCATGTCACCTCGGGCATGAATGGGGCCATCATGGTGCTGCCGCGCGAGGGTCTCAAGGATCCCAAGGGGAACTTGATAGCCTATGATCGGGTCTACTATGTCGGCGAACAGGACTTCTATGTCCCCAAGGATGCGGACGGAAACTACAAGGTCTATGAGAGCATCGGTGACGGCTACGCCGATGCCATCGATGCGATGCGCACCCTCCTGCCCAGCCATATCGTGTTCAACGGCAAGGTGGGCGCGCTCACCGGCGAGAATGCCCTCAAGGCCAATGTCGGGGAGACCGTGCTGATCGTGCATTCGCAGGCCAATCGCGATACCCGGCCGCACCTGATCGGCGGGCACGGTGACTTCGTCTGGCCCACTGGCAAGTTCCACACCCCGCCCGATGTCGACCAGGAGACCTGGTTCATCCCCGGCGGCACGGCAGGCGCGGCGGTCTACACGTTCCACCAGCCGGGCGTCTATGCCTATGTGAACCACAATCTCATCGAGGCGTTCGAGTTCGGCGCCGCGGGCCATTTCGTGGTCGAGGGCGAATGGAACGACGACCTGATGACCAGCGTGCTGGCGCCCAGCCCGATCTGACGCCGATCTATGACGGAGCGGCCACAGCCGCTCCGCTCACCCGTTGCCGGCTCCTATGCCCTTAGCGCCGGCATCCTCCCGGAGGCAGAGATGATCGCCCAAGCTGCTCGTCAAGCGGATACAAGAACACTCCTGGTGCCGGCAGCCCTGCTGGTCCTGGCACTTGGCGTTCTGGCGGCACAGCTCGACCTGCTACCGAGCGCGCCTGGTCCGACCGACATTGCGGCTCCTGCGACGATCACCCTGCCTCCGGGAACTCTCACCTTCCGCGCGGAAGGCCATTACCTTCGTGACAATATCGCCGTTGACGGACCCCTTGTCAGCGAGGCGTTCGCCGGGCCGCTGGAGATCATGACCTATCAGGTCAGCGCGGCCGACTATGCGCGCTGCGTCGCCGCGGGTGACTGTGTGGCTGCGCTTACGCCGCTGGTTGGGGACGGCAATGTGCCCGTCACAGGCGTCAACTATCAGGATGCCATCGCCTATGCCCGGTGGCTGAGCGCATCGACAGGACAAGTCTGGACACTGCCCTCGGATGCCGAATGGGCCTATGCCGCTGCCGAACGTTTCACCGATGATGCGCTGGAACTGGGCGATGATACCGGAAATCCGGCGCTGCGCTGGATTGCCAACTATCGGCAGGAGGCAGCCCGCAACCGCTCTGCCGATCCCGATCCACGTCCGCTGGGCAGCTTCGGCGCCAACAGCAATGGCGTCATGGACATGGCGGGCAATGTCTGGGAATGGACAGAGACCTGCCACCGCCGCGTGCATGTCGATGCCGCCGGCGCCGTCCTGAACGAACAGGCGGCCTGCACCATCCGGGTACTCGAGGGCAAGCATCGCGCTGCCACCAGCTTCTTCATCCGCGACGCCAAGAGCGGTGGCTGCTCGGTCGGCATCCCGCCCGACAATCTGGGTTTTCGACTAGTCCGCCGGCCGGCATGGCATGAGCAGCTCCTGGCCCGACTGCTGGCCAGAGACTAGCCTGGAGCCTCCATGGTTCCTTGACGGGTGCGACCGCTGCGCAGGTATCGCCGCCATGACTTTTGATGTATCCCGGACTCATCGAGAGTTGGGGGACAGCGTTTTGGCTGACATCGACCGGAGTCTGGTGCGATCCCTGCCGCTATTTGCAAACATGGCGGACACCGATCTCGACCGCATGCTGGCGCGGGCGACCATGCGCCGCGCACTGATCGGCGAAGCCATATTCGAGCAGGGACGCAAGGCGACGCACTTCTTCCTGCTCCTGCACGGCCGGCTCAAGGTCACCCAGGTGACCTCCGAGGGTCAGCAGATCATTGTTCGGGTCGTGCATCCGGGTGATCTCTTCGGCTTCGCCCAGGCATTGCAGCGCGACGACTATCCAGGCACGCCCATTGCCGCTGCCGAAAGCGTGGTGATCTGCTGGCCCAATGAAGTCTGGGGCAGCTTTGTGGAGCAGAACCCGCATCTGGCCATCAATGCCATGCGCACCATCGGCCAGCGCCTGCAGGAGGCCCACACCCGCATCCGCGAGATGTCGACCGAGGAAGTCGAGCGCCGCGTGGCCCATGCCGTGCTGCGCCTGATGGAACAGGCCGGACGACGCGAGGAAGACGGCGTTCGCATCGACTTTCCTCTCACGCGCCAGGACGTCGCCGAAATGACCGGGACGACCCTGCACACCGTGTCTCGGCTGTTCAGCGCCTGGGAGAGCCAGGGCATTGTCAGGGGCGGGCGGCAAAAGCTTCTGGTGCGAGACAAGGACCGGCTGCTGGCCCTGGCCGAAGGAAGCGCCGGCCGGAGCTGACCACGTCCTTGCGCTGGGGCAAGGAATAGACGCGCAATCCACGCTAGTCGGTGCCATCGCCAGCCAGAGGTGCCCGATGACCGATACGCATCCGATCAAGCGCAAGCCCGTGCCACGAGGCATCGCCCGTTCGGGGCCGGTCATTCTCGCCTATGGCTTCCGGCCTTTCTTCCTGGCCGCCGGCCTATGGGCGGTGCTGGCCATGGGCCTTTGGATCGGCGCGCTGGCGGTGGATCTCCCCATCGGGCAGGGCTATGGCGGCCCGGCCTGGCACGCCCATGAAATGCTCTTTGGCTACACCTCGGCAGCGCTGGCGGGCTTTCTCCTCACGGCCATTCCCAATTGGACCGGACGCCTGCCTGTATCCGGCACGCCCCTGGCGCTTCTGTTCCTGGTCTGGCTGGCGGGGCGGCTGGCGTTGATCGCACCCACGAGTTTCGGGCTGGCCTGGGCCATTGCCCTGGACATCGCCTTCCTGCCGCTGTTGTTCGCCATCTGCCTGCGCGAAGTTGTCGCCGGACGCAAATGGCGCGACATCAAGGTCCTCGCCGCCGTGCTGGCCCTGGCTCTTGCCAATGGCGGCTATCATGGCCTCGTCATACTGAACGACGATCCCGGGCTGGCCAGCCGCCTCGCCATTTCGGCCTATGTCATGCTGATCGGCATTATTGGTGGCCGCGTGGTCCCCAGCTTCACCCGCAACTGGCTGGCCAAGCGCCATGTCACCAACCTGCCCGCGCCCTATGACCGGCTCGACACGATTGCCCTTCTGTGCGGCCTGATCGCCCTGGCCTGCTGGGTCATCGGGCCGGATCACTGGTTGACCGGGTCTGCCTGCCTGATTGCGGCCGCCCTGCATGCGGCCCGCCTCAAGCGGTGGCGGGGTTGGCAAACAGGCGAGGAACGGCTGGTGCTGGTGCTGCACCTGGCCTATGCCGCGCTGCCACTGGGTTTCATCAGCGTGGCAATGGTACCCTTTGGCCTGGTCGACCCCGCCTCGGCCCTGCATGTCTTCACCATCGGCGCCATCGGCCTGATGACCCTGGCGATCATGAGCAGGGCAACGCGCGGCCATACCGGACTGCCGCTTACGGCACCGCATCTCACGACGGCCAGCTATGGTCTCGTCCTGATCGCAGCCCTCCTGCGACCCCTGTCGGTCCTGGTTCCTGACCATGGGCTGATCCTGGTATCCCTGAGCGGCCTGTGCTGGATGGCGGCCTTTGCGCTCTACCTGCTGGAATATGCCCCGGCCCTGGTCACGCGGCGCAAGCCGCGCGCCGACTGATCCTGGCCTAGAACCGGATCGCCAGTTCCGGCGCCATCATGTCCGGGGTCCAGGCTGGATCATAGGTCAGCTCGACGCTGACCCCCGTGACGCCGCGCACCGCGCCGGCAGCGATCGCCACAGCTTCCTTCAGGAAGGCGCTGGCCGGGCAGAAGCGCGCGGTCGTGGTCATGAGAACAGCCACCATGCCATCATCGCCCGCATCGATGTCATAGACCATGCCCAGGTCGATGATGTTGTGACCCAGTTCCGGGTCGATGACCAGGCGCAGGGCCGCGCGGATATCGGCCTCCAGTTCCATCCGTGCCGACAGCGTCACGACGGCCCGCCAGAACGGACCATCAACCGGTAATTGGCGCCTTCGGCATCAAAATCACCGATCCACGCATGACCTCGGGCCTGCAATTCGGGGAACAGGAACAAAGGCTCGCGCCCCAGCAGGGCGAACAGCACCACACCTTCGGCCATGGTTTCGAGCCGCGCCAGGATCTGCACCATGGGTTCGGGCGGATCGAGTTGGGTGCAGTCGAGATAATGGGTCGGCTCCTCCCAGCTGTCCGGATCCTCCGCCCGCGAGACGGCATTGTCGACCGCCGGGACCTGGGGCATGAACAGGACCTGCCAATCGCCGCCGTCAAGCGGGGTGGCCTCATATTCGAATCCCTTGGCCGTCATCACCTTGAACAGGGGCTCGGGGCGAAAGGTGGCAAACAGCTTGAGGGCCTGTCCCGGACGAAGGCTGTTGACGGCGCCCATGATGGCGCCGAACGGTTCACCGCCATTGCGCAGGAGGGGCCGGACATCGAGTTCGAGCGCCGCGTCACTTTCATTGTTCATGCCAGGCTCCTTCTTCTATGCGCCGGTAGCAGCAGGCGCGGTCGGGGATGGTCGCGCCATGCGTCTGGCAGGTCGGCCAGGCGCCGCGCGCGATGATAGTGATGGATCAGCAACGCCACAGCGAGCAATTGCATTGCCGCGGCCGTCCGGAACGTCATGTTCCATTCCAGGTGCAGGGCCGCGGCACTGAGCAGTTCTGCTGCAAAATAGAGAATGAACCAGGTTCGGGCACGTCCCTCCCGCACCAGGTCCTGGACCCGCGGCGTGGTCATGCGACCCATATGGGGAGCGAAGCATTCGAGCCAGGTCAGGAACGGGATGATCTTGTAGAGCATGGCCAGGCCCAGTCCACCCAACCAACCCAGGGCCAGCACGTGAATGGCCGCGGCAAGTGTGGCCTCTCGCCCCGTCCATAGCGCCCAGCCCAGCAATATAGCGCCCAGCCCCAGCATGCCGAAGGCGGCCAGGGCTGCCATCATGTGCAGTTCCAGCGCGGCGCGGCGACGTGTGCGGTAGAGGATCGCCATGTCCACAAGGTAAGTGCTGATGCCCGCTACTGTCGCAAGCCCGGTCAGCGCGAGTCCCAGCGACCAGGATGAATTGGCAGCGATGAGGACAACAAGCGTTCCAATGAGCGCGCCGAGCGCCAACGCTCCATTCCACAATACTATGCGCGGCATCGCGCCTCTGCGTTCGGGCGAGATCAGGAACATCGAGACGAGCCGGTAGCTGACGCCCATCGCGGCCAGAGTCAGCCAGCCACCCAGCCCGAACGAAGCATGCAGGGGCAGCCCATGGCTGATCATAGCTACCGAGAAATCTCCGCCGATCAGCCCGGCCAGCACCGAGGCCAGCGTTTCGCCCAGCAGGGCGGTAACCAGCAGGCTCATCAGGGCCAGGGCGACGAAGCCCGCCGAAAATGGCAACATGCTGGCGCGCAGCAGCGTGCTGAAAAGAATAGCCGCCGCCAGCACAAATCCAGCCAGCAACAGAAGCCCTCCCAGAGGCAGGAGATCAGCCGATCCGCCTGCCCAGCCGTCCAGGGTGGCAAAGCCGCATAGCAGCAGAATCAGCCCGGCGACGAGAAGACCGAGCACCACCGGCGCCAACCGCGCCATGGCCAGGTCACGACCCACCAGCACCGGCAGGAACTGGAACAGCGCGCCCAGCATGAGCAGGCTCAACCAGCCAATGGCGACCAGATGGATCAGGATCAGCGTACGCGGCGCGGCCAGGTCATCGCCGGGAAAGCCGAACCCCACCGCCATCAACCCGAATGCGCTCGTCAGCGCCAAAAGGGCACAGCCAAAGAACACCAGGCTCCAGCGCGAAATTGCGGCCATCTGCATGAATTGCTCCGGGCAGGGAGCCGGCTCTAGAGCCGGCCCCGGGGATCTCAAGCCGCTGACTGGCGACCCAGTTCGACACGCCACACGTCCGGGCCACTTTCGAGATAGGTCCAGGAGAACTGTCCCGGATATTCGGCCTGCAACTGGTAGTGCAACGGGCGCGGATCGTGGTCGTTGACGATCACGAAGCTCTTGCCGGTTTCCAGGTCGTTGGCCATGGCAAAGATGCGGGGATGCCGCTCGCGCGGCTGGATCATGCGCACATCGATAAAGGGAAGGTCTGCAGTCTGTTCTGCCATCTGTCCTGTCCTGGCCGCCGTGAGAAGAGTGCCGGGCGGCGGCCATTCGCCCGGACCATCGCACCCTAATGGGCCGGCGCGGAACGCACTTTGTCGCGGCGCAAACATTGCCAACCATCCTCTTCGCTACCTGCCACCTGCAATCGGCTGCGTGTTTGATCCGGATCAAAGAGCCCGTTCCCGAATTGGCTAGGGGTCTTGCGATGCGGGGGAAATCTGGCCCGCGCGAGACGAACGGCTTCGGGGGCAAGGCATGTTGGCTGACTTCACGCGTGATGAGAGGATTGCCGCAATCATCATCCTGGGGGCACTGCTGGTGGCGGGCCTTGCCATGGCCATTGCCGGTCGCAGCGATCTGCTGGGCGTGCATGGCTGGCTGGTCTTCGGTGTCGCTCTGGCCGGGCTTTTCATTGCCATTCGCCAGTTCGAGCTCCCCGAGCCCTCTGCCGAGCGGCTGGCGGAATATTATGATGCGCCCACCCGCCTGGGCCTCATCCTGACGCTTGTCTGGGGCGTGGTCGGCATGGCGGCCGGTTTCTGGGTTGCGGCCCTGCTGGCCTGGCCGGACCTCACCTTCGACGTTGCATGGCTCAGTTGGGGACGCCTGCGGCCCATCCATACCAGTGGCGTCATTTTCGGCTTTGGCGGCAATGCGCTGATTGCCACTTCCTTCCATGTGCTGCAGCGCACCACCCGGGCGCGCCTGCCCGATGCCATCACGCCATGGTTCGTGCTGCTCGGCTACAACCTGTTCTGCATTGTCGCGGCCAGCGGCTATCTGATGGGTCTGACCCAGTCCAAGGAATATGCCGAGCCCGAATGGTATGCCGATATCTGGCTGGTCGTGGTCTGGGTCGTGTATTTCGCCATCTACATGCGGACCCTCGCCCGCCGGAAGGAGCCGCACATCTATGTGGCCAACTGGTACTACATGGCCTTCATCCTGGTCGTGGCGATCCTTCACATCGTCAACAACCTGGCCGTGCCTGTCTCGCTGGGATCGGCAAAGTCCTATTCGCTGTTCGCCGGCGTCCAGGATGCGATGACCCAGTGGTGGTATGGCCACAACGCGGTGGCGTTCTTTCTCACCGCCGGGTTCCTGGGCATGATGTATTACTACCTGCCCAAGCGCGCCGGTCGCCCGATCTTTTCCTACCGGATGTCGATCATCAGCTTCTGGGGCATCACCTTCATGTATATGTGGGCGGGTTCACACCACCTGCATTACACCGCCCTGCCCCATTGGGTTCAGACCCTGGGCATGGCCTTTTCGGTGGTCCTGCTGGTGCCGAGCTGGGCCTCGGCCGGCAATGCCCTTCTGACGCTGAACGGCGCATGGCACAAGGTGCGCGATGACGCGGTGCTGCGCTTCATGGCGCTGGCAGCCATCTTCTACGGCATCACCACGTTCGAGGGTTCGTTCATGGCCATCCGCGCCGTGAATTCGCTCAGCCACTATACAGACTGGACCATTGGCCATGTGCATGCCGGTGCCCTGGGCTGGGTGGCCATGATCACCTTCGGGTCGATCTATGCACTGGTGCCCACCATGTTCAAGCGCGAGCGGCTCTATTCGGGCAAGCTGGTCGAAGTTCACTTCTGGCTCGCCCTGTCGGGCACCGTGATCTACGTCTTCGCCATGTGGAATTCAGGCGTCATCCAGGGCCTGATGTGGCGCACCTATGACGAGAGCGGCACGCTCAGCTACTCCTTCATCGAGAGCCTGGACGCCATGCATCCCTATTACATCGTCCGGGCCTTTGGCGGGTTGCTGTTCCTGCTTGGCGCCCTGACCGCTCTCTACAATGTCATCATGACCATTCGCATGCCGGCAAGGGTGCAGCCCGAACACGGCCATGACCTTCCCGCCGAACCTGCCCTGCAGGCCGGAGAATAATCCATGTTCAAGTTTCACTATCGCCTGGAACGCAGCGCCCTTGGGCTTGTCGGCTTCATCATCGTGGTCGCATCCATTGGCGGTTTCATTGAAATTGCCCCGCTTTTCACCATCGACGAAACGGTGGAGCAGGCACAGGACATGCGGGTCTATACCCCGCTCGAAGTGGCCGGCCGAAACATCTTCATCCGCGAAGGTTGCTATGCCTGCCACAGCCAGATGATCCGCACACTGCGCGACGAGGTGGACCGTTACGGCCCCTATTCGCTGGCGGTTGAAAGCCAATATGACCACCCCCAGCTCTGGGGTTCAAAGCGCACGGGTCCGGACCTGGCAAGGCTGGGCAACAAGTATTCGGACGCCTGGCACACCGCCCATCTCTACAACCCGCGTGACCTGGTGCCCCAGAGCAAGATGCCCGCCTATCGCTGGCTGCTGCGCGACCAGTTGCGAACGGACGACCTGGGCAATCACCTGGCGGCGTTGCGTGCGGTGGGCGTGCCCTATACCGACGAACAGATCGCCAATGCCACCCAGGATGCCTATGGGCAGGCCAATCCGGACAGCGTCGAAGCCGGCGGGGTGTCCGAACGCTATGGCGAGGCCACCAACATCCGGGCCTTTGACGGCAATGCCGGTCCGCTGACCGACATGGATGCGCTGGTCGCCTATCTCCAGGTGCTGGGCACGCTCACCAATGCTGCCCACACAACCCCGATCGCGGAGCTGGAATGATGCCGTTCGACCATGAAACCGTCGTGGGGTTCTCCAAGTCCTTCGGCCTCATCTACCTGGTAGTGCTGAGCCTGGCGTGTCTGGTCTGGACCTATTGGCCGTCCAACAAGCGGGGCTTCGATGAAGCTGCAGGCGTACCCGTGCGCGAAGAGGAAGATCGGCCATGGCGCTGAAGGAACGCGATGAATTTTCCGGCCAGATGACCACTGGCCATGAATGGAACGGCATCAAGGAACTCAACACCCCGGTGCCACGACTGCTCTGGGCGTTCCTGATCTGCATGGGCCTGTTCGCCATTGGCTGGACCGTACTGATGCCGAGCTGGCCCGGAGTCACCGGTTACTTCCGCGGCATTCTGGGGGCCGACCAGCACCAGGCCGTGCGCCAGAGCCTGGCCGACGCAGAAGCCGAACGCGCGGTCTGGACCGAACGCCTTGAGGTAGAGGATCTTGCCAGCCTTGCCCAGGATCAGGACATGATGGATCTGGTCCGCAGGACCGGCGCCACCCTGTTCGCCGACAATTGCGCGGGGTGCCACGGCAGCAGCGCCAACGGCAATCCCGGCTATCCCAACATTGCCGAGGCTCCCATGATGTGGGGCGAAGATGCGAACACCATCGCCGAGACCATTCGCGTCGGCATCAATTCCATCCACCCCGAAACCCGCTTCGCACAGATGTTGGCCTTTGGCCGCGACCAGTTGCTGAGCGGCCCGGATATTTCCGCTCTCGCCGACTATCTGGTGTCCTTGCAGGGCCAGTCCGTGCCCTCGGCAGAGGCACGGGCCACGGCCGAAACCCTGTTTGCCGACAATTGTGCCGGCTGCCATGGCGAGGATGCAGGCGGCATGCTGGAAACCGGCGCTCCGAATCTGACCGATGCGCACTGGATCTATGGCGGCGATCGCAGCATCATCCGGCAGTCCATCTACAATGGCCGCCAAGGCACCATGCCCGCCTGGGAAGGCCGGTTGAGCGCCGCCCAGATCCGGCTGCTTGCCCTCTACGTCCTCGACCTGAGGGGCGCAACGCCGTGACCGCGACGACCGTACCCCACACGGCACGCCGGCGCCTCCGCGCAGTCTGGCTGATCGGGCTGAGCCTGGTGGCCGTGCTGCTGCTGGCCAATGCCCACCTGGTCTATGTCGCCTTCACCTCGCAACCCGACTGCGTCAGCCATCTCAAGCTTCCCGATGGCAGCAGCCAGTTCCGTGCCGCCAAATCGGCCTGTTGATCACAAGGGTCCAAGACCATGTCCGACATCGCAGACACGCTCCCGCCCCATGAACCGGCACTTCCGCGCGCGGTCAATCACAACCGGCATCTTTCTCTCGGTGCCCCCCTGGAATGGCTGCGCGCCGGCTGGCGCGACCTGTGGACCCATCCCGGCCTCAGCCTTGCCTATGGCCTGGGGATCACACTGCTCTCCTATGGACTGATCTACGCCATGTTTGCGTTCGACTGGGCGCAAGTCTTGTTCCCGGCCCTGGCGGGCTTCCTGGTGGTGGGACCGCTCCTGGCGACCGGCCTCTACGTCAAGAGCCGCGGCCTGGCAGCCGGCAAGCGCACTGGGCTTGCCGACATGATTCTGCCGCGCGGGGGCATGCACCTGTTCTTTGTTGGCGCGGTGCTGATGACCCTCATGCTGGTCTGGATGCGCGCGGCCGTGCTGCTTTATGCCCTGTTCTTTGGCTGGCGGCCCTTTCCCGGATTTGACCAGGTGCCCGAACTGCTGCTGACCACGCCCAGCGGCCTAGCCATGCTCGGAGTCGGCACCGCCGTTGGCGGATTGTTCGCGGCCTTCTCCTTTGCCATCGGGGCCTTTTCCATCCCCATGGTGCTGGATCGTCATGTCGATGCGTTCTCGGCCATGGGCCTGTCGCTCTCGCTGGTCACCAACAACATGCCCGCCACCCTGGTCTGGGCCGGCATCGTGGTCGGGCTGACCCTGGTCAGCCTTGCCACCGGGCTTGTCGGACTCATCATCATCTTCCCCCTGCTCGGCCATGCCACCTGGCATGCCTATTGTGCCGTTCGGGGAGACTGAGCCGCCTTGTCATGACCTGCTGCGCCCCGCCCCCCATCTTTGCCGAGGCCCTTGCCGGTGGCCCCGACCGTGGCCCCACCGAAAACGAGGTGCGGCTGGCCAGCCAGAGCCTGGGCGAAGGGCTGCGTCAGTCAGAATTCTCCGTTCCCTCCATTCACTGTGGCGCCTGTATCCAGACCATAGAGAAGGCGCTTGCTGCGCTGCCCGGCGTGGCATCGAGCCGTGTCAACCTGTCGAGCAAAAGGGTCAGCGTCCGCTGGCGCGAGGCAGACGCCATGCCGCCCATGGTGCGACGCCTGGTGGAACTGGGCTATGAGCCACACCTGTTCTCGCTGGAGAGCGCTTCGATGGATTCGGGTCTTGCCGCCCTCATCCGTGCGCTGGCAGTCGCCGCCTTTTGCTCCATGAATATCATGATGTTTTCCGGCTCGGTCTGGGCCGGCGCCGATGGTCCCACCCGCGCGCTGCTGCACTGGATCTGCGCGGGACTGACCCTGCCGGCTCTCCTCTATTCGGGCCGGGTGTTCTATCTCTCGGCCTGGGCCGCCCTGCGCACAGGCAGGACCAATATGGATGTGCCGATCAGTATCGGCATCGCCCTGGCCTTCGGGCTGAGCCTCTACGACACGATCTTCTCGGGCGATCGTGTTTACTACGACGCGGTCGCATCGCTGATCTTCTTCCTTCTGATTGGACGCACCCTGGACCATGCCATGCGCGAGCGCGCCCGGACCGCCGTCAAGGGTCTGGCACGGCTGGCCCCGGCCGGAGCCCTGGTCATGGACGGTGCTGATGGTCCGGCCTACCTGCCCCTCGGCGAGGTGCCCCCGGGTAGCATCATCTCGGTGGCCAGGGGCGAGCGCATCCCGCTCGACGGCGATATTGTTTCGGGCCAGAGCAGTCTCGACCGGAGCCTGCTGACGGGAGAAAGCCTGCCCGAACCGGTCGGCCCGGGCCAGGCGGTGCCCGCGGGCGCGCTCAATCTGGGCGCCGCCCTGACCCTTCGCACCACGGCCGACGAGAAGGGATCGACCCTCCATCGCCTGGTGCAATTGCTCGATGATGCCGAAAGCGGTCGCAATCGCTACCGGCGGATCGCGGACCGGGCAGCCGCCTGGTACTCGCCGGTCGTTCACCTGGCGGCGGCCCTGGCCTTCATTGGCTGGGTGCTCGCAAACGGCGATCTGCACAATGCCACGACCATTGCCATTGCAGTGTTGATCATCACCTGCCCCTGCGCGCTTGGCCTGGCCGTGCCCATGGTGCAGGTTGTCGCGGCCCGGCGTCTGTTCGAGGCCGGCATCATGGTCAAGGATGGCTCGGCACTGGAGCGGCTGGCCGAGGTCGATCATGTCATTTTTGACAAGACGGGCACGCTGACCACGGGCATGGCCACACCCATTGCCATTGCCGGCGATGCAGATGCGCTGGCCATCGCGGCCAGCCTGGCGGCCCGGTCGCGCCATCCCTATGCGACGGCAATCGCGCGTGCCTATCGCCCCGCTGAGGCAATCGACTGGACCGAAATTGCCGAACATGCCGGGCTGGGCATCGCAGCGCGACTGGACGGCCATCTCTACCGGCTGGGTCGCGCCGGCTGGTCCGGGGCAGAGACCGAAGCCGGCGGCACCGTGCTGTCGCGCGATGGGCAGGCGCTGGCCAGCTTCACCTTTGCCGACCAGCTGCGTCCCAATACGCCGGCGAGCGTCCAGGCCCTATGCGACCGCGGACTGTCGGTCGAGGTGTTGTCGGGCGACCGCCCCGCCATCGTCTCTGCCCTGGCAGCTCGCCTGGGAATTGCCGGACGCGGCGGGATGCTGCCCGATGACAAGCTGGCCCATGTCGCCAGGCTCGAGCAGAAGGGCAACCGTGTCCTGATGGTCGGTGACGGTCTAAACGATACCCCGGCCTTGGCGCGTGCCCATGTGTCCATGGCCCCGGGCAGCGCCATTGACGTAGGCCGCAACGCCGCCGACTTCGTATTCCTGCGCAATGATATGAGCGCCGTGCCCGCTGCCTTGGCAGTGGCGCGCGAGGCGCAGTCACTGGTGCGACAGAACCTGATCCTCGCCTTGGCCTACAATGTCATCGCCCTGCCCATCGCGCTTGCAGGCCTCGTCAATCCCTTCCTGGCCGCCATTGCCATGTCGGTCTCGTCCATTGTTGTCGTGCTCAACGCGCTGCGCCTGGGCTGGCATCCCTTTGCCGGTCACCGCCAGCATCCGGAGGGGGTTCTCGCCGCATGAGTGATTTCTTCTACCTCATCCCCATTTCCATCATCCTTGGCGCCATGGGCCTTGTGGTCTTCCTGTGGACGCTGCGCAACGGCCAGTACGAGGACCTGGAAGGTGCTGCCGAGCGCTTCCTGTATGAGGAAGACAATCCGCGTCGCGACCACCTGCCTTGATCGGAAACAAAGTCCCGCGCTGCGGCCTGCACTAGGGTGATCCGACAACAACCAGCAAGGACGCGGGAATGGCCTCAGATCTGCCGCTGAAGACGCTCAGTGACTGCTATGCCCGGCTGCTGGCAATCTGCGATGAGCTGGAACGGGTTGCCGACAGCTTGCCGGACCGCGTCGATCTTGCCCATTGCGAGCGCCTCGCCCGCGACACCGTGGCCAGTCTTGCCCAGACCCATCAACGCGAGGAGGTGGAACTCCTGCCACTCCTTGCCGCATCGTCCCGGGTCGAGTTTCGGGAAATGGCCGAACGGCTGCGACAGGATCATGAATTCGACGGCCAGGCGGCCATGGAAGTCGAAGAGGCCCTCTTGGGCCTGGCCGCGCAGCAACCCGCGCTATCGCCCGATGCTACGGGCTATCTGCTGCGGTCTTTCTTCGAAAGCGTTCGACGTCATGTCCATAGTGAACAATATCTGCTTGTATTGATCTCCCACGTGAACCCGCCTCCAGGATCGGTGCATTGACCCAGTTCCTTGTCGCGCTCGGATTGTTCCTGGCCCTGCATTCGGTTCCCGCCCTGCCGACAATTCGCGGACACCTGGTGGATCGTTTGGGACGACGGCTCTATCTGGCGTGCTATTCGCTGGTGTCGCTTGCGAGCCTGGCCTGGGTCTTTCATGCTGCATTGGCGCTCGACCATGTCGAGCTCTGGCCCTCTGCCCCATGGCAAGCCTGGGCGGCGATCATCCTCTCGCCTCCCGCCCTTTTCCTGCTGGCGGCCGGGCTGATCAGCTCCAATCCGGGGTCCATCACCTTTCGTCGCGGCGAGACACCGCCCGGCGCCATTGTCGCGATCACACGTCACCCGGTTCTCTGGGGCTTCATCTTCTGGGCCAGCGGTCATGTCATCGCCAATGGCGACCTGCGCAGCCTGCTGCTGTTCGGCACATTGGGGCTGTTCGCGGCCCTGGGCATAGCCATGACCGAGCGCCGCAGCCGGCGCCGCCTGGGGCCGGGCTGGCAGGAATTCGCCGCCACAACCTCCATTGTCCCATTGGCCGCAATAATGTCGGGTCGGGCCAGGTTGCAGCTCGACGCCCCTATGATCATCGGATGTCTCGCAGCCGCTTTGATCACGGCCTGGCTGCTCTTGGGCGGACACTCTGCCCTGTTCGGCGCCGACCCGCTGATCCTGGCAATGTCCTAGGCCGTATCGACATTCAGTTCAGGCGGAGGCGAAAATGCCGGTTTTCGAGACCCGGAGCGCAGCGTAGGTTTGGTACGTGAGCACCGGAAGCGCAGGAAACTGGCATTTGCAGACCCGCATCAGGTGAATGTCGATACAGCCCAGGCTCCACCGCCATCCCAGGGTCTGGCTTCTGCCTCGCCCGGCAGGTCGAGCAGATCGATGGCCCTGGCCGCAAGCTGATCGACAATTTCGGCAATGCTCTGGGGCCGATGGTAGAAGGCAGGCACAGGCGGCATGATGATCGCGCCCATTTCCGTGGCGGCCACCATATTGCGCAAATGCCCCAGATGCAGCGGAGTCTCGCGCGCCAACAGCACCAGCCGCCGCCTCTCCTTGAGGTGCACATCGGCCGCGCGGGCCACCAGATTGTCACTCGTCCCCGAAGCGATGGCCGCCAGTGTCCGCATTGAGCAGGGCGCCACGATCATGCCGTGCGTGCGATACGATCCGCTGGCGATACTCGCCCCTATATTGGCAGCGGCGTGAACCCGCGTGACAAGGCCTGTGAGGCGCGCCAATGCGTCTGCGCCCACCTCATGGGTCAGGGTCCGTTCGGCCGCCGCAGACACCACCAGATCGGTCTCCACGCCAGCTCGCCGTGACAAGCGCTCGGCGATGCGCAGGCCGATTGCCGCGCCGGAGGCGCCCGTCAAGGCCAGAACGATCCGGTTCGTCCGGCTCACGCTGAGATCCCCAGTTCACCCCAAATGGCATCAACCCTTGCCGTGATCTCGGGTGACATGGCCAGGGGCCGCCCCCACTCGCGCGAGGTTTCGGCGCCGATCTTGTTCGTCGCATCCAGGCCCATTTTGCCGCCCAGCCCAGGCCGGGCCGAGGCGAAGTCGAGATAGTCGATGGGCGTATCGGGGATCACCACCAGGTCGCGCGGAGCATCGAAGCGGGTAGACACTGCCCACATCACATCGGACCACTTGCGCACATCAATGTCCGGATCGACCACAATGATCAGCTTGGTCATGCTGAACTGCGGCAGCATGGACCACAGTCCCATCATGACGCGCCGTGCCTGGCCCGCATAACGCTTGTCGATGGCCACCACCATGGCGCGATAGGAGCAGGCCTCGGGCGGCAGCCAGAGATCGCGTATCTCGGCAAACTGTGCCCTGGCCATTGGCGCGAAGAGCGGCGTCATCGCCTCGCCCAGTCGCGACGGTTCGTCTGGCGGCCGCCCGGTATAGGTGGACAGGTAGACGGGGTCACGGCGCAGGGTGATCGCACTCAGCGTCACAACCGGAAACGGCTCGACGGAATTGTAGTAGCCGGTGTGGTCCCCATATGGTCCTTCCAGCGCTGTATGGGTCGCGCTGACCATGCCTTCCAGCACGATCTCGGCCTCTGCAGGCACAGGCAGGCCGACACTGATGGCCGGAGCAATTCGGCTTTGGCGTCGTCGCAGGACGCCGGCAAAGGCCATTTCATCAAGGCCGTCAGGCAGCGGCATGACGGCGGCCAGCAGGGTCGCCGGATCAGCGCCGATGGCGATCGCAACTGGCATATCCTGCCCCTTCTGCTGCCACAGCCGGTGGTGCCGCGCCCCGCCCCGGCTCGGCAGCCAGCGTATGATGGCCTGGTTCGGCCCCAGCACCTGCATGCGGTAGATGCCGACATTGATATCCCTCGGATCATCGGGGGCGCGCGTAATCACCAGCGGCCAGGTAATCAGCGGCGCAGGCTCCCCGGGCCAGCAGGTCTGGATCGGCAGGCGGCCCAGATCGAGTGCATCCCCCCGCCAGACAATCTCCTGGCAGGGCGGTCCGGCTACCGGCCGCGTCCGCAGGTTCAGGGCCGCCCGCAGCATGTCGCGCTGTCCCCAGGCACTGCGCAGGTCAGAGGGCGGCCGGGGGGAGCGCAGCCGCGCCAACCCCTCCCCCAAAGCATCGAGGTCGCCGGCCTCCAGTCCCAGGCCCAGGGCGATGCGCTCTGTCGTACCGAAGAGATTGACCACCACCGGCATGGCGGTAGGCATTCCATCCGATCCGATGGGATTTTCAAGCAACAGGGCCGGCCCATGGCTCTCCAGCACCCGCCGATGAATTTCGGTGGCCTCGTGGATCATGCTGATTGGCCGCTTGATGCGCCGCAACTGTCCACGTGCCTCCAGCAGCCGCATGAAGGCTCGCAGGTTATCGGCAATGGGGTGGCGCGGGCCGGGCAGGAGCTTGGTAGGCATGGCGCATGTCTGCCAGAGCAATCTCTGGGCTTCCTTGCGCTGCATCAAGGTCGGCGCCGCTCTGCCGGGCTACACCCGGTCCCGCGTCCACTCAACAGGAGCCGCCAGATGCTGCTGCCGCGTCCTCTTTCCCTCGCCATCGACTGCCTGCCAATGGCCTTGGTGCAAGGCATCGTCGAAACGGTGTTCCGGCGGGCGCTGCAGCAGCATCCTGACCTGTTCGACCGGCTTGGCGCCCAGGCGAACAAACGCTTCCGGTTCACGCCCGCCGATCTTGATCTGAGTTTTACAGTTCATCCTGCGGGCAGAACCATCCTGGTCACCCGCAAGGCGGCGGCAGCGCCGGCCGATGCCAGCGTTTCCGGTCCGCTTCTGACCCTGCTGGCCTTGCTGGAAGGCCGGATCGATGGTGACGCGGTGTTCTTCGCACGGGCTCTGACAGTATCCGGGGACATGGAAGCGATGCTGGCCTTGCGCAATGGGCTGGACGATTGCGGTTTCGACCTGCCCACTGATCTTGCGGGCATGGCCGGACCCATGGCCCAGCCGTTCAGGCAAGTGGCGGAGCTCATTCGGGGTCGCGCCCTGGCCAGGCGGGTTTAGGGTCATGGAGCTCATCTGCCCTGCCGGAACACCGGCCGCTTATCGCGAAGCAGTTGAAGCGGGAGCTGACGCGATCTATTGCGGCTTTCGCGACGAGACCAATGCGAGGAACTTTCCGGGCCTCAACTTCACACGCACCGAACTTGTCCAGGCCGTCGCCCTTGGCCGGGCGCGCGGCGTCCAGACCTATGTGGCGCTCAACACCTTCATGCGCGCAGGTTGCGAAAAGCTCTGGTATGATGCGGCCGACGATGCCGTTGCCGCGGGCGCCGATGCGCTCATTGTGGCCGACATGGCGCTCATGGACTATGTCGCCACCAATCATCCCGACCAGCGCCTGCATGTCTCCGTGCAGGCCTCCGCCTCCAATGCCGATGCCGTCAACCTGCTGATCGAGGGTTTCGGCGCCAAACGTCTGGTCTTGCCGCGCGTTCTTACCGTAGCCGAGATTGCGACCCTGGCCAGGCAGGTCCGGTGTGAATTGGAGGTCTTCGCCTTTGGCGGGCTCTGCGTCATGGCCGAGGGGCGTTGCTCGCTCTCTTCCTACATCACCGGGCAGTCTCCCAACATGCAGGGCGTATGTTCGCCGGCCAGCCATGTGCGCTATCGCGAGGACGGCGCCGACATGGTGTCCGAACTGGGCGGCTTCACCATCAACCGTTTCGGCGCTGGTGAACCGGCAGGCTATCCCACATTGTGCAAGGGCCGGTTCCACATTGCCGAGGACGATGGCTATGCCTTCGAGGACCCGGTGAGCCTTGATGTCATGGAGCACCTCGAGGGGCTGCGCGAGGCCGGCGTGACCGCCCTCAAGATCGAGGGCCGCCAGCGCGGCAAAGCCTATGTGGCCCAGGTGGTGTCGAGCCTGCGTGCCGCCCTGGCGGCCCCAAGGGCAGAGCGAGCGCAAAAGCTGGCGCACCTGCATCGCCTCAGCGAGGGCCAGCGAACCACATCGGGTGCCTATGAAAAGAAGTGGCGGTGACAATATGGCTGATCCATCCGCTCTCAGGATCACCCTCGGGCCCGTGCCCTATCTGTGGTCGGGCGACAAATGGCGCGACTTCTATTTCCGCATTGCTGAATCGGGGGATATCGATGCGGTGACGCTGGGTGAAGTGGTCTGTTCCAAGCGGGACCACTTCACCCGGCCCTTCCTGCCCCAGGTCGTGGAACGGCTGACCGCTTCGGGCAAGTCCGTGGCGTTGGCGTCGCTGGCGCTTGTGACGATGGAACGGGAAGTGGCCCAGACACGGCGACTGGCCAGCCAGGCACCCCTGGCCGAGGCCAACGATCTCTCGGCGCTGCACCTGCTCGCGGGCAGGCCGCATCTGGTGGGGCCTTTCGTCAATGTCTACAATGGCGCCACGGCCAGCCTGCTGGCCAGACGCGGCGCCACCCGCATCTGCCTGGGTCCGGAGTTGCCGGCAGCGTCGATCGCATCGATAATCGCCGCAGCCCCCGAACTCGACTACGAAATCATCGCATTCGGACGTCTGCCCCTCGCCATTTCCGCTCGCTGCGCCCATGCCCGGGCCAAGGGGCACAGCAAGGACAATTGCCAGTTTGTCTGCGGCGAAGACGTCGACGGGCTCGACGTCGACACGCTCGACGGCCAGCCCTTTCTCAGTCTCAATGGCGTCCAGACCATGTCCCGGCATTGCCAGGTCCTTTTGGGAGACATGCCTGCGCTGGCCGATATGGGCGTAACCCATCTGCGCCTGTCGCCGCAGGATTGCGACATGGTGGCCATAGCCGCCATCTATGCCGATATGCGCGATGGCCGCATTGAACTGGAAGACGGCATGCGAAAGCTGAAGGACGTCTATCCGGCCGCACCGTTCGCCAATGGCTTCCTGCATGGCGTTGCAGGCATGGATTGGGTGGCCGCATGAACAGGCACCTTCCCGCACCTGATAGAACCGCCCCGGACGCGCTGATCACCCGCATCCGCTCGGTCATCGGCACAATTGCCCTCGACTGCGATTGCCGGCAACGCGTCAACGACGCTCTTGGACGCTTTGTCGAGATGGAACAGCAGCGTGAAACCCGCCGCTCCCTGCTCTCGTCCCGCCACCACCGCGCCGCCATCGCCGCCCTTGTCGAATTGCTGGCGGAACTGGAAGACATCAGCTGGCAGGAAGCCGACCGCAGCGTCTTTTCCGAATTCGCCCTGCTGTTCGAAGACATTGCCCACCATGCCCTTCGCGGTTCCGAAGACCTGCGTCTTCTGGGCGAAAAGCAGGTTCGCTGATGTCTGTGCGGGGATCCGTTCTGACCGTGGCGGGCTTCGTTCTGCTTGGCGTGGGAGGCCTTGGCATTGTCCTGCCCGTGCTCCCCACCACGCCATTTGTCATCGCGGCCGCCGCCTGCTTTTCGCGATCATCTCCCCGCTTTGAGCGCTGGCTGGTTTCCCATCCCAGGTTCGGGACCGCCATCCGCGCCTGGCGCAGCCGCCGCGCCATTCCCACGGGCGCCAAGATTGCAGCGATCATGAGCATGATGGCCGGGTTCACCGCCCTGGTCGCGACCGGCCAGGCACCACCCCTGCTCCTCGTGGCTGTTGGAACCATCCTGGTGGCCTGTGCGGCCTATATCCTTTCCCGTCCTGCACGCTAGCCACCCGGGCAGGCGATGATCCGCCCGCCCCCGGCCAAACTGAGGACAATTTGCGCCAGATCAAGGTTTCCGCCGCGCGGAACCTGCATCATCGCATCAGGCTGGGAGAAACCACCATGTCAATGATCTCGGAACTGGGTTCACGATCCGACCGGATGTTCGCGATGGCAAACGCGATGGGGCGGGAAATATCGTCCACCCTGCTTGGCGGGGACATTTCACCCGAAGAGGTCCGCCGTGGCACCGTTCGATGCCTCCTGTGCCGACATTCGGACCGATGCGCCGAGCTGATCGGCGCATCCGCAAGGCTTGATGCCGCGCCCCCATACTGCAGAAACCGGGACTTCCTCGATGGTCTGCCCATCAATACGCCGACCGCGCAGACCTGAAGCGGATTGACCGATTTCAGCGTTTGAACGCGACACCGCCCAGCCAGCCGGTGAGCAATGCCAG
>CBFGTF010000018.1:0-28872 GCA_965651655.1 uncultured Devosia sp.
GCGCTTAGCCCTGGCGGGCCTTGAAGCGCTTGTCCACCTTGTTGATGATGTAAACGCGGCCGCGACGGCGGACGAGCTTGTTCGCGCGGTGGCGAGTCATCAACGCCTTCAGCGAGTTGCGGATCTTCATCTCAGTAATCCTCGGTCAAACAAAAGGGGCGCCAAGGCGCCCGAAAACTGGCCTCTTCATAAGGAACCTGACCCCGCCTGTCAACGCGCAAATCCTCTGTATCAGCCCGAAAAGTGCCGCGCGAACACTGGTGAAAGCCAACTGCAAACAGAGCCCCCGGGACGCCGCTTTCATGCCGGCCGGAATTGCAGTTCCCCCGGCATTTCCTCGCCCGCTCCGTTAACGCAGAGGTCAGGGCTGGTCGCTATCTTGCCTCTACCACCCTTGACCGAGTGCCGTCCGATGGCCAGCGAAAACATCACCCGATCCGGCGTGCTGATCATTGATCCCCAGGCCCATATGGCCGCGCTCATTGCCGAGATGCTGCGCGCCCTGGGACGCCGCGATATCCGTGAAGTCCAGGACGCGAACCAGGCCCGGCTGGAGCTGCGGCGGCGGCCCTTCGGCCTCATCATCATCGACGATTCCCTTGTCGCTCCGGATGCGGTGGACCTGGTCGGCCGGCTGCGCACCGAACCCGATGGCCACAACCGGCTGACGCCAGTGATCATGATGTCTGCCGCCCCCGATGCCGCCCGCATCAAGGCGGCGCGGGATGCCGGCGTCACCGAATTCCTGCGCAAGCCCTTTGCGGCCAGGGATATCAAGTCGCGGCTCGACAGCATTGCCGCCAGCCCGCGCCCTTTCATCGAGGCGCAAAGCTATGCCGGCCCGGACCGGCGGCGAAAAGTCGTCGGAACAGGCAAGGCCGAACGGCGCGCACCCGGCGACTCCGCCGAACCCTAGAAGCGCCTGCGGGCCAATCAATCCCAATGCGGGATGGCCATCCCGGCGCGGAACCGGGATGGCATCGGATCAAGCCGGAGACCGGATCAGGCTGCGGCAGCCTCGCGCCGCAGCCGGCGGCGCAGTTCGCGGCGCCGCATCTCTTCCTTGGGGTCCGGCACCGGCACCGAGGCAATGAGCTTCTTGGTATAATCGTGGCGCGGTTCCATCACCACCTGCTCGCTGTCGCCGATTTCCACCACTTCGCCGAAATAGAGCACCATGATCCGCTGCGCGATATGGCGCACCACGGCGATGTCGTGGGCGATGAACAGCAGCGAAACGCCGAACTCCTTCTGCAGGTCCATCAGCAGGTTGATGACCTGGGCCTGCACCGACACGTCGAGCGCCGAAACCGCCTCGTCGCAGACGATCAGCTTGGGCCGCGTGATCAGCGCCCGGGCAATGCCGATGCGCTGGCACTGGCCACCGGAAAACTCGTGCGGATAGCGGTTGATCATGCTCGGGACAAGGCCGACCTTGTCCATCATCTCGGCAACCCTGGCCGTGCGCTCGGCCTTGCTGACTTCGGGATAATGGATTTGCAGCGGCTCGGCGATGATGGCGCCGGCCGTCATGCGCGGATTGAGCGAGGCCAGCGGATCCTGGAAGACCATCTGGATATCCTTGCGCAGCGCCACCAGTTCCTTGGGGGTCATCTTGAGGATGTCCTTGCCCATCCACTTGGACTCGCCCTCGGTCGCATGGATCAGCCGGATGATGGCGCGCGACAGGGTGGACTTGCCACAGCCGCTCTCGCCCACAATGCCCAGCGTCTCGCCCGCATGCAGGTCGAAGGACACATCCTTGACCGCCTTGAGCACCGAATGGCCCCCGAACATGCCCCCGACCGGAATGTCGAAATGAACCGACAGATTGCGGACCTCGAGAATGGGTGTCTTCTGGTCGCTCATGCCTCGCGCCTTCCGCTCATGAAGTCATAGGATACGGTCGAGAGGCGCTCGACCTTCTTGTCGAGCCGCGGCACGGCGGCCAGCAGCCCCTTGGTATAGGGATGGTCGGGGCTGGCAAACAGCTCCTCGGTCTTGCGATATTCCATCACCCGCCCGTCGAACATCACCAGCGTATCCTCGCAGGTGCCCGCCACGATCCCCAGGTCATGGGTGATCAGGATGATCGAGGCGCCGAAATCCTCCTGCAGGTCCACCAGCAGGTCGATGATCTCGGCCTGCACCGTCACGTCGAGCGCCGTGGTCGGCTCGTCGGCGATCAGCAGCTCCGGCCCGCACAGCAGCGCCATGGCGATCATCACGCGCTGCCGCATGCCGCCCGAGAATTCGTGCGGATACATGTGCACACGGTTCCTGGCATCCGGAATGCGCACGGCATCGAGAAAGCGCACGCTCTCGGCCAGGGCGGCAGAATGGCTCATGCCCTTGTGATGCTCGAGCACCTCCGTCATCTGCCGCGAGATGCGCAGATAGGGATTGAGCGAGGTCATCGGGTCCTGGAAGATGATGCCGATCCGTGCCGCGCGGTAGGTATTGATCTGCTTGAGCGGCAGGTTGAGGATTTCCTTGCCGTCGAACATCACCGACCCGGACGACCGCCCATTCTTGGGCAGCAGTCCCAATATGGCGAAGGCGCCCTGGGTCTTGCCCGAGCCGCTCTCGCCCACAATGGCCAGGGTCTTGCCCTTTTCCAGCGTGTAGGAAAGGTCGCGTACGGCGTGGACCACGCCATCATTGGTCTGGAAATCGACCTTGAGATTTTTGACTTCTAGCAATGCCATGAGACTGTCCTACCGGTCCTTCGGGTCGAGCGCGTCACGCAGGCCGTCACCGAGATAGGTAAAGGCGATCAGCATGGCGACCAGCACGACGGCCGGTCCGATCAGCATCCAGGGCAGCGCCACGGCAACCTCGGACCCCTGCGAGATCAGGGTACCAAGCGATGTCTGCGGCTCCTGGACGCCAAGGCCCAGATAGCTCAGGAAGCTTTCGGTGATGATGATTTCCGGGATGGTCAGGGTGGCGTAGATCACCACCGGCCCGGTGAGATTGGGCACGATATGCCGGAAGATGATCACCCAGGGGCTGGCGCCGCTGGCCTTGGCCGCCTCGACGAACTCGCGTTCCTTCAGGCTCAGCGTCTGTCCGCGCACGATTCGGGCCATGGTCAGCCATTCCAGGCACCCGATGCCCACGAACAAGAGGATCGGATTGCGCCCGAAGATCACCACCAGGATGATGACGAACAGGATATAGGGAAGGGCATACATGATGTCGACAAAACGCATCATGACCGCATCGACCCGACCGCCGAAATATCCGGCAATCGCGCCATAGCTCACCCCGATGATCACCGACACCGCCGTGGCGACGCCCGCCACGATCAGGCTCATCTGCGTGCCCTGCATGGTGCGGGCCATCATGTCGCGACCATTCTGGTCGGTACCCATGAAGTGTCCGGCCTCGAAATTGGGCGGCTTGCGGATATTGGCCCAATCGACCTGGCTATAGCCCCAGGGCAGGATATAGGGCCCCAGGAATGCCACCAGCAGGATCACGATGAGCAGGCCGACGGAGAACACCGCCGCCTTGTTCGCGAACAGGCGGCGCATGGCGTCCTGGGTCAGCGAACGACCCTTGGGCGCATCGCGCAGCTGCTTTTCATATTCGGTGAGAATTGCGTCTCTCGATGTCAGGCCGGCCATCAGCGGTACCTCACCTTGGGATCGAGATAGGCGTAGAGAATATCAACGATCAGATTGAGCAGCAGGATGACGCCCATATAGAGCACGGTCGTTCCCAGCACGATGCCGTAGTCACGCGCCAGGGCGGCACTGATGAAGTACTTGCCGATGCCCGGCAGGGCAAACACCTGCTCGACCACCAGCGAACCGGTGAGCAGCGCCGACAATGCCGGCCCCAGATAGGACACCACCGGCAACAGCGCCGGCTTGATGGCGTGACGCGCCAGCACCAGGCGCGCGCCAAGGCCCTTGGCCCGGGCGGTGCGCACATAATTGGTACCCAGCACTTCGATCATCGAGCCGCGCATCAGCCGCGCCACGCGCGCCGCCTGCGGCAGGCTCAGGATGAGGATCGGCAGGATCAGATGCGGGACGGATCCGGGCACATAGCCACGCACCGGCAGCCAGTTCCAATAGACGCCCAGCAGCAATTGCAGCAGGTTGGCCATCAGGAAGTTGGGGATGATCAACCCGATCATCACCACGAAGATCACCGAAAAGTCCGGCCATTTGTTCTGGTTCACGGCCGAGATCATCCCGGCCAGGATACCCACCGACGTGGCCACGATGAAGGCCAGGAGACCCAGCATCAGCGAGAACGGCAGGCCAATCGCCAGCAGCTCGCTGACGGTGAAGTCCTGGTAGCTCATGGAGGGGCCGAAATCGCCGCGCAGCACGCCGCCGACATAGATAAAATACTGCTCGAACAAGGACTTGTCGAGATTGTAATGGGCCCGCAGGTTATTCATGATTTGCGGTGGCAGCGCGCGTTCACCGTCAAAGGGACCGCCAGGCGCAGCGCGCAGAATGAAGAAACAGACGGTGATCGCGATCAGGGCGATCGGAATGGCGCTCAGCACGCGCCGCAAGGCGTAGGACAGCATTTGGTGTCCGCTCCCCTTTCTTTAAGGATCCGGCCGGCCCCGCAGCACGGAGCCGGCCGGTTGAGGGATGCCGGAGCGGGGCGCTGCTGCGCTCCGCTCCGCGCGGACCTTATTCCGACTTGGACAGCCACCGGGTGCGGTGGATATCGGACGGGTTGTCGACAAAGCCTTCGATCGAGGGCGAGACCAGGTTCTTGGACACATACCAGTAGATCGGCATGGCGGCGAAGTCGTCCATGGCCATGGCCTCGGCTTCGTGCAGGATGGCGGCGCGAGCGGTCAGGTCCAGCTCGGCAGCGGCATCAGCCATGAGCGCGTCGAACTCGGGGTTCGAGTAGCGGCCATAATTGTTGCCCCAGTTCATGGTGTCACCCTGCTGGGTGCCGGTGCGCAGGAGGTCGAGCGTATTGGCAGCGTCCGAATAGTCGAGCAGCCAGCCGGCACGGCCGATCTGGAAGTCGCCAGCCTGCAGTGCGTCGTAGTGGACGGCCACTTCGGCATTGAACATTTCGATGTTCACGCCGAGCGGTTCCCACATGGCGGCCAGGGCCACCGCGATGCGCTGGTGCGCTTCGTTGGTGTTGTAGCGCAGCTGCAGGTTGAGCGGGCTTTCCGGGGTGTAGCCGGCTTCGGCCATCAGGGCCTTTGCGCGTTCGACGCGAGCGCCATAGTCTTCCGAAGCCCAGTCGGGCATATAGGCTTCGCCGTCATAATTGGCGGTGCCCGGCGGGACCCAGCCATAGGCGGCGATTTCGCCGGTGGTCAGGATGTCCGGACCGATGACTTCGCGGTTGACCGAGATCGAGAGGGCTTCACGCACGCGGACATCGGCCAGCGGGCTGCCTTCTTCCTGGTTCATCACGTAGTAGTAGACGCCCAGGAACGGCTCCACATGGGCTTCACCCGGACGGTTGTCCTGCATCCACTGGTACTGGTCGGGCGGGAAGGCCGTCAGGATGTCCAGTTCGCCTGCGATATAGGCGTTGAACGCAGCGGTCGTGTCTTCGGTGTTGTCATAATAGACTTCATCGATGGCGACATTGGCGGCGTCGTAATAATCCGGGTTCTTTTCCGAACGCAGGTAGGAGCCGGGGACCCATTCCTTGAGCAGGTAGGGGCCATTGCCCACGACGTTCTCGATCTTGGTCCAGTTCTCGCCGAACTCTTCCACCTTGTGCTTGGGCACGGGGAAGGCGGTGTAGTGGGTCAGCGCCTGGAGGAAATAGGGGGTCGGGTTTTCGAGGGTGATCTCGACGGTCTTGTCGTCGATGGCCTTGACGCCGATCTCGTTGGCATCGGTGATTTCGCCCCCGGCAAAGGCTGCCGAATTCTTGATCGGATACTGGAGATAGGCATAGGACGAAGCGGTGGCCGGATCGAACAGGCGCTGGAAGGCGAAGACGAAGTCGCCAGCCGTCACCGGCGTACCGTCGGACCACTGGATGCCGTCACGCAGGGTGAAGGTATAGACCAGGCCATCGTCGGAAACAGTATAGCTCTCGGCCTGGCCCGGAATGGCCTCGGCATTGGCGTCTTCGGTCATCAGACCTTCGATATAGTCGCCAATGATGCGGTTTTCCCAGTCGCCCTCGGCATGATGCGGGTCGATGGAACCAGGCTCGCCGCCATTGCCCAGGCGCAAGGTCACGGCCTGCGCGGCCGAAACGGCCATCAGCGACACGGAGCCGGCCAGCAGGGCAGCTCCAAGGGTTTGCATGAGTTTCATTCTCGTCCCATCTCCTTGTGGAATTCTTGACGTTTCTCTGACTGGCCGCCTGTTGACGATGGACGGCTCATTCTTCTTCGCCGCCGGTTTTTACCCGGCGGTCAAGATTGGTGGACGGTATTACGCAATTCCGTCCACTGACAAGCGAAAGATTGACCTAAACGTCATCGGGCGGCCGATTGTGAACATGCTGTGCAAGACGTCTTGCGAGGCAACAAATTGCCAGAAACAAGCCAATTCTGAAATGAAATGCCCTAATCTACTTCGGGCAGGCAGCACATGGACAAGTCCGTCCTAAGACGCGTCATCCCCGGGTCAGGAGATAACCCCGCTCTGTTGCACAAAAAAGATTAAAAGGGCCAATCCCAGCAGCACGGCAAAGGGCACCCAGCCGGGCATTGGCCCGCGTGGTTTGTTGTTCGGCGGCTCGGGTTGCTTCTCGGGCCGCCGGAATTTCAGGACATTGTCGCTCATGCCGCACTTTCTACCAGCGCCGCGACGCCCATGCCACCCGCCGTGCACACGGAGATCAACGCTTTCTTGTTGACCTCGGTGGACAGCAGCTTGGCGGTCAGGCCCAGGATACGCGCACCCGTCGCCGCGAAAGGATGGCCATAGGCCAGGCTCGACCCTTTCACATTGATCTTGGCCGGATCGATTTCGCCCAGCACCGCATCGCGCCCGAGCACGTCCTTGCAATAGGCCGGGTCCTTCCAGGCCTTGAGCGTGCACAGCACCTGCGCCGCAAAGGCCTCGTGCAGTTCGAAATAGTCGATATCGGCAAAGCCGAGCCCGGCCCGTTCGAGCATTTCGCTGACGGCAATGGTGGGCGCCATGAGCAGGCCCTCGCCATGGGCGAAGTCATTGCCCGCCACCCGGCCGGTGGTGAGATAGGCCTGGATCGGCAGGCCACGCGCCCTGGCCCATTCCTCGCTCGCCAGCAGCACGCCCGAGGCGCCATCGGTCAGCGGCGTGGAATTGCCGGCCGTCAACGTGCCGTGTCCCGAGGACTTGTCGAAAGCCGGCTTCAGCGTCGCCATCTTTTCCATATTGGCATCGGCGCGCACATTATTGTCGCGGACCAACCCGGCGCATTGCACCAGCAGGTCGTCATGGAAGCCTTCATCATAGGCAGCGGCCGCATTGCGATGGCTGGCGACGGCCAGTGCATCCTGCTCGGCGCGCGTTATGCCCCATTCCCGGGCCATCAGCTCGCAATGCTGGCCCATGGAAAGCCCGGTGCGCGGTTCATTGACCGAGGGCGCCACCGGGGTCAGTTCACCGAAGGAAAAGCCCTTGAACGCCCCGAGCTTCTGGCCGGTGGTCTTGGCGGCATTGGCGGCCAGCAGGCGATGCTGGAACTTCGAGCCGAAGACGATGGGGCTGTCGCTCACCGTATCGGACCCGGCAGCAATGCCGCTTTCGATCTGCCCCGAGGCAATCTTGCCCGCCAGCACCAGCGCCGCCTGCAGGCTTGTGCCGCAGGCAATCTGCATGGTGGTGCCCGGCGTCCGCGGCGAAAGCCCGGCATCGAGCAGGGCCTCGCGGGCAATGTTGAAATCACGAGAATGGTTGATCACGGCGCCCGCAATCACCTCGTCGACCTTTTCGCCCTTGAGACCGAACTTGTCGGCCACCCCGCCCAGCACCGTGGCAAGCATGGACAGATTGGTTTCATCCGCATAGGCCGTGCCGCCACGGGCAAAAGGAATGCGGGCCGAGCCGACAATGGCAACGCGCTTGAGTTCAGTCATTTCTTTGCTCCAAAGTCGGGACGGGCGCGAACCTCACCTCTCCCCTGAGGGAAGAGGTCGGCGCAAAGCGCCGGGTGAGGGGTTCACTGCCATGGTTCTCGCCGAGAGGGTCGCACCCCTCACCCAAGCTATGCCAGGTCGCCAAGGCTCCCGGCGTCGCTACCCTCTCCCCTGAGGGGCGAGGGGAAACAGGCTCATGCCTTGCAATCATCATCACGCCCGCCCATCGGCCCGAGCCTTCATTGGTCCGCCCAGGAAAGGTGCGAAGCCGGTTCCCATGATCACCCCGATATCGGCCAGTTCGGGCGAGGCGACGACGCCTTCGCCCACCACCACTTCAGTCATGTCGACCAGCGGCTTGACCAATTCACGCCCGAGGCCGGCGAGATCGGCATGGGGCGGAGTCTCGGCCTTGATCGCCTTGCCCTTTTCCCACTTGTAGAAGCCTTCGCCACTCTTGCGGCCGAGCTTGCCTTCCGAAATCAGCCGCGCGAACCGGCTTTCCCCGGGCACCGAATGGCCGAGTTCCGTCGCCACCGACTTGCCGACATCGAGCCCCACCGTATCCATCAGTTCGATGGGCCCCATCGGCATGCCGAAGGCCATGGCAGCAGCGTCGAGCAATTCCTTGCTCTCGCCCTTTTCCACCCGTTCCACTGCGCCCAGCATATAGGGCATGAGCACCCGGTTGACGAGGAACCCCGGCGCCGACTTGACCACCACCGGCGACTTGCCGATGGCCAGGGCAAAGCTGGCGCCCTTGCCGATCTCTTCATCGGTATTGAAGGTGGAGCGGATCACTTCCACCAGCGGCAATTGCGCCACCGGATTGAAGAAATGCAGGCCAATGAGCCGTGCCGGATCCTTGAGCGCCTCGGCAATGCGTTCGAGCTCGATGGACGAGGTATTGGTCGCCATGATGGCGCCGGGCTTCAGCTTGCCTTCGAGGCCACCGAAGATCGCCTGTTTGACCTCGAGCTTTTCCACCACGGCCTCGATGATCACATCGGCGCGGGACACCCCGGTGCCCTGCGGATCGGGCACCAGCCGGCTCATGGCCGCATCGACCTCCCGCTTCTTCTTGTAGCGCTTGCCGAACAGCTTCTTGGCGCGGTCCAGCGCCGGCTTGATGCGCTCCATGTCGAGATCCTGCAGGGTCACGCTCATGCCGCGATAGGCGCACCAGGCGGCAATGTCACCGCCCATGACGCCGGCCCCGATCACATGCACACGGGAGAATTTCGCGCCCTTGATGCCCTGCTTCTTGAGCCCCTCGGACAGGAAGAACACGCGCCTGAGATTGGTGGCGGTGGGGGACCCCATCAGCGGCACGAAACTGTCCACCTCGCCGCGGATCATCGCGCGCCAGTCATTGCCGTGCTTCTCGAACAGGTCGATCAGCGCATAGGGGGCCGGGTAATGCTCCTTGCGGGCCTTCTTGCCGGCCTGCTTGCGCATCTGGTTGGCCATGGCCTCGCGCACCAGCGGCAGCGCGGCCAGCTTCTTGACCCAGCCTGCTTCGCTGGATTTGCGCTTCTGCAGCACCGCCTTGCGGCCTTCCCAGCGCAGCATGTCGCGGTGGCGCACCAGCTTGTCGACCAGGTTGAGTCCGCGCGCGGCGCCCGCCCGCAGCATCCTGCCGGTCAGCATGATCCCCATGGCATCGATGGGTCCGGCCTGGCGGATCGAGCGGCCGGTGCCGCCAAAGCCGGGGAAAATGCCCAGATTGACTTCGGGGAAGCCCAGCCGCGTCTTCTCGTCATTGACGGCGATGCGATAGTGACAGGCCAGCGCCAGTTCCAGCCCGCCCCCGAGGCAAAAGCCGTGAATGCCCGCCACCACCGGCACCTTGAGGCTTTCGATGCGCGCAAACAGCGCATGGGTGCGCCTGAGCGCCTCGGGCAGGACTGAAAAATCGCTCATGGCGTCGAATTCGCTGACATCGGCGCCGGCAATGAAGCCCGAATTCTTGCCCGACAGGATGACCACGCCCGCCAGTTCATCGGAATTGGCCAGGTCCTCGAAGCGCGACACCAGCGTTTCGAGCTCCATGATCGCCTCGCGGCTCAGCGTATTGACCGAGGCCTCGGGCGTGTTGATCGTCAGCCAGCCGATCTTTTCAAGATCGGTATGGAAGCTCCAGTGCTTGGTCTCGGTTGCCTGTGGGGCGATCATGGTTGTTCGGTCCTCTCTTGTTCCCCTCCCCCTTGAGGGGAGGGGTTAGGGGTGGGGGCTCAGGCGGCTCAACGCATTCTTGCGTCCCCTGAAAAGCCGGAACCCCCACCCTCATTCCCTCCCCTCAAGGGGGAGGGAGGCGCAGGCCGAGCCTGCATCGTTCAATTCCATCCACGGACGTGCCGCTACTCCGCCGCAGCCCTCTCATCTGTAGGCTTGAGCACGTCCATTTCGAAGTCATCGACATGCACGGCCCTGTTGGTCGCCTCGTCCGCGGCCCGCATGATGCCGGCCTCGTTGTCGCTGAGCACCCCGGCCGCCACCGCATCGGCGATCGCATCGCGGTCGAGCCGCCGTTCGATGACGCCCTTGCGCGACGCCTTGACGAACTTGGCCTCGATCTCTTCCGCCTCGGTGACCTTGAGCAATGCATCTTCCAGAACGCCCGTGACGTCATTGGGGTCCATGGAAATATAGACGCCCGTGGTCAGCCGGTCGCGGAAGGCGCCGGGCCTCAGCACCGCGCGCACGAAACGATAATTGACCCGATCCGAGGCCGGCTTGGCGTGGCGCCCCAGCGGGAAGCACAGCACCCGCATGGCCCAGGCAAAGACCGGGTTGGGGAAATTGGCGAAGACGTCGGCAAAGATCGCTTCGATCGAGGCGGCACGGTCGGCCATGATGGCCTCGACCAGTTCCTTGTCCTCGGGGATCGAGCCTTCTTCTTCGAAGCGCTTCAGCGTTGCCGACATCAGGTAGAGGTCGCCCAGGATATCGGCCATGCGGCCCGAAAGCTTCTGCTTGCGCTTGAGCGCCCCACCCAGCACCACCGTGGTCCAGTCCGCCACCAGCGCGAAATCCTGGCTGTAGCGGTGCAGCCGGCGATACCAGCGGGCCATCGAGCCCTGGTTGGGCGAGGAGGCAAAGGCGCCGTTGCTGAGCCCGTGCAGGAAGCTGGCCACGATATTGCGCAGCATGAACCCGGTATGGCCGCCAAAGGCGCTGTCAAAGGCATCGAGCCCGGCCTTGCGGTCCTTGTTCTGGGCCGCCTGGATTTCCCTGAGCAGATAGGGATGAGCGCGCAGCACGCCCTGGGCGAAGGTCATCAGCGTACGGGTGAGGATGTTTGCGCCTTCCACCGTGATCGCCACCGGCATGGATTGATAGGCGCCGAACAGGTAATTGCCCGGTCCGTCCTGGATGGCGCGGCCGCCCTGGATGTCGAAGGCATCGTCCATGCTGTCGCGCATGGCTTCGGTGGTGGTATATTTGAGCAGGCCCGCAATGACGGCGGGCCGCTGGCCTTCGTCGACCATCGAGGCCGTCAGTCGCCGGGTCGCCTCATACATATAGGCGCGCTTGACCATCTCGCCCAGCGGTTCGGCCACGCCTTCCATGATGCCCACCGGGATGCCGAACTGGCGGCGCACCCGCGCATAGGCCGAAGTGGCGCGCAGCGTCTGCTTGATCGAGGTGGTGCCGATGGCCGGCAGCGAGATGGCGCGGCCGGTGGACAGGCACTCCATCAGCATGCGCCAGCCCTGCCCGGCATATTCGGTGCCCCCGATCAGGAAATCCATGGGCACGAACATGTCCTTGCCGCGCACCGGGCCGTTCATGAAGGCCTGGCGCGCCGGGTAATGCCGGCGGCCGATATCGAGGCCGGGATGATCATGCGGGATCAGGGCCAGGGTGATGCCGATCTCGGGGCCCCGGCCGAGCAGATTGTCCGGATCCTTGAGGATGAAGGCCAGGCCCACCAGCGTCGCCACCGGCGCCAGCGTGATATAGCGCTTGTCGAAGCTGAGGCGCACCCCGAGCACTTCCTGCCCTTCATGCATGCCCTTGGTGACAATGCCGATATCGCGCATGCCGCCGGCATCCGAACCCGAATGCACCCCGGTCAGCGCAAAGCAGGGCACTTCCTGGCCATTGGCGAGGCGATGGAGATATTTGTCCTTCTGCGCCGGCGTGCCGTATTTTTCCAGCAACTCGCCCGGCCCCAGGGAATTGGGCACCATGACGGTGATGCCGGCCGCCACCGAGCGGCTGGCGATCTTGGAGACGATCATCGACTGCGCCTGGGCCGAAAAGCCGAGGCCTCCGTGCTCCTTGCCGATCAGCATGCCCAGGAACCCCTTGGACTTGAGGAAGTCCCACAGTTCAGGCGAGAGGTCGGCGCGGTTGTGGCGGATATCCCAGTCATCGATCATGCGGGCCGCCGTTTCGGCCGGGCCATCGAGAAAGGCCTGCTCTTCCGCGCTCAGCGTCAGCGGACGGATCTTGGTCAGCTTGTCCCAATTCGGCCGCCCGGAGAACAGTTCGGCGTCCCAGCCCACGGTACCGGCATCGAGCGCTTCCTGCTCGGTGCGGCTCACCTTGGGGAGAATGGATTTGACAGCCGCATAGACCGGGGCGGTCAGCACCATCATGCGGATCGGCTTGACCGCCAGCACCAGCAGCAGGACACCAAATACGATCAGCACCCAGGAGAACCAGCCCAGGCCATAGACCGCGCCACTCTCGGTGAAGTCGAGGCCGGACAGCAGCCCGATAAGGGCAAAGGCGGCGCCCCATTGCCACAGCGGGCTTTCCCGCATGGCGAGCGTTGCAAAGACAACAAGACTGATCGCAACCAGCAGAAGGGTCATCGCCCTCATCCTCCTCATGGGTTTCCGGGAAAGTGTGGCCACCTATCCTTAGCGGAAACCTGCAAACAAAGAGTGCTCAGCGTTTCGAGGGAAACGGTAAGCGGCTCCAGGACGGCTGCGTACCCGTTTGGCAGGGGCCGCGCCGGTCTATTCCATATGCCGGACCGGTTGCCGTCTCCGTGAGAATCGGCCCGGTCTTCCCCTTGCTTTCCCGCACCATAGCGCGAGAGCAAAGGTTGTGTAGAGGCCAGTTTACCCAAGTTTACCTATACGTCAACTACTGACCCATTACGTCCAACTCTCTGCGGCGCACCGCACGGCTCCGGTGAGCATTCAGATCGCACCGGCAGCAAATTGACGCTAACGTAAAGCCGTGAGATATTTATGCCCTGATGCCTGAACGCCAGGGCGCCGCGAGCGCCGGTCCACCGAGATCCGCAGGCATCCATACGAGGAAAACCCGCTTGCCCTCCGGGGCATTTGGAGGAGGAAACGCCATGACCGCGCCTGCCAGCTCGAATGAGAGTCTTCGCCCATGGGTCGCCAGCTATCCCGATGGGATTGTCTGGGACGACGCCATCGACACGACGCCCGTGCATGAGCAGGTTCTGGCCGCCTGCGCGACCAATCCGGGCGGCGTAGCCCTCGATTTTCTGGGACACACCACCAGCTTTGGTGAACTGGCCGACAGCATCAACGCCTTTGCCGGCGCCCTGCAGAGCCAGTTCGGCGTCACCAGGGGCACCCGTGTCGCCCTGATGCTGCCCAATACGCCCTTCTACCCCATTGCCTATTATGGCGTCCTGCGCGCCGGCGGCACCGTGGTCAATTGCAACCCGCTCTATACGGTCCCCGAACTGGGCCACATCACCGCCAATGCCGGCGCCGACATCATGGTCACGCTCGACCTTCAGCATATCTTCGAAAAGGCCGAGGCCCTGCTCAAGGCCGGCCACGTCAAGAAGCTGATCGTGGCGCATTTCCCCAATGCCCTTCCGCTGGTCAAGAAAATCCTGTTCTCGGTGGCCAAGCGCAAGGACCTGGCCAAGATCGGCAAATCGCCCCATGCCGGTGCCGTCACCTCCTTCGAAGGCCTGATTGCCCGCAAGGACACGCCTTCGCCCATCACCATCGATCCGCAAAAGGATATTGCCGTACAGCAATATACCGGGGGCACCACCGGCATTCCCAAGGGCGCCCTGCTCACCCACGCCAATATCTCGGCCAATATGAGCCAGATCGACAAATGGGGCTGCGGCCTGTTCCTGCCGCCCTCCAAGGTTATCGCGGTCCTGCCCTTCTTCCATATCTTCGCCATGACGGTCTGCATGAACGTGCCGCTCAGCAATGGCACCCCCGTCATCATGCTGCCCCGCTTCGAGTTGAAGGCCCTGCTCGGCATCTTCGCGCGCACCAAGGCCAATGTGCTGCCCGCCGTGCCCACCCTGCTCAACGCCCTGGCCCGCGCCGACAGCGTCAACCAGCCCGAACTGGCTTCGCTGGAAGTCGCCATTTCCGGCGGCGCCGCCCTGCCCGACGAAGTGCGATCTGCCTTCTCCAAAAAGTCCAAGGCCCTGCTCGCCGAAGGCTATGGCCTGACCGAGGCCTCGCCCGTGGTCTGCTGCGCTGCCCTGCGGGTGCCCTCCAAGCCCATGTCCATCGGCCTGCCTTTGCCGGGTACCGATATACGCTTTGTCGATGTGGATTCAGGCAAGGTCGTCGGCATCGGCGAAAATGGCGAATTGCAGGTCAAGGGCCCCCAGGTCATGGCCGGCTATTACGAAAATCCGGAAGCCAGCAAGGACGCCTTCATGGATGGCTGGCTGCGCACCGGCGATGTCGGCCACATGGACGAGGACGGCTATGTGTTCCTGGTCGATCGCATCAAGGACCTCATCATCTGCTCGGGTTTCAATGTCTATCCGCGCACCATCGAGGAAGCGGCCATGACCCACGAGGCCGTTGAAGAGGTCAATGTCATCGGCGTGCCCGATGACTATCGCGGCGAAGCGCCGGTGGCCTATGTCAAGCTCAAGGCCGGCCACAGCGTCAGCGAAGCCGACCTCAAGTCCTATCTCGCCGAACGGCTCAACAAGCTGGAAATGCCCAAGGCGGTCATCTTCAAGGACGCCCTGCCCAAGACATTGATCGGCAAGCTTTCCAAGAAGGAACTGCGCGAGGAATATGCCCAGATGAAGGCCGCAAAGTCGTGACCATCAAAGACGCGGAAAGCCGGGATCTGTTCTCGATTGCCGACCTCGCCAGCGAGTTCGGCATATCGACACGGGCCATCCGCTTTTATGAATCCAAGGGCCTGCTCTCTCCCGAGAGAGTGGGCGCCACCCGCATCTTCAGGAAGCGCGACCGCGCCCGGCTGATCCTGATCCTCAGGGGCAAGCGCCTCGGCTTCACCCTCAGGGACATTTCCGACTATCTCAGCCTCTACGACGCCGACCGCGCCCAGCAGGTGAACCTGCTCGCCGGCAAGGTCGACGAGCGCATTGCCCTGCTCGAACGCCAGCGCGATGACCTCGAAACCACCATCCGCGAACTGCGCGAGATCAAGCAATTGGCGGAGGAGCGGCTGAAAAAGACAGGCTAGCGCTCGCCCCTGCCCCTGTGGTTCTTCGTCATGAGATTCGGTTTCTTCGGCTTCACCCAGCCCTTGGGCGGCTGCCGCAGCGGCGCATTGGACCCCAGCCCGATCTGTCCCGGCGGCGCCTGCCCCACCGACACCTCGACCGGATTACCGTCCTCATCCAGAATGACATTGGGATCGCCGTCCTCGCCCTTGAGGCGGGCGATCTCGTCTCGCAGCGCTGCAGCTTTCTCGAAATCGAAATCCGCCGCCGCCTCGTCCATCTGCTTTTCCAGCGCGACCAGCCGCGCATGATTGCTGCGTGATGACATTAAACTTCACCTTGCTTCTTGTTCAGGCCATCGATCCAACGGCTCCTGCGCCCCCTCGCCCCTCAGGGGAGAGGGTTGGGGTGAGGGGTGAAGTCCTCTCGGCGAAACCGCCACGCTGAACCCCTCATCCGGCCCTTCGGGCCACCTTCTCCCCTCACCCCACAAAAGCATCCATATCCTCGAGCCGCGCCGCTTCCCCCGCCGGCTTGTCCCACCGGATCCGATTGATACGGGGAAACCGCAGCGCCACCCCCGATTTGTGCCGACCGCTCTTCTGCGCCGAATCGAAAGCCACCTCGAACACCAGTTCCTTCTTCACCTCGCGCACCGGCCCGAACGAACCGACCGTATTGGCCCTTATCCACTTGTCGAGCTGCTTCAGTTCCTCGTCGGTAAAGCCGAAATAGGCCTTGCCGATGGGCACGATCTCGTTCCCCTTCCACACGCCAAAAGTGTAGTCCGAATAAAACGAGCTTCGCTTGCCATGCCCGCGCTGGGCATACATCAGCACCGCATCCACCACATTGGGATCGCGCTTCCATTTGAACCAGAACCCCTTGGGCCGCCCCGGCACATAGGGCGCCGTCCTCAACTTGATCATCACCCCTTCATGGCCATGCTCGTCCGCCCCCTGCCGCCGCAGCCGGGCCACGTCATCCCATGAGGCAAAATCCAACACCTCGGACAGGTCCATGCGCGTCTGCGGATTGCGGGCGAACCAGGCCTCCAGCCGCTCGCGCCGCGCTTGCCAGCCCAGCGCACGAATATCTTCGTCACCATCGAACAGCATGTCATAGACCCGCACGAAGCCCGGCAGCTCGCTCATCTGTTTGGCGCTGGCCACCTTCCTGTTCAGCCGCTGCTGCAGGTCGTTGAAGCTGCGGGCCTCGAAGTCATGCCCCACCAGAAGCTCGCCATCCAGCACCGCCCGCCCCATGGCCGCCTCGACCACATCGGGAAAGCTGGCTGCAATATCGTCGCCCGTGCGCGAGAACAGCGAAGCCCCATTCCGGCCCAGCACCAATTGCACGCGAATACCGTCCCATTTCCACTCGGCGGCGAAGTCGCGCGGCTCGAGCTTGTCGAAATCACTGTCCTCGATGGGGGTCGAGAGCATCAGCGGATGGAACCGCGCCGTATGGTCCACCTCCGGACGTCCCGTCCGTCCCTCCAGCCAGGCAAACAGATCTTCATAGGGTGGCCTCAGCCCATGCCAGACTTCCTCTATGGCCTGCAGGTCCACCCCGCTCATCTCGGCCAGCGCCGTCTTGGCCAGCCGTGCCGACACGCCGATGCGCAAGGCCCCCGTCGCCAGCTTGATCAGCGCCCAACGCTCATGGATCGCCGCCTGCGTCAGCATGGCGCCAATCACCCTGGGCAGCTCCGCCTTGCTGGTCCGGTTCAGCAGCGACACCAAGTCACTCAGCCGCGGCAAGTCCCGCGCCCCATGATGCGGCCAGATCAGCGCAATGGTCTCGCCCAGGTCCCCGACATAGTCATAGCTGAGCGCAAACAGCGTCTCATCCACTTCGGCCAGAACCGTCTGCTTGAGCAGCGCCGGTTTGACATTGGATATGTCCATTTCCCCGGTCAGCACCGCCAAAGCCAGCCCGCGATCGGGGTCAGGCACCTCGGCAAAATACTGCGCCAGCGCCGCAATCTTGCGCGTGCGTGACGGGGTCAGCGCCAGCAGTTCGAGCAGCTCGGCAAAGCGCTTCATTCCCCGCCCTCCCCGCCATCATCGTCCAGTCCCGGCAGCGCCAGCGGTTCGGCGTCCAGTCCCTGCTGCTTGCACCAATAGACCAGCGCATCCTCGCGCCCATGCGTCACCCAAACGGTCCCGGCGCCGCTTTCGAGGATGGAGCTGTTGAGTTCGCCCCAGTCGCAATGGTCCGAAATCACCAGCGGCAATTCCACCAGCGCCTGCCGCGCCCGCTGCTTGATGCTCATCCAGCCCGAGGCCTGGCACACCACCGGATCGGGAAAGCGCCGGCTCCAGCGGTCGCGAATGGCAGAGGGTGGCGCGATCACGATCTGGCCGGCCATGGCGGCCTTTGCCATCCCCGTTGCCGGGATCAGTTCTCCCAGCGTCACCCCCAGCGCCTCATAGAGTTCGCACAGCCGGATCATGGCCCCATGCAGGTAGATGGGCTTGTCCCAGCCGGCATCGCGCAACAGTGCAATCACGCGCTGCGCCTTGCCCAGCGCATAGCACCCCACCAGATGGCAGCGCTCAGGCTGGTCAGCCACCGATTTCAGCAGCCGCGCGATCTCGGCACGCGGATCAGGATGCTGGAACACCGGCAGCCCGAATGTCGCCTCGGTGACGAGCAGGTCGCATTCGACCGCTTCATAGGCCTCCGCCGTCCGGTCCGGCAGGCGCTTGTAGTCGCCGGTCACCAGGGCCCGCTGTCCTTCGGCCTCGATGAGCACCTGCGCCGAACCCAGAATATGCCCGGCGGGATAGAGGCTTACCCTTGCTCCGTCCATCGCCAGCGTCTCGCCGAAAGTCAGCGCCTCGAAGCGCCCGGCGCAGTCCTCGCCATAGCGCACTTTCATGATGGCAATGGTTTCCGGCGTCGCCAGCACCGCGCCATGACCGCTGCGGGCATGGTCGGCATGACCATGGGTGATTATGGCGCGCGGCCTGGGCTCACCCGGGTCGATCCAGGCGTCGATGGCAGGACAATAGAGATCGCGCGTCAGGATCGGCTTGGTCATGGCACTCCTTTCAACGCTGTCCGCAGTCGCCCGGTTCACGGCGTGGGCAGATTCGAGCCGGCAGATTTTGCCCCGGATATCAGATTGCCGAGACCTGACAGTGCCGGAGCCCCGCGAAACCAGGCACCCCAAAATGGCAGAATCCTTGCATGGGAACAGACACCACCCCTGCTGACACGGTCTGTCATGAACATTTCCCCGATCAATTCTCTCCTCCTCGCCGGCAAGCCGGTTACCCCGACCTCGGGCACCGTGACCAATCCTCTCAAGGTGGATGCAAAGGAGGAGTTTCTCGAATATGCCCGCATGTCGCCGGCCGAACGGCTGCGCGCCCAGATCCTCGAAGAGATGGAATTGAGCGAGGACGGGCTCGCCGCCATGGACCCCGAAGCGCGCGCCGGCATCGAGGACGAAATCAAGCGCCGCATGCTTGAGGCCCTGACCGGCAAGTCGGACGCCGAACCCGGTTCCATCCTCGACATGAGCGCCTGACCCCCCAATACCTTGGCTGCTGCCCACCCTCCCCCTTGAGGGGAGGGAGGCGTAAATGGCTCCACTGTGCTAAAGGCAGACCAAAAGGAGCCCTCAATGCGCAAGACCACTCACGCCCCCGGCACTGTCCACCGCCTCACCATCGACAGCAGGGCGCTGGCCGGCAATCGCCTCGGCGACCCGGCCACCCGCATTGTCGATGTCTATGTGCCCCATGGCCATGACGGGTCCGGCCTGCCGCTATTGGTCGATCTGGTCGGCTTCACGGCCGGTGGTCCGGCCCATACCAATTGGAAGAGTTTCACCGAAAATGTCCCCGAGCGCCTCGACCGGCTGATTGGCGAGGGCAGCATGGCCCCCGTCGTCGTCGCCTTCCCCGATTGCTACAGCCGGCTGGGCGGCAACCAATATGTGAACTCGCCCGTCCTCGGCAATTATGAGGACTTCCTCATTGCCGAAATGCTGCCCTTTGTCGAAACCCGCTTTGCCTGCGGCGGCACGGGCCGGCGCGGCGTCTTCGGCAAGTCCTCCGGCGGCTTCGGTTCGCTGGTCCATGCCATGCGCCATCCCGATATCTGGGCCGCCGCCGCCAGTCATTCGGGCGATGCGGGCTTTGAAAATCTCTACATCCCCGAATTCCCCGCCACCCTTCGGGCCCTCGCCAAATCCGACAATTCCATCGAAAAATGGCTGACGGGTTTTGAGGCCAGGCAAAAGACCGACGGCAAGGACACGCTTGTCATGATGATCCTGGCCCAGGCCGCCAGCTTCGATCCTGACCCCGATCCGGAAACCTTCCTCGGCCTCAGGCTTCCTGTCACGCTCGACACCTGCGAACTGATCGAGGAGCGTTGGGCAAACTGGCTTGCCTGGGACCCTGCCCGCCTGGTCGAGACCCATGCCGACGCCATCGGCCGTCTCAAGGGGTTCTTTCTCGATTGCGGCACCGAGGACCAGTTCAACATCCTCTACGGGACCCGCCGTATCCACCGCACCCTTGAAGCCCGCGGCATCGCCCACCGCTATGAAGAATTCCCCGATAATCACTCGAGCGTGGACTATCGCATGGACATTTCCCTGCCATTCCTGGCCGGGGCGCTGCGCTAGATCAGCAAGGCGAGTGCCAGCGACACCAGGCCCAGCAGCAATCCCAGCCAGGCCACGGCGAGCAATCCGTCCCGTGCCGTGATGGCCAATGCATAGAGTGCGATAATCGCCCCTGCCCCGGTCGATGTGAAGGGTACCACCTCCATCACCGGCATGACGCAGCCCACAAGCACGCAGACCAGGGCCCCCACCCGCCGCATCGCCTTGCCGGTCATGAAACTGGCACGGCGCTTCACCATGCCATCGGCAGCCCGGCTCACCGGCCCCAGGAATTTCAACAGCTTCTGGGCATGCTTGGCGGAAATGCAGCGCCGTGTGAGCCAGCCCGGCAGCCATATGCTTTCCCGGCCCAGCACCAATTGCCCGGCCACCAGCACGGTATTGAGGCCCACCATGGTCGGCAGGCCAGGAATAGCGCTCAGCGGAGAAACGACGAGCAGGGCAGGCAGCAGCAGCATGGGGCCGGCCGCGCGCTGCCCGGCAATCTCCTGCACCATCCCGATGGACACTGCTTCGCCTGCCTCGGCCCGCGCCTCGACCTTGCGGACCAGCTTGCCGAGCGCACCTTCTTGTGTTGCTGCCATGGGACGTCCTTTCCCCATGGCAACGCGCAGTGCGGGAGCCCCGTTCCGCTAGACGACCTTGCTGACCTCCAGCAATCCCGGCCGCTTTTCATTGGCCAGATTGATCGCCGTCTCGCCACCCAGCACCACCACGTGACCCTTCTCGGCCACCAGGTCGATTGCATCGGCCAGCGCCAGGAAGTCGGCCCGGCTGGTATTGAGCACTTCATCGCGCCGCTGCTGGCGGAGTGCATCGCTCGTGCCGTTGAGAATGCGCCACATGGCGGAATAGCCCTTGGCATCGGGAAATTCCGGTCGATCGAGATCGCCGATCACCCCGATCACCGAGCGGACCAGGTCCGTCTCCCCGATCTCTGCCCTGAGGGCCCTCGCCGCGCCGTCATAAGCGTCCAGCGTCTTCAACAGATTGGGATCGCGATAGGAGAGGAAGGCGAAATTGCCCGAAGAGAGGTCGAACCGGCTCGACCCGCCATAGGCCCCGCCCTGCACCCGCACCTTGTCCCAGAGATAGGTGGTGTTCAAAAGGCGCAGCGCCACGGCCGATGCCGCGCTCAACTCGACCCCAAGCGCCTTGAGATTGGCGCCCTTGCCGACATAATTGACCTGTGCGGGGATCACCAGGCCCTCGTTCTTGGGCGCGAAGCTGTGGCTCCAGTCGGCATCGGGCAATTGCGCCTGCGGCAGTCCCTCGATGAAGCCGCCCAGTTCCCCGCGCGCCCTGTCCCACAGCGCCTGATCGGCCGTCAGGTTGACCACCATGCGCCCACGATTGAACAGGGCGTCGCGAATGCGGATCAGCGTCGCCTCGACGCTGGGCCAGTCGCTGTCAATGCGCTTGACCAGTCCCTTGAGGAAGTCGAGATAGCTGACCCCACCCATCTGCTCGGCAATCCAGCCCGCTTCGGTCAGCCCGGCCTTGATGCGCGTATCGGCAAAGGCATTGCCTGCCGGCACCAGCCGCGCCTCGAACCCGGCTTTTTCCTCAAGCGCCATCTGCCGGAACCGCTCGCGATTGGACAATTGCGCATCGAGCAGCACCTCGCCCATGATCCCCAGCATGTCGCCGAACTTGTCCGGCACCGCCTTGCCCGAGAGGAAGAACCAGGCCGCGCTGCCCGCCCCGTCCTGGCGGCTGGAGAGGCCGCGATGCTGGGATATCCCGCCCGTCGTCCGCCCGATCCGCTGGGTCAGGGACACGAAGTCTTCCCGGCTGGTCCCGGTCTGCAAAAGCGCCCGCCCGAACAGGGGCAGATAGGGCAGGAGCCCCTTGTCCAGCACATGCAGGTCAAAGCCAAGATCGAGATAGAGGATACCCAGCGTCGGCAGGTCGTGATGGAGCGTGCGCACCCCGGCAATCGCGCTTTCATCGGTCGGCACGGTACGAATCTCGCGGTCGAGATCCTCCAGCGTCAGGGTCGGGATCTTTGCCAGGTCCTCCGGCCGGTCGACCGCTTCCTGCAGCGCCTTCAGTCGCTCCGTACGGTCCAGCACATTGGCGAGGGCCGCCTCGTCCAGCCCGGCCCGCACTTCGGCCAGCCGATCGGCCTCCACCTTCGCCTCGCGCGCCGCCTGTTCCGGGTCCGCCTCGATCTTGGATGTCACGCGATGTGGATTATCCAGGAACAGCCGCCGGATTTCCTTTTCGAAATGCCCCGAAGCGGCCTTCTGCTTGAGCGCAGCCAGTGCATCCTCGAATGCCAGCGGTGTCAGCGGATCGCCGCCATGCAGCCACCCCCCCAGCGCGGTGAACATATAGGTCATGCCGCGGGGATAGGACCCGGTATTCTGCTCGCGCAGGTTGAATTCGAATGTGTTGAGCGCCGCTTCGCGCTGTTCTTCCGAAAACCCGTTTCGGGCGATCTCTTCGAGCGTATCGAGCACCAGCGTTTCGACCTTGCCGGCATCGGCCGGATCAACGCCCTTGAGCCCGAACCCGGCCATGGGCTGGCGCAGATGGGTGGAAATGCCACCCCCGATCGTGCCCTCGCCCAGCCCGCTTTCATTGAGCTTCTTCCTGAGCGGCGCCGCCGAATTGCCCGCGAGCAAATAGCTCAGCAACCCAAAGCTCAGCGTCTCCTCGCGCGTTTCGGGCGGGTCCAGCATCCAGTTGACCGACACCATCCCGTCGCGGCGCTTGTCGGGATCGATGGTCCCCGCATAGGTGCCGCTGACGCTGCGCGGCGCATTCCAGCGCGGCTGCAATTTGACCTCGGCGTCGACATCGAGCCTGTCGAATTGATTGAAAAACGCATCGAGAATATCGAGGCGCTTCTCCGGCGCATCGTCACCCGAGAATACCACCCGCGCATTGGACGGATGATAATAGGTCTGGTGGAAGCGCTTGAACTGCTCATAGGTCAATTCGGGAATGACCTTGGGATCGCCCCCCGAACTCTTGCCATAGGTCGTGTCGGGATAAAGCGCAGTCTGCGTCTGCGTATGCATCACCGCATCGGGCGAGGAATAGACCCCCTTCATCTCGTTGAAGACGACACCCTTGTAGACCAGCGGCGCATCCGGGCTTTCCAGCTCGTAATGCCAGCCCTCCTGCTCGAACGTGTCCTCGGTGATCAGCGGAAACAGCACCGCATCGAGATAGACATCGACGAGATTATAGAAATCCTTGAGGTTCTGGCTGGCCACCGGATAGGCGGTCTTGTCCGGAAAGGTCATGGCATTGAGGAAGGTGTGCATGCTGCCCTTGAGCAGCTCCACGAAGGGCTTCTTGACCGGATATTTCTTCGATCCGCACAGCACTGAATGTTCGAGGATATGCGCAATCCCCGTCGAATCCTCGGGCGGCGTCTTGAAGGTGATGCCGAAGACCTTGTTCTCGTCCTCGTTGACCAGGCTCAGCACCTCCGCCCCGGTCTTTTTGTGCCGGTAGAGCAGAGCCTGCGAATTGATCTCGGCAATGGTCTCGTCGCGGACAAGCTCGAACGCAGGATGGGACATGAGGATACTCTTCTTGTTCTTTGGTCGTCCTAACCTAGGTGCGGACGGCAGGGTTCGCTAGGGGAGTCGACGGCAGATTGACTTGTGTACACTTTTTGTGTACACAAGTAGCTCGCAGCGTTGCGCTGCGAGCATCCGCGCTGATTGATTGAGTTTTACGGAGAAATGGAATGCGGAAGAATTCATCAATCGGAGCGCCGCCATGGAATTCGAATGGAATGAAGAAAAGCGCCGGGCAACTCTGGAAAAGCACGGCGTGGACATATTCGTTGCGGCCCTGATTTTCGACGGCCCAACACTTAAAAGGGAAGACCGTCGCCACGACTATGGCGAAGTGCGCTTCAAATCGATCGGCATGGTCGATGACACCTGTTACGTAGTCATCCATACCGAGCGAAATGGCGTTACCCGGTTGATTTCCGCCTGGTTAGGAGGTCGACGTGACCGAAGAGAATTGGAAGCGCATATCACTCGATGAAATTCGCCGCATGAAAGATGCTGGCGAGATCGGCCACAATCCCGACGCACCCGAAGGTCCCGAGCTCGGTGAAGAATTCTGGAAAAACGCCGTATGGCAGCCACCGCGCGGCAGCACCTCTGTCCACCTCAAGCTCGATCCGGAAGTCTTCGACTATTTCAAGCAACAAGGCAAAGGCCACATCACGCGGATGCAGGATGTGCTGAAGGCTTATGTGAAGGCGCATCAAGGGCGCTGAACGCTATTCCTCTCCCCCTCGAAGAGAGGGTGGATCGGCCGCAGGCCGAGACGGGTGAGGGGGACGCCACTGCGTATTCAGCGCTTTCGGCACCACCTTCCCCCGAGGGGAGAAGAAGCTAAACCCCGCCCCGGATCTCCGGCTTGACCTCGTCCTCATACCATTGCCCGAGCTGCTTCATCAGCGCCGGAAACAGGCTCTTGCGCTCGCTGGCTGCAACATTGTCGGCGATCTGCTCGGGTTTCGAGACCCCCGCAATCACCGTCGACACCTGTGGATGGTCGAGCACCCAGCGCAACGCGAACTGGCTCATCGGCACGCCTTCGGGGGCAAATCCCTTGAGCGTCTGCACCAGTTCGACGCCCCGCTCGAAGGGAATGCCCGAAAAGGTCTCGCCCACCGAAAAGGCCGCGCCGTCACGATTATAGTGGCGGTGGTCGCTTTCGGCGAACTGGGTGTCCTTGTCATATTTGCCGCTGAGCAGGCCGCTGGCCAGCGGCAGCCGCACGATCACGCCGACATCTTTCTCCGCCGCCTTGGGCAGCAATTCGACCGCCGCATCCTGGCGGAACAGGTTGAAGATGATCTGCAGCGTCGCGCAGCCAGGCTGGTCAAGGCAGATCAACCCTTCCTCGATGGTTTCGACGCTGGCGCCCCAGTGCCGCACCAGTCCCTCGGCCTGGAATTCGTCCATCCAGCCGAAGATCGCGCCATCGCGCAGTACCGGCGTCGGCACGCAGTGCAATTGCACGAGGTCCAGCGTGTGGACACCCAGCCGCTTGGCCGAGCCAACCAGGCTCTCGCGCAATCCCTGCTTTGAATAATTGTCCGGAAACAGCCCCCCGCCGCGTCCCAGCTTGGTCGCCACCACAACATTCGGCCCCCTGGCATGGGCGCCGATGCGTGTTTCGCTCAGGCCCCCGCCATAGACATCGGCGGTGTCCCAGAAGCTGATCCCGGCGGTCAGCGCATGATCGAGAATGGCATTGGCGGTGTCATCGCCCACCGGCCCGAAATCGCCGCCCAGCTGCCAGCACCCCAGGCCGATTTCGCTGACCTCATAGCCCGTCCTGCCCAGCCGTCGCGTCTTCATGCCGATGTCTCCGGTAACCTGTGAACTGGCCGCAACCTATTTGCGGCGCCAGGCAAGAACAAGGGCGCCGCAGCGCCCCGGTTCCATCCAGCCGCTGCAGGGCTCATTCGAAATAGTCGGGAAAATCCTCGATCGTCTGGTTGAGCAGCACTTCTGCCCGGCCCAGATGCGCCCGCATGGCCGCTTCCGCGCCGGCGATATCGGCCCTGCCCACCGCTTCGGCGATCTCTTTGTGCTCGGCAATGGCCCGCTGGCTGGAGGAGACGCCCAGCGTCAGATAGCGCACCCGGTCGAGCTGCATTTTGTGGTCGTCGATCAATTGCCACGCATATTCCACCCCGGCGAGCCGGGCCAGGGTGCGGTGGAACAGCTCATCGAGCTTGTGGAAGCTGCGGCTGTCATTGGCGGCCGAGGCCGCCTCCTGCTCGGCAATCAGCCTGGCCAGCGTCTCTGCCGCTTCGGTGCCGGGATGCGATGCCACCCGGCGGATGATCTCGACCTCAATGCTTTCGCGGATGAACCGGCTCTGCCGCACCCCGTCGGGCGAGATCTTCTTGACCACGGTGGCGCGCTTGGGGCGGATCAGCAGCAGGCCCTGCTGCGCCAGGCGGATGAACGCCTCCCGCACCGGCTGGCGTGACACGCCATAGCGCCCCGCAATATCGCTTTCCGAAATCACGTCGCCCGGCTTGAGTGCCATGCTGACGATGTCGTCGCGCAGGGCAACGACGACCCGAAATGCAATGGTCCCCTCCAGACTGTCCGCCACCTTGCCTCCCGAGCGGGCTGATTCCTTTCCCGGACCATGGGACGGATAGGGCTTTCGCTGCTTGTCTCGTTTACCGTCTTCCACAGAATTCTGGCCCCAACCCCCGGCAATCGGCATGCGACGCCGCTCCGGCCCGCCTGCTTCCGCAATTGCCAAAAGAAACTATACATTTCCCCAATCTTGTATGGTAGATGCTTTTTCGCCCCTCCTCCCGAGGCGGCAACACCCATATTTGTATCGAGACCGGAGAAAATCGAATGGCCAAGACCTACGCGCTGGTGGGGACCGGAGGTCGCGCACGGATGTTCTATGAAGCGATCCTGGGACCGCATCGCGAACAGTCCCGGCTGGTGGCCCTGTGCGATACCAACCAGGTGCGCATGGACTTCACCAACACGGTCATCGAGAAGGAATTGTCCGGCCAGAAGGTCCCCACCTACAAGGCTGCCGATTTCGCCAGGATGATCGCCGAGACCCGGCCCGACACCATCATCGTCACTTCGATCGACCGCACCCATCACAACTACATCATCGCCGCGCTCGAAGCCGGTTGCGACGTCATCACCGAAAAGCCGATGACCACCGACCCCGAGAAGTGCCAGGCCATTCTCGACGCCGTCGAGCGCACCGGCAAGCAGGTCCGCGTCACCTTCAACTATCGCTATGCCCCGCACAATTCGGCCCTGCGTGAACTCATCGCCGAAGGCGCCATCGGCAAGGTCACCTCGGTGCATTTCGAATGGCTGCTCGATACCCGCCACGGCGCCGACTATTTCCGCCGCTGGCACCGCGACAAGCGCAATTCGGGCGGCCTCATGGTCCACAAGTCGACCCACCATTTCGATCTGGTCAATTTCTGGCTCGGCACTGAGCCCGACACGGTCTTCGGCATGGGCGATCTCAAGTTCTACGGCCGCGCCAATGCCGAGGAACGGGGCGTCTTCACCCCCTATACCCGCACCACTGGCGTGGACGCGGCCAAGGACGATCCCTTCGCCATCGATCTGACCGCCAACCCGGTCCAGAAGGGTCTCTATTGGGACGGCGAAAAGGAAGACGGCTACCAGCGCGACCAGAATGTCTTTGGCGATGGCATTTCCATCGAGGACACGATGAATGTCATCGTGCGCTATCGCAACAAGGCGGTGATGACCTATTCGCTCTACGCCTATGCCCCCTGGGAAGGCTTCAACGTCGCCATCAATGGCACGGGCGGGCGCCTCGAACTGACCGTGCACGAAAATTCCTACATCAATGCCGGAGCCGGCTCGGAAACCGAAGGCGCCGCAAAGGGCGTCAAGCTCTATCACTTCCCCCTGCATGGCGAGCCGCGGGTGGTTCCGGTCAAGCATGGCGAGGGCGGCCATGGCGGCGGCGACAAGATCATGCTCGAGGAAATCTTCGGCAGCGCCCAGCCGCGCCCCGGCTACGGCGCCAACCACCGCGACGGCGCCCTTTCGATCCTCACCGGCATCGCCGCCAACAAGAGCTTCGCCACCGGCCTGCCGGTCGATGTGAAGACGCTGGTAAAGCTTTAGGCTGTTCGACATTCAGCCCAGGATCTTCAAGGACCGCGCCAGTCGCACATTGGCGCGGTCCTTTGCCCGCTTCAGCCAAAGGGTCCGCCCTGCTTGGCCCTATCGGTCCAGCAGCATGGGCGCCACCAGCGTATAGACCGGCAGCAGGATCGTGCCCCAGAGCGGCCCATACCAATCCAGCCATTCATAGGAGAATGGTGCGGCCTGGGCATAGGCGAAGGGCCCGCCAATGGCGAACACCCAGACCAGGAATGATATCCCCGACAGCAACGCCTGCGACCGGGCCGGTGGCAGGCCATCCACTTTCGCCTGCCGCAGGACATAGAAATATGTGGCGACGGCGATAACCAGGATCAGGATGGCGTAGGCCAGGGGCGGGACGCTGCCACCAGAGGCACGAACGCCGCCATCGACAGCCACGAAGACGGCCACGACATCAGCCGGGATCAGCATGAGGACCCGCGTTTCGTAGTTTTGGGGTTTTGGCAGTGCCGGCGCAGGCGCTGCTTCCGCCGCCTTGTCGATCGGTCCCTTGGCCGTGTCCAGCGGCGCGGGCTGCATTGCCAGAAGGTCGGATCGTGTCACGATACGTCGGTTCATTTTTCACCTAGCAGGGCATGTTTGAGGGTGGTCCGCAATGGCACATCCCGCTTGCGGAGCGGGTCAAAGACCGGCGGGCTCGACAGACCAAAGGCCGCCGCAGCGGCAAAGGTCCCCAGCCAACCGCCATAGAGAACAGACCAGCTGGCTCCGGGCATTGTGTTGACCATGTCCATCAACGGGGTCCCCCTGATCGCCAGATAGGGAAGCAGCCCGAACACGGACGCCAGCAGGCAAACCGTCCATGCCGGCACGCGCCAAACCCTGTTGTCGAGCAATGACACCATGGCCGTGGCCCCGATGCCCAGGATCACGGCGGAGGCGATCAGGTTCGATTCACTGGCCTTGGTGCCCTCCTCGACCGGTATCGTATTGGGCAGCCAGACCACCAGCACCCACAGAATGAACATGGACAGCGCCATCTGCGCCAGATCCCGCCTGTTCAACCGCCAGATCACGAATGTCATGGTCAGGGCGAAAGCGACACCTGGCACCCAATTGACATTGGGACTGAGTGGCAGGGCGA
>CBFGTF010000019.1:0-28389 GCA_965651655.1 uncultured Devosia sp.
AAATCCCCCTCAGGTATCAGGTCGAACCCGACCGGCGCGATACGGCTGCCGGTGGCATCGACATGGCGGGGCCAGGGAATGATCGAAAACGGCGCAGGCGCTTTGCCCGGAACGGGGAAGCGCGCGGCGCCCTTGAGCAAGGGCGAATTATGTCCCTTGCCCTGGGTGGGGGCCGTCGGAATGGCAACGACCTGTCCGTCTTCGAGCACCACATAGGCTGCATTGGCGCCGTCGCTCCAATGCCTGAGGCCATAGGACAGACCGCGCGCCGTGGAGGTCCAGGTTTGACCGGGCTGCAGCACGAAACCATCGGGCGGGGCGATCAGGGTGTGGTTGGAGAGGCGCTTCAAAAGCTTGCCGTTCTCGAGCGTCGCATGCGGATCGATACGGGCCGGGCCGGAGAAGCCGAGCTGGAAATTGCTGACAGGCGTGTCGCCAGTATTGGTCAGCTCCAGGCCATAGCCGAGCGGCTCGGTCGCCGTGGCGGGTGACCAGGTGGTGACGAGGGAGAAGGCGGTAGGCATAACAAAATCCTGTCGGGTGGCCTCCCCTCCCCCCTGAGGGGAGGGGCTGGGGGTGGGGGTCGTAGTTCGGGGCAGGGCGGAAAGACCCCCTCCCCGGCCCTCCCCTCAAGGGGGAGGGGGCGAAGGTTGGACGGGCCGGCGGGTCAGTCCCCCAGCGGCTGGGCGTCGTCGCCGTCGCGGTTGACGACGAGCTGGTGCTTGATGCGGCGCATGCTGGCGACGGCGGATGAGCCGAGGCGGGCGGCGATGGTCTGGCTGAGGATATCGACGGTCGCGAGGAAGGCGTAGCGGCCGGGCGTGGGCCGGAGAATGTCCTGGTTCTCGCGCCAATGCACGGGCAGGAGGATATCGGCCTGCTCGGCCATGAGCGAACCTGGCCGCGAGACCACCACCCGGGTCATGCCATATTCACCGGCAACGGCGAGCGACTTGACCAGTGGCAGGTTGTTGCCCGAGAGCGAAAAGGCGATGAGCACCGTGCCCGAGGGCGCAGAAGCGGCGCGCATCATCTGCACCTGGTGGTCGGTCGATGCCGTGACCTTGAGGCCCAGGCGAAACAGGCGCGCTTCGGTCTCGTTGGCCATCATCGAGGACGAGCCGCCCGAGCCGAAGCTGAGCACGAAGCTGGATTTGCAGATGGATTCGGCTGCCCGTTCAATGGCGTCGAAATCGATGCTGTCAAAGGCGTCATAGATGGTGGACTGGATGCCGTTGACCACGCCCTGGGCAATTTCGCGGACGCTGGACGGGCCAGAGGCCGGGGCGAAATAGCGCTGACCGACAAAACGGGACTGGGCCAGCCGCACCTTGAAATCGGCATAGCTGTCGCAGCCGAGCCGCCGGCAGAAGCGGGTGACGGTAGGCGGTGAGACATCGGCATGGGCGGCCAGGTCGACGATGCTCATCTTGAGCACGCTATCGACATCGGCCAGCACGATCTCGGTCAGGGCGCGCTCGGAGCGCGTGAACGCGTCCTTTTCGGTTTGCAGCAGCCCTACGATATCCAGCATCGTGCGTCCCCCTCAGCCGATCCCGACTGGCTTAGTACACGGCCAGTCCCTTGGCGTCGAACAGATGCACCTGGGCGGCATCAAAGCCGACCTTGATGGACTTGCCATCCTCCAGATCGGGATTGCCCTCGAACAGGCCAATGAAGTTCTCGCCGCCGGGCAGGGTCGAATAGGCGATGGTATGGATGCCCAGATGCTCGACGATATTGGGCGTGGTCAGAATCGTGAACTGGCCCTGGTCCAGGGTCAGGTGCTCCGGGCGGATGCCCAGGGTCACGTCCTGGCCGGCAATGGCGGTGCTGGTGCGCGGCAGCTCGATCGTGCCAAGGCTTCCCAGGTCGACGGTGGCGGTGGTGCCATTGGCGGCGCGCACCTTGCCGGCGATGAAGTTCATCTTGGGCGAGCCGATAAAGCCGGCCACGAAGAGATTGTCCGGCTTGTGATAGAGTTCGAGCGGGCCGCCGACCTGGCTGATTTCGCCGGCATTGAGCACCACGATCTTGTCGGCCATGGTCATGGCTTCGATCTGGTCGTGGGTGACATAGATCATGGTGGAGCCCAGGCGCTTGTGCAGCTCCATGAGCTCGATGCGCATTTCCGAGCGGAGCGCAGCGTCGAGATTGGAGAGCGGCTCGTCGAACAGGAAAATCTTGGGCTGGCGCACGATGGCGCGACCAATGGCGACGCGCTGGCGCTGGCCGCCGGAAAGCTGGCCGGGGCGGTGCTGCAAACGGCTTTCCAGCTGGAGCACCTTGGCGGCGGCCTGGACGCGGCTGTCGACTTCCGACTGCGGCAGCTTTTCCACGCGCAGCGGGAAGGCGATGTTCTCGTAGACGCTCATATGCGGATAGAGCGCGTAGGACTGGAACACCATGGCGATGCCGCGCTGCACGGGCGGCAGGTCGTTGACGATGTTGCCACCGATCTCGATCTCGCCGGCGCTGACGTCTTCGAGGCCCGCAATCATGCGCAAAAGGGTGGATTTGCCGCAGCCCGAAGGGCCGACAAAGACCACGAACTCACCCTCGGACACGTCCAGGTCGATGCCCTTGATGATGCGGGCTTCGTTGAAGGACTTTTCGAGGCGCTTGAGGCTCAGTTGCGACATGGTTCGCGTCTCCGGCGATCTAGTTTGATTCAGTTGCCCGCCATTCGGGCATAGCCCTCATGGCCTTCCCGCCTAAAATTGCTCCACTGGAGCAATTTTGCCTAACGGCCGGTGGGAAGCCGCCGCTTCGTGGACGCGGAGCGGCGGCAATGCCCGGTCACACCTTGCGGCGTGACCGGACGGGAGGGACCTTATTTGTACTGCTCGAGCTCGGCAGCGGCCTTTTCAAGGGCAGCTTCGGGTTCGGCAGCGCCGGTCACGACCGACTGGACCATTTCGATCATCACGTTCTGCAGGCCGATATAGTCGGTCAGCAGCGGCTCGGGGCCACCGAACTCGATACCGTCCAGGAACGGCTTCCAGTAGGGCTTTTCGGCAACCAGCTCATCGGAGTGCAGCGGACGCAGCGGGGTCAGGCCCTGGGCCATTTCCGCATCCCACTGACGGTCGCCGTCGGTGATGAACTTGGCGAGGCTGATGGCCTGCTCTTCAACACCGGTACCCTTGAACACGGCCAGCGCGTCGGTGATCAGCAGCGTGCCGGGGCCCTTGGCATCGGGGCCGAGCGGCAGGTTGGCGACACCCCAGTTCATGCCGGCTTCCTCGGCGCGGATGGCAGCACCGGGGGAGGCTTCGATCATGGCGACGCCACCGTCGAGCCAGATGGCGCGAACTTCGTTCTGTTCGTAGGCCGTCGGGCCTTCTTCGGAATAGGGGATGATGTCGCGCAGGGCGGTCAGGGCCGCCAGGACCTGCGGCGAGTTCATGACGATATTGCCATCGGCGTCGATGATCAGGCCGTCATTGGTGTAAACCCAGTGCAGGAACTGGTGCATGGTGTTGTCGAAGGTCTTGGCGACGGCGCCGTAGCCGGCAGCATCGGTATTCTCGGTGATCTGCTTGGCGAAAGCGATCTTTTCTTCCCAGGTCTTGGGCGGGGTTTCCGGATCGAGGCCGGCGGCTTCGAACAGGTCCTTGTTCCAGAACAGGGCCTTGGTCGAGAAGGCGACCGGGACGCCCCACTGGGTGCCGTCGAAGGTCACGGTGTCGGGCACGTAGTTGTAATAGGCGGCCTTTTCCTCGTCGGTCATCGGCACCGGAACGATCAGGTCGTTCTGGGCAAACTGCTTGAGGGTACGCGAGCCGACATAGGCCAGGGCGACCGGAGTGCCGGCGGCAGCCAGCGTCGTCACCTTGTCCTGGCACTGGCCCCAGCCCACGATCTCGGGCACGACCTTGAAGCCGGGATTGGCGGCTTCCCACTCGGCAAAGGTTTCGGCATAGCCGGCGGTCAGTTCGTCACCGCAGTTGATGAAGGTGATTTCCTTGTCCTGGGCAAAGGCCGCCGGGGCGGCGCCGGCCAGGGCCAGCATGGACACGGCCATCAAACCGATTGTCTTTTTCACTTGGTAGTCTCCCTTGATTGCGGGCCCCTCGGCCCTTCCGGAGCCGTTCGGCGTTGGACGCCGGACGATCTCCAAACCCTTGCTTGTCGCGGCCCGAGGACGAGTGGCGGTCACTTGCCCCGAACCGCTCCCTTACTGCTTCACGGCACCGGCGGTCAGACCGGCGACGAGATAGCGCTGCAGGAACACGATGACGATCATGACCGGCAGGATTCCGACGAAAGACGCTGCCATCAGCTCGTTCCAGATCACCTCCTGCTTGCCGAAGAAGGCGAAGAGCCCGATCGGCAGCGGCATGAATTCGGTCTTGGAGTTGAAGGTCAGCGCGAAGATGAACTGCTGCGCATAGGCGCCGATGAAGGTCATGATGGCGACCACCACGATGCCCGGCATGGCCAGCGGCAGGATGACCCGGCGCAGGGTATAGAGGCGGGATGCGCCATCGACCCAGGCGGCTTCGTCCAGCTCGCGCGGAATGCGCATCATATAGGTGCGCAACAGCCAGATGGACGAGGGAATGAGGAAGGCGGCGCCGGGCACGATCATGGCCCAATAGGTATTGAGCAGCCCCAGCGTGCGCATCAGGCGAAAGAGCGGGATCAGCAGCACCGCGCCCGAGAACATGTTGACGGCCAGGAACCCGGCCAGCAGCAATCCGGCCCCGGCAAAGTTGAAACGGGCAAAGGCATAGGCGCCGGGCACCACGATGGCGACAACGATCATGGTCACGATGGTGGAGATGAAGAAGGAGTTGAAGATGTGCATGCCCAGGGCCGGCACCGAGGTCCACATGGTCACATAGGCGTCGAACGAGCCATTCTTGGGAATGAAGTTGTAGGGCGTGGAGAAGAGCTGCGCCAAGGGCTTGAGGGACACCAGGAACCCTTCGATGAACGGCGCCAGCACGAAGAACAGGAAGACCGCGATGCCGGCATAGAGCCCGATCACCTCGATCAGCCGGTAACGGTCGATCATGGGGCGGGAGGCGGACCAGAGGCCGCGCCTTGCACTGCGTGCCTGCGGCTTGACGCTGGCCTTGCTGTCGGCGGCCGCCACTTCGGCGGTGCGGGCGAGGTCGCTCATTTGGCTTCTCCCTGCTGGAGCTTGCGCACGGCGCGGAAGTAGACGATGCAGAAGGCCGTCACGAACAGCGAGATGACCACGGCACGCGCTGCGCCCTCGCCGTATTTCCGGCTGCCCATGGCGGTCTTGTAGGTGTCGATGATCATCGTGGTGGTCGAGCCCGACGGGCCGCCCTGGGTCAGGATCCAGATGATGTCGAAGGAATTGAAGGTGGCGATGAGCGAGAGCAGGCTCATGGTGATGATGGCCGGCACCATGAGCGGCACGGTGATGCGGCGGAAGCGGTAGAAGCGGCCGGCGCCATCGGTCCAGGCGGCCTCGTGCAGGTCCCGCGGGATCGACTGCATGGCGGCCAGGAAATAGATGGTGACCATGGGAACGCCGATCCACACGTCGGTGACGATGGTGGCCCAGAAGGCGGTGTTGCCATAGGCGAGCCAGGCGATGGGCCCGCCAATGATGCCGAAATTCTGCAGGAGGCCCGAGATCATCCCGAACTGGCCATTATACATCCAGCCCCACATGAAGATGCCGATGGCCATGGGGACGATCCAGGGCGGCATGGTGAGGATGCGGAACAGCATCTGGCCGGGAATGGCGGCATTGAGCAGCACGGCGCCGCACATGCCGATCACCATCTTCAGGGAGACCGAGAAGAAGGTCCAGATGAAGGTGCGGATGATCACTTCGGTGAAATTGCCGGCGCCGAAGATACGCTCGTAATTGGCCCAGCCCACCCAGTCATATTCGGCCCGCAGCGAGGCATTGGTGAAGCTGAGGACGATGGTGTCGACCAGCGGATAGGCCACGATGGTCAGGATGTAGATCAGTGCCGGAGCCAGCAGGGCGAGGGCGAACAGGGTTGCGCTTCTGGTGCTGGTCATCGGCGTATCTCCTCAGTGCCCGCGGCCCAGGGCAGCATCGAAACGCTGCCAGATGGGGGTCATGTCGACGACGGATTTGTTGGCCATCGCCTCGTCCATGGAGAGGGCCAGGAGGCCCGCTTCCAGCGCATCGGTGACAGAGACCGGCAGGGGCGCACCCTCAAGGCAGTGCTTGAGGATATCCTCGGCCATCTGCTCGTCGGCGCCATAGTGCTGGCTGAGCTCGGAGGTCTGGTAGGTCTTGTCCTCGAGACGCTCGGCAGTGCGGCTGTCGGTGACCTTGAAGTAATTGCGGATGAAATCGCCTTCGGCCATGCCCTTGGCGCCGATCACCGCGAAGCGGCGGAAATCGTCCGGCACGTTCATATTGGTGTGGAAGGTGAGGGCTGCGCCGTTCTCGTACTGCACGATGGCAGTCTGGAAATCGATGATGTCGCCATCGCTGTCGAAGACCTTGTCCGATCCCTGCCAGCCCGAGGGCTTGCGATAATATTCGGTGAGGTCGTTGGCGCCGGCGCCCTGGGGAGCGTTCTCCGGGGTGAAGCTCTTGCGGCCGCCGAAGCTGGCGACATAGCGCGGGCGGCAGCCCATGACGCCATTGTAGAGATCGAGATCGTGGCAGCACTTTTCCAGCATGAAGCTGCCGGCATATCTGCCATAGCGGCGCCAATCACGCATGAAGAAGGCGCCGTGATAGGGCGGGATGGTTTCCGAGGCCTCGATAGAGGTGATGTCGCCGATCCGACCCTCGGCCTGCGCCTTGCGCAGGTCGACATAGAGCGGGGCATAGCGCAGCACCAGGCCAACCATGACATTGTCCGAGCCGTATTTGCCGATGAGCCCGGCCAGCGCCATGGTGTCCTCCACCGTGGTCACCACCGGCTTTTCGGCAAAGATCTTCATGCCGCGCTCAAGCCCGATGCGGATGTGCTCAAGGTGCAGGTGATTGGGCGAGCCGACCATCAGGAGATCGAGATTGCCCTGGTCGATCAGGGATTCGAGACTGTCATAGGCCTTGCCGACGGAAACGCCATGCTCTGTTGCATAGGGCAGGCCGGCGGGCGCGGGGTCCACATAGCCGACAATTTCGAAATCGTCCCGGGCGGCGGAAAAGACCCGCGCCAGATAGCCAAGACGATAACCGAGGCCGATAATGCCAACCCGCATAACCCTGCCATTCCCTGTTTTATCAACCCGCCGATCTCTTGCGGATCGGTGACGTTTGTGTAAACGATTTTCAAGACTAGGCGTCTTCTCAACGCAATGTCAACACACATTCGACGCCAATACAATACCAATTTAAGCCACCATCGCGATGCGCTTAAACCGACGGCACTTTGCTGTATTTCTAGGCGTTTGACAGCTGCTCCCGAGACCCTGGGGTGTGGACAAATGAACGGATAAGGCGCAGCATGTCGCAATTGGTATCCATGTGGCCTCTTTCACGGGGTAGCGCAGTGATGGCAAATGTGAAAATTTGAAACAGAACTGGCGAACGTGCATCAGGCGCAGTTCCCACCCATGCAAGAGACGAGAGATGAGCCTTTCGACCAATCCCTTTCCCCAGGACGCAGACCGGTCTGCAATCTGGACCATGCTGGTGCCGCGCGACATCAAGGCCTTCGTCAATGCCGACTGGTCGATGGTCGAAGACGATTTCATTGCCGATGACTTCATGGGCATCAATGGCAATCGCACCGACAATCCCGATGGCTGGACCATCAGCTTTCCCACGCTGGCGCAATATCGCGACGAGTGGCTGCGCCAGGCGCAGGAGGGACAGAAGGTGGTCTATGCCGAAGACCAGGAGGCCGGCATCCATCGCGCCACCAGCCTGACCGAGATCGAGATCACCGGCGAGCGCGCCGTGGCGCACAAGAAGTTCGATGGCGAAATCAAACTGGCGACAGGCGGTGTGGACCGGCTCAACTGGCAGACGCTCTATTTCTGCCGCAAGGTCGGCGGGCAATGGAAGCTGACCGGGTTCGTCGGCTATCTGCCGTACCCGATGGGAAAGCAGAGCTAAAGCTTCCCCATACCCACCGCGCCGCCCTCGGACTTGATCCGAGGGCCACTCACAACGCAGCGGGTGTTTGAATTGGTCCTCGGGTCGAGCCCGAGGACGGTATCGTGGGGGCACACAATACCGAGTAAGTGAAGCACCCCACCCCTGCCCTCCCCGTCAAGGGGAGGGAGTCGCATTGTGCCACCGGACAGGCTGGTGGTCCGCATTACTGAGTTGCCTTCATGTCTCTTCTTTCGCCCCAACGCCTTGTCATGCTGGTGTTCTTCCTCCAGCCGGTCGCCTTCGGGTCGTGGCTGCCGCGCATTCCCGAGGTGCAGGCCAGCATGGGCCTGGGGCCCGCCGCGCTGGCGCTGGCGCTGCTCGGCATGCCGGTGGGCACGCTGATCACCCTGCCCTTTGCCGGGCCGCTGGTGGGCCGCGTCGGCGCGCGCACCGCCATTCTCACCGGCTTCGTGTTCTATTCCATTGCCGCGAGCCTGCCGGTGCTGGCGCCCGACCCGGTGCTGCTGTTCGTGGCGCTGATGCTGGCCGGCTCGTCGATCTCCTTTGTCGAGCTGGGCCTCAATGTGCAGGCGGACCTGGTGGAAAAATCCACCGGCAAGCTGATCATGAACACGTCCCATGGGTGCTGGTCGCTGGGCATCATGGCGGGGAGCCTGATCGGCTCGGGCCTTGCGGGCCTGGACGTGGCGCCCGGACTTGCCGTGCCGCTGCTGGCGGTGCTGGTGCTGCCCATTGCCCTTCTCGCCGGAGCGGCGCTGCCCCGGCTCAGCGATGCCGCTGCCGCATCGGGAGAGGCCCAGCGCTCGGCCTGGTCGCTGCCCAGCCCGGCGCTGATCGGCATCTGCCTTTTCGTCTTCGGCATCACCATGACCGAGGGGGCGATGGCCGACTGGTCGGCCATATTCCTGCGCGATGCGCTTGATGTCGAAGGCGGCATGGTGGGCCTGGGCTATTCGATCTTTGCCTTCATGGTGGCGGCGGGGCGTTTTGGTGGCGATACGCTCAAGCGGCGGCTGGGCGGGGTGGGTACGGCCCGCCTTTGCGGCACGCTGGCCGTGCTGGGTGCGGTGCTGCTCTTCGCCTCGCCCAGTGTCGAGATGGCCCTGCTCGGCTTCGGCATTATCGGGGTCGGCGTCTCGGTCGGCTTCCCGCTGGCCGTGACCGCCGCGGCCGGCATTGGCGACCGCGCCGCCTCGGCCAATGTGGCCGTGCTGTCCTTCGTGGCGCTGACCGGTTTTCTCATCGGTCCGCCGCTGATTGGCCTCGTCGCCGAGCACAGCGATATTCGCTATGGCGTTGCCTGCGTCATTCCCATGCTGGTCGTCAGCCTGCTTCTTACGGGACGCCTCAGGGGGCGTCCGACCAAACCTACCCATAATCTCGAATCTGAAGTTCCCGGAGTCCTCTAGTGAAGATCGCCGTTGCCGGGCTGCACACCGAATGCAGCACCTATAATCCCGTCCTCGCCCGCGAAGCCGATTTCCGCGTGCTGCGCGGCCCTACCATGCTCAAGGACCAGTATTTCGATTTCCTGACGCATTTCCCGGCCGAGTTCGTGACCATCCTGCATGCCCGCGCCATTGCCGGCGGTCCGGTGGAGCGGGCGCTCTATGATCGCTGGAAGGGGGAAATCCTCGACGGCCTCAAGGCTGCGCTGCCGCTCAATGGCGTCTATCTGGCCATGCATGGCGCCATGTTCGTGGAGGGCCTGTTCGATGCCGAAGGCGACTTCATCTCGGCGGTGCGCGAGGTGGTTGGTCCCGATGTGCTGATCTCGGCCAGCTATGACCTGCATGGCAATATCAGCCAGCGCATCATCGATGGACTGGACATGTTCTCGACCTATCGCACCGCGCCGCATATCGACGTTCAAGACACGATGCGCCGGGCCGTGACTATGCTGGTGCGGGCGTTGAAGACAGGCGTGCGCCCGCTGCTGGCCTGGGCGCCGGTGCCGGTGCTGCTGCCGGGCGAGCGGACTTCGACGCAGGACGAACCGGCGCGCAGTTTCTACACACAGCTGCATGCGGTCGAGGAGCCGAGCGGTATCTGGGACGCCAGCTTTCAGGTCGGCTATGTCTGGGCCGACGAGCCGCGCGCCACCGCCTGCGCCGTGGTGACCGGCACCGACCGGGCGGCAATCGAAAAGGCCGCCGCGCACCTCGCCCAGGACTATTGGGATATTCGCGAGGGCTTTGTCTTCGGCATGGAGACCGGCTCGATTGCCGAATGCGTTGACCGCGCCATTGCCAGCAAGACCCAGCCGGTGGTGCTGGCGGAATCGGGTGACAATCCCACTGGTGGTGGCGTCGGCGACCGCGCCGAAGTGTTGGCCGAACTGATTGCCAAGGGTGCCACGGGCGTCATCTTTGCCGGCATCACCGACAAGACGGCGACCGATGCAGCCTATGCGGCGGGTGTGGGCGCGAAGGTAAAACTCCATATCGGGGCCAGCCTTGATCCATCCAGCACGCCTGTCGATGCCGAGGCCGAAGTCATTTTCCTCCTCGAAACCGACGAAGCGCGTCTTCGCGAGGCGGTGGTGCGCATCGGTGGCGTGGACCTCGTCCTCACCGCGCGCCGCCGCCCCTTCCACAATATCGTGGATTTCACCCGGCTGGGCCTCGATCCGAAATCGGCAAAGATCATCGCGGTGAAGTCGGGGTATCTCTCGCCTGAGCTGGGGCCAATGGCCAATCCGGGCATCATGGCCTTGTCGCCGGGCGTGGTGGATCAGTTTGTGGAGCGAACGGAGCGCAAGCACACGCCACGGCCGAGCTATCCGTTTGACCGGGATTTTGGCTTTGTGCCGGAGGTGAAGTGGTCGAAAAGGGCGGGGTGAAACCAAGGCTCCGAGTGCGCCGGCCACCCCACCCTCATTCCCTCCCCATCAAGGGGAGGGAGGCGCAGGGCTGAGGCGCCAATGTTCATCGTCTCCCTCCCCCTTGTGGGGAGGGATCAAGGGTGGGGGTGCAGGTCTATCGAGTGAAAGCACCCAATCCCTAGCTTCGCTAAGCCAATGCTGGCTAAGCTGCGCTACCCTCCCCTCAAGGGGAAAGGTGAAGCCAGTGGGTTCCCCTTCCCCCTTCGCGCGCTTTCGTTTAATCAGCAAACGAAAGGGAGCGCGCCAATATGACCCCCACAATGCGGCAGGCGAAGATCGTCGAACTGGCGCGCCAGCAAGGCGAGGTCAGCGTTGACGAACTGGTCGCGGCCTTCGATGTGACGCCGCAGACCATCCGCAAGGATCTCAACGTGCTCTGCGACCGGGGGGCGCTGAAGCGCACCCATGGCGGGGCCATGCACCCTTCGGGCGTCGAGAATGTCGAATATGAAGCGCGGCGCCAGATCGCCCCGGCGGAGAAGCGCGCCATCGGCCGGGCGGCGGCGGCGCTGATCCCCGACAATGCCTCGCTGTTCATCAATATCGGCACCACGACCGAGGCGGTCAGCCAGGCGCTGGTGGATCATCGCGGGCTCATGGTCATCACCAACAATATCAATGTCGCCAATCACCTGCGCGTCGTGCCCGGCATCGAGGTGGTGATTGCCGGCGGCGTGGTGCGGCCTGCCGATGGCGGCATTGTGGGCGAGGCGGCGGTGGATTTCATCCGCCAGTTCAAGGTGGATTTCGCCGTGATCGGCGTCTCGGCCATTGATCCGGACGGGGCGCTGCTGGATTTCGACTTTCGCGAGGTGAAGGTGGCGCAGGCGATCATCGCCAATGCGCGCCATGTCATCGTTGTTTCCGACGCCACCAAGTTCACCCGCACCGCTCCGGTGCGCATCGGCCATCTCAGCCAGGCCCACAGTTTCATTACGGACATTTGCCATCTGGATTCCATCAGGCAAGTCTGCGCAGATGCCGGCATTGACTTGATCGAGACAGGCGCTGCCTGAACATTGCTGCCGGGAAAATTGCCATGACCAATATTTTCGCCGACCTCGCCGGGCGGCTGATTGCCGCCCATGATGGGGGGCAGATTGTCGAAAGCGTTGCCGAGGAGCAAGTGCCGGCTGATCTCGATGCCGTCTATGCCCTGCAGAACGAGATCATCCGCCAGATCGGCCCGGTGGGCGGCTGGAAGGTGGGGGCGGGGCTTGGCGATCCGCCGCTCTGCTCACCCATTCCGGCCAACCGCTATTTTTCTGCCGCCGACCTTCTCAATGGCAAGCACCACCGGCTCATCCTGGCCGAAATCGAGATTGCGGTACGCCTGGGCGCAGACCTCCCGGCAGGGGCTTCGACGGAAAGTGTCGCGGCGGCCATTGCCAGCCTCCACCCGGCCATCGAAATGGTCGGCAATCCCTTTGCCGACCGCGATGCCATGCCGCGCAATCTGCAATTGGGCGATTTGCAGAGCAATGGCGCGGTGGTGGTCGGCAAGGCCTTGGACCGCGCCATCATCGACAGTCTCGAAACACTGGCCGTGACCCTGGAACTCGATGGCAAGCCGGTCCATGCGGTGGAAAAGGGCGCCAGCTGGAATGACATCCTCAAGGCCGTTTCCTGGCTCTCCGGGCACGCTGCCGGGCGGGGCATGCCGCTCAAGGCCGGGCAGGTGATCATTACCGGCGCGCGGGCCCTGGCGCCGCTCAATGGCGCCAGCATGGTCGAGGGTATCGTAGGCGACTGGGGGCGCGTGACCTGCGGGGTTTGAAGCGGGGCTTTCACCCCTCACCCCGACCCGCTCGCTCGAGGCGCGAGGGGGCGCAGGCCGATGGGTTCGCGCGGCCCTATCCCGCGAACCTGTTTGCCGCAATCGAAGCCGGCTTCATCTCGATCGAAAAGCCCGGGCGTTCGGGGGGCATATAGGCGGCGCCCCGGATGGTGCAGGGGTCGAGGAAGTGCTCGTGCAGGTGGTCGACATATTCGATCACGCGGCCTTGCTTGCTGCCCGACACCGCCAGATAGTCGATCATCGAGAGGTGCTGCACATATTCGCAGAGCCCGACGCCGCCGGCATGGGGCCAGACGGGCTTGCCGTATTTGGCGGCCATCAGCAGCACCGAGAGCACTTCGTTGAGGCCCCCGATGCGGCAGGCGTCGATCTGCACCACGTCAATGGCGTCACGTGTGATGAACTGCTTGAACAGAATCCGGTTCTGGCACATCTCGCCGGTGGCGACCTTTACCGGCGCGATGGCTTCGCGGATCTTGCGATGGCCCTCGACATCGTCGGGGCTGGTGGGCTCCTCGATGAAGTAGGGGTTGAAGCGCTGGAGCTGGTTGACCCAGTCGATGGCCTGATCCACTTCCCAGACCTGGTTGGCGTCGATCATCAGATAGCGGTCCGGGCCCATGATCGAGCGGACGATTTCGAGGCGGCGGATATCGTCATCAAGGTCGCGGCCGACCTTCATCTTGATATGGGTGAAACCGGCTTGGACCGCTTCGCTCGCCAGCCGCGTCAGCTTCTCGTTGGAATAGCCCAGCCAGCCGGCGGAGGTGGTGTAGCAGGGATAGCCCTCGGCCTTGAGGCGCGCGATGCGCTCGGCCTTGCCCGGTTCGGCGGCGCGGAAGATGGCCAGCGCTTCCTCGGGGGTGATGGCGTCTGTCAGATAGCGGAAGTCGATGATGGAGACGAGCTGTTCGGGGCTCATTTCGGCCACGTATAGCCAGACCGGCTTGCCGGCCCGCTTGGCCAGCAGATCCCAGACGGCATTGACCACGGCGCCGGTGGCCAGATGCATGGCGCCCTTGTCCGGCCCGATCCAGCGCAGCTGGCTGTCGCCGGTCATGTGACGCCAGAAACGGCCGGGATTTTCTTCCACCCAGTCGAGATCGAGACCGACGACCCGATCGGTGAGCGCGGCGATGGCGGCGCAGACCACTTCATTGCCGCGACCGATGGTGAAGGTGAGGCCGTGCCCCTCCAGATCGCCATCACTGCCCAGCACCACATAGGCGGCGGAATAATCCGGGTCCGGGTTCATGGCGTCCGACCCATCGAGCGAGGCCGAGGTGGGGAAGCGCAGGTCGTGGGTTGTGAGGGTGGTGATCTTCATTTTGCTTCCGCTTTCATGCCGCTTGAGCGGAGCGCCGGATGAGGGACTCAAGCCGTCCAGCCGCCATCGATGATATGGACCTGGCCGGTGGTGTAGGTGGCACCGGCGAGATAGACGGCGAGGTCCGCCACTTCCTCGGGGTGGGCGATGCGGCCGATGGGCTGGCGGGCGATGAAGGCCTTTTTCGCGGCCTCGAAATCGCCCGTGGCGTGCCAGCGCTCATGCAGGCTCGGAGAATCCACCGTGCCGGGGCAGATGGCGTTCACGCGAATGCCCCTGGTGGTGTAGTCGGCGGCGATGGATTTGGTCAGGCCCACCACGGCGGCCTTGGAAATGGTATAGGCGGCGCGGTTGGGCACGCCCTTGATGGACGATGCGACGGTCGCCATGTTGATGATCGCCCCGTCCTGGCGCTCCAGCATCTGGGGCAGCACCGCCTTGATGGTCCTGATCTGCGCCCGGACATTGAGATTAAGGGCAAAGTCGAGATCGGCGTCGCTCATCTCCAGCACCGTGCCGGAATGGACCACGCCGGCGCAGTTGAACAGCACGTCGATATGGCCGATCTCGGCCACGGCTGCATTAACCGCCGCATCGGACAGCACGTCGAGCACGCGGGTCGTAATATTTGGCCTGCCATCGAGTTCGGCCAGCAGCGGCCCATTGATGTCGGTGGCGATCACCTGCGCCCCTGCCCGCGCGAAGGCCTCGGCGGAGGCCCGCCCGATGCCCTGGGCAGCGGCGGTGATGAGAACGATTTTTCCAGCAAGATCGGTCATGCGATATCCCCAGAGGTAAGCGCGGGCCGCACACCCGTTGCGACGATGTCCGGCCGGAGATGAAATAAATCTCACGCCGCTTGCGGAATTCGGGCGCGGCCCCGATACTGGCCGCAAGCCAGTCCGCAGCTCCGCGAAGCGCTGCGCCCCATGCCCAGCCCCAAGTCCATCCTGCGTCGTCGAAAGAGGTAAAGCGGCCTCGGTCAGGCTGTCAAGTGGTCAGACCAGTGGACAGATCACCGGCCTGACGCTATGACAGGCCGACGAGGGCATGATGAAGCTGCAGGCCGTATCCAACCGCAAACTCTATATCCAGATTGCCGACCAGATCCGTGACCAGATCCTGGGTGGCACGGTCGAGGCCGGGCAGCAATTGCCGTCCGAGCGCGACCTGGCGCAGAACCTGGGCGTCTCCCGCCCTACGGTGCGCGAGGCGCTGATTGCGCTCGAAGTGGCGGGACTGGTCGAGGTGCGCGTGGGCGTCGGCGCCTTTGTGCGCAAGCGCGAGGATGCGCGCGACGCCCTGCCCGAGCTCAGTGCCTCACCGCTCGAGATCATGGCAGTACGGCGATTGCTGGAGCCGGAAGTGGCGGCCCTGGCCAGCCAGGCCATGACAGCTGAGGGCAAGGCGCGCCTCAACGAAACCATCAGCCGCATGACGGCCGAAACCAGTCTGGGCCAGTGGTCATCCGAGAGCGACCGGACGCTGCACATGACGCTGGCCGATGCCTGCGGCAATGCGGTGCTGCGCGAGATGCTGGATGGATTGTGGACCTCGCGGCGCGGCGAGGTCGATACCCGCTTCCACCAGCACCTGGCCGATATCGGCGCGGTGCGGCTGCAAATCCTGGACGATCATCTGGCCATTGTGTCCGCCGTGATCGGCGGCAAGGCCGAGGCGGCCCGCACGGCCATGGCGCGGCATCTCGATTTCGTGGCCGATGCCATGCTGGCGGCCTGGGAATGATCAGACCGTAGCAGCCCTTAATGCAGCCACCTTGTCACGGCTGGTGCGGCGGCGCGCCGGACTGACAAATCCGCGTTTCTGCGCCACGACACTGTCGGGCCGCGCAGGGTCCGAACAGGACCCATGCAGGGCGCCCAAGGGCACATGCCGCAGGATTTGAGGGGCCGTATCGGCATTGACGCCGGCCCCGGCCATGATGGTCAGGCGGCCATCGGCCAGGCGATGGGCCAGGTCCAGGTCGGCAATGCCCTCCAGCGCCGTGGCGGCGCGGCCCGAGGTGAGAATGGTATCAAGGCCCAGTGCCACAGCCTGCTCCACCGCCTCGGCAATGTCGGGCACGAGGTCAAAGGCGCGGTGCAGGGTCTTGTCCATCTCGCCGGCCGCATCGACAAGCCGTTCCAGGGTCTCGATATCGAGCCGCCCATCCGGCAGGCTGGCCCCGAGCACCACGCCCGCCAACCCCGCTGCGCGGGCCGCCGCAATGTCCCCCAGCATGGCCTCGATATCGGCGGGCCCGAAGACAAAATCCCCGGCGCGCGGGCGGATCATGGCGCGCACCGGCACCGGGCATCGGCCCGCCAGCGCCATCAGGCCCGGCATGGGGGTGAGGCCGCCCAGTTCGAGCACGGAACAGAGTTCGACGCGGTCGGCGCCCCCGGCTATGGCCGCCGCCATGCCATCGGCGTCATCGACGCAGATTTCGATAAGTGTCATGCCGCACCCTCGGACAAGGCAAGGCTCGCCGCCCCGATCAGGCCGGCATCGACAGTCAATTGCGCCGGCACCACAAGCGGCCTTTCGATGCGGCGCAGGATGCGGCTGCGCACGGCTGTGTCCAGACGGGCAATCAGATGATGGGCATTGCCCATGCCGCCGCCCACCGGAATGATGTCGGGACCGACAATATTGACCGTCAGCGCCAGCGGCAGGGATACCAGTTCCACATAGATATCGACCGTCTGCCTTGCCGCCGCATCCCCGGCCTCCCAGGCGGCAACAATGGCCGTGCTGGCCAGCTCCGCCCCGTGCAGGTGCCGGTGCAGCCGTTCGATGCCGCGCGCACCGCCTATCGTGTCGACGCAGCCCGACAGACCGCAGCCGCAGGCGAAATGCGGCAGGTCATGGGGCGGCAGACTGACCCGGGTGGCAATGGCCGTGCCGTGTCCCCATTCGCCCGCCAGCCCGCCGGCGCCGCGAAACAGGCGGCCATCGGCCACGATGCCGCCGCCTACCCCGGTGCCCAGGATGGCGCCAAAGACCACGCGATGGCCGCGCCCGGCCCCGGCAAAGGCCTCGGCCAGCACGAAGCAATCGGCATCATTGGCCACCAGCACCGTGCGGCCCAGAATATCCCCCAGCTCGCCCGCCAGATTGCGCCCGTCGATGCAGGGGATATTGGCCACCGTGGTCACCCCGGTCTCGGGGTCCACCACGCCGGTGACGGAAATGGAGATGGGCGCCCCCGAAGGCGCGCCACCCACCGTGACAAGGCCGGCAATGGCGCCGGCAAAAGCGGCGAAATCGTCGCGCGGCGTCGGGACCCGGCCGAGCGGCGTCAGGTCTTGCGGACCCTTGGCCGTGGCGGCCTTGATGGTGGTGCCGCCGATATCGAAACAGGTGATCATGTGCTGGCCCTTCGGGCCGGCATTTAGGACAAGTCCGAAGGGTCAGGCAAGCTCAGGGACAGCCGAAGGGTCAGTTCAGCAGCCCGGCAAAGCGGGGAAGCCACAGCACCAGTTCGGGCACATAGGTGATGAGCATGAGAATGCCGACCAGCAGGGCGATGTGCACCCAGACCTCCCGGATCATCTCGCCGAGCGGAATGCCGTTAATGGCCTTGATGATGTAGAGCAATATGCCATAGGGCGGGGTGATCAGCCCGATCATCATGTTGAAGACCACGACCACGCCGAAATGGTGCAGGTCGATGCCCAGGGCTGCGGCCGTGGGGATGAAGAGGGGTGTGATCACCAGCATGATGGTGGACACGTCGAGAAAGCAGCCGAGCAGCAGGTAGAGGATGTTGACCAGCAGCAGGAAAGTCCACTGGTTCATCTCGAAGCTCACGAGGAACTCGTAGAGCATCTGCGGCACGCGCTCGATGGTGATGGCATAGTTGAAGACGAAGGCGCCGCCGAGCACCAGGGTCACCACCGCCGTGGTCTTCACCGTCTCGCGCACCACGGCATAGAACTCGCCCCAGGTGAGGCTGCGATAGGCCAATACCGCCAGCACCAGGGCATAGAAGGCAGACACGGCTGCCGCCTCGGTGGGCGTGAAGGCTCCAGAATAAATGCCGCCGAGCAGGACCACCGGCATCATCAGCGGCGGCACGGCGCGCAGGATGATGACCGGATAGAGACCCCAGGGAATGGCGGCTTCGACGGGGAATTTGCGCTTGATGGCGACGACCTGCACGAAGACGCATTGCACCAGCACCACGATCAGCGCCGGCACGACGCCGGCCAGGAACAGCACCCCCACCGAGGTGGATGAGATCAGGGCGTAAAAGACCAGCGGAATGGAGGGCGGAAAGATCGGCCCGACCACGGCGGTCGCGGCGGTCAGCGCCCCGGCAAAGCCACGGGGATAGCGATCCTTCTCGATCATCATGCCGGTGACGACCTTGCCGACGCCGGCGGCATCGGAAATGGCCGAACCGCTCATGCCCGAAAAGATCAGCGAGGTGATGACATTGACCTGGGCCAGCCCGCCCGGCAGGCGGCCCACCATGGCAAGGGAAAACTTGAGCAGCCGCTCGGTGATCTTGCCCGACTCCATGATGTTGGCGGCAAAGATGAAGAGCGGCACGGCCAGCGCGACGAAATTGCCGAAGACGCCATTGAGCACATTCTCGGCGGCCAGGCCCACATCGCGGCCGGAGACCAGGAGATAGAAGATCGAAGCGACGATCATCGAGATCGAGAAGGGCAGGCCAGAGGCCGTGATCACGATCAGCAGGATGACGAGGATGGGAAGGGCGTAGTCCGCCAGCATGGTGGCCTCCTTGCAGGCGGGTTCAGAGGTGGTGGCGCCAGTTCCGGCCCATCAGGCCGATGAGGCGATGGAGCCCCTGCCCGGCAAAGGACACCAGGAACACGAGATAGCAGCCATAGATCCACTCCATGGGCAGGCGCAGCACTGGTGAGTTCTTGCGGGTGAGAAAGGCGAGGTAATCAACGGTATGGGGAATGAGCAGGCCGAAAGCGAGCAGCAGCACCACCATCGCGAAGATGGCCGATAGCCGCCGCCCGTTCTCGGGGAGGAAGTCGTAGAGCACGTCGAACGAGACATGTTCCTTGATGCGCACCATGAAGGCCGCCGCCCAGAAGACCGCCCAGATGAAGGCGACCATGACGAATTCTTCGGTCCAGGCGAGCGGCCGGTTCATGACATAGCGCATGAAGACCTGGACGATGAAGCCGCCGAAAGCCGCCACGAAGAACAGCACGCCGAGCATGTCGGCAATCCTGCGCAGGGTGGGCAAAAGGGACTTGAGGCTTTCGGTCATCGTATCGTCCAGGTCAGGCGTGGTGCTGGCTATCAGGGGGCCAGTTCATTGATGCGGTCAACCCAGCCTTCGGGCCAGAGCGCGGCGCGATCCGAGTTCAGGTAATAGGCCTGGACATGGGTGCGGAAGGCATCGACATCGGGGGTGGTGACCGTGAGGCCTTCACTTTCGAAGAAGGCCACGAGGCGCTCTTCCTCGGCGGTGCGGGCCTGGTTGTTCCAGTCGCAGGCCGCGACGGCCGCCTCGGTCATCTTGGCCCTTTCGTCGTCGGTCAGCTGTTCCCAGGTCTGGTTGTTGACCACCATGGGCAGGCCATCGACCAGGTGGCTGGTGAGGGTGATCTGCTTGGTGACTTCGTAGAACTTGGCGGCATCGACCGTGGGCAGGGGATTGTCCTGGGCGTCGATGGTGCCGGTCTGGAGGCCAAGATAGACTTCCGAGAAGGGCAGCGGGGTCGGGTTGGCGCCCAGGGCCTCGCCCAGGAAGAGCCAGCTTTCGGCGCCCGGCATGCGCAGCTTGACGCCGGCCAGGTCGGCGGGGGTCTGCACGTCGCGTTCACTGCGCAGATTCAGCTGGCGGGTACCCAGATAGCAGGCATCCAGGATCTGAAGGCCCATCTCATCGGAGACGCGCTGCTTGAATTCGGCGCCGATATCGCTGTTCAGCACGGCCCGGTAGTGCTCTGGGCTCTGGAACAGATAGCCGGCGGTGAACAGGCCGAATTCGGGAATGGCGTCGGCGATCAGCTGGAAGGCGACATAGGCCATTTCGGCATTGCCGCGCTGGAGCGCATCGAGATCGGCATTCTGGCCGAACAGGGCACCCGAATCATAGAGCTGGATGTCGTAGCGGCCGGGCGAAAGCTCCTCGAGCTTTTCGGCAAAGACCTTCATGGCCTGGGTGTGCAGGTCCGTGGGCACCGACACGGTGGTGAACTTGAGTTCCAGCTTGTCCTGGGCAAAGGCGGGCGCCGCCATCAGGGTGGCGAGTGCAGTGGCGGTCATGGCGACCAAGGCGGTTTGCTTAAGGGTCATTTCGATCCTCCCTCTCAAGCGATGTTGGATGCGGCTCACTTCCTCCTCTCCGGCATCAGCTCGCCAGTGAAAGTGTCCGCTTGTTTTGACGGGTGGACTTTGCAACAGGAAACGACTGATGTAAACAGTGATGTGATAACTGATTGTATCAGTGTGCTGACAAGGCCCAGACGGAGGACTAACCCTTGGCAAATTCAGACCTTTCCGGAATCATTTGCGCATCGGTGACCCCGGTCAGCCCGCAATTCTCCATTGATGCAGGGCGTCTGGCCATGCATTGCGCGCGGCTTTTGAACGAGGGTTGCAGCTTCGTTTCGACCTTCGGCACCACCGGCGAGGGGGCTTCGTTTTCCACCAATGAGAAGATCGCCGCACTGCGGGCGCTGAGCGATGCCGGCGCCGACATGGGTCGCCAGATTCCCTCGGTGATGACGCCCAGCAGCGACGAGGCAGGCCGCATGATTGCCGAGATCGCGGCACTGGGCTGTCGCGGCGCCCTGGTGCTGCCGCCCTTCTATTACGCCAGCGCCAGTGAGGAGGGCATTGTCGCCTTTTTCGAGAGGGCGCTGGAGCGGGCGGGCCATCCCGATCTCGACATCCTGCTCTACAATATCCCGCAATTCTCGCGCATCACCTTCACCCCGAGCCTGGTCCGCAAGCTGATTGCGCGGTTTGGCGACCGGATCGTGGGCATCAAGGATTCCACCGGCAAGCTGGAAAGCGGCGTGGAGCTGGCGGAAGGCTTTCCGCAGCTGTCGATCTTTACCGGCGATGACCGCGTCCTGCCCAACCTGCTCGCCCGCGGCGGTGCCGGCATGATCGGCGGCATGCCCAATGTGTTCAGCAAGGATCTGCGCGCGCTCTACGAGGCGCCCGGTGCCGAAGCCTCGGCCCCGCTCAAGGCCAATGCCGCTACACGCATCGAAGCGGTGGATGGCAATGGCGCGCTGCTTGCCCTCAAGGCCGTGCTTGCCGCACTCTACAAGGACACGGAATGGTCGCGCGCCATGCCGCCGCTGATGGCGCTGGCGCCGGAGAGGGCCAATATGGTCTTTGACGCCATCGAGGGCACCGGTTTTGCGGTGCGCAAAGCCGCCTGATCAGTCGAGCCATGGAGGGGAATATGGCCCGTTCGTCCAGCATAGCCGAGCCATTGGGCACCGCGCCGGCCTCGGTGAAGAAGGCGGCCTATGAGCGCTTCCAGCAGGAATTGCTCGCCGGGCGGCTGCGTCCGGGCCAGGTCGTGTCGCAGCGCGAACTGGTGCAGACGCTGGACCTGTCCATCGGCGCGCTGCGGGAATTGCTGCCGCGGCTTGAGGCCGAGGGCCTGCTCAATGTGATGCCGCAGCGCGGCATCCAGATCACCACCATCGACCTGCCCATGATCCGGGACGCCTATCAGATGCGCATGGCGTTCGAGCGCGAGGCGACGCTCTACGCCGTGGACCGCATGCCGGACGAGATGGTCGAGGAGCAGAAGCGGCTGCACCTGGAAATCCTCGAACGACTCAAGGCGGAGCGCAGCACGGCATTCTTCGAGGAAAGCCAGGACGTCGATACGCGCTTCCATGAATTGCTCATCGACTTCACCGAGAACGAATTGCTGGCCCAGGCCTATGACGTCAATTCGATCCGGGTGCGATTGATCAAGCTCGATCGCATTACGCTGAGCGCCACCACGCTGCCGGCGGCCTTTGGCGATCACCTGGCCATTATCGATGCCATTCTGGAGCGCGACCGCAACAAGGCGGCCGCGGCCATGGAAGCCCATATCCGCAATGCGCGGGAACGGGCGCTGGCCCTCTAGCGCCCCATACCGCCACCATCGTCGAGTTTCTTAAGGTGACTGCCTTGCGTCCCGTCGCGCTCCGCTGCGAGCACCAGAGTGCACCCATGGGCCTCAACCGCCCCCGCCCGCGCTTCGGCTGGGCACTGGAGGGCGATGGCCATGACCGGCGCCAGACCGCCTATCGGCTGGTGGTGTATGCCGGCAGGACCACGCTATGGGACAGCGGCAAGGTCCTGTCCGCCCAGACGCGGCAGATCGAGTACGCCGGACCCGACCTGCAGTCGGACCGGGTCCATAACTGGACTGTCATGGTCTGGGACGAGGCGGACACGCCTACGGACTGGGCTGAGACACAACAGTTTTTCACCGGGCTGATGCAGCAGGAAGACTGGCAGGCCGATTGGATTGCCCGCTATTTCGTGCTCCCCGCCGGGCGCGAGGCGCCGGCCGACAATCCCTATGACAATCGCTGGCAGGCGCGCCCCGCCGACCATTTTCGGCGCGATTTCGCAACGCCTGAAAAACCGGTCCGCGCCACCGCCTATGTGACGGCGCTGGGGCTCTACGAGCTATATCTCAACGGCGCCCGCGTCGGCGATGCGGTGATGGCGCCGGGCTGGACCGATTATCACCAGCGAGTGGAGTACCAGTCCCATGACGTGACCGATCTGGTGCGCTCGGGCGCCAATGCCCTGGGCGCGCTCCTGGGCGAAGGGTGGTATTCGGGCCGGGTCGGGCACAATCAGCGCCGCGCCGGCAATCACTATGGCGGGCGGCCCTCCCTCTTGTGCCAATTGCATCTCGAATATGCCGACGGGCGGATCGAGCGGATCGTCAGTGACGCGGATTGGCGCACAATGCAGGGTCCGGTCTGCTACAGCGATTTCCTGATGGGCGAACTCTATGACGCGCGGCTGGAAATGCCGGGCTGGGCCGAACCGGGCTTTGACGATGCGCGCTGGCAGCCGGTGGACGTATTCACCCCCGAACCCCGCCCGCCGCGCCTCGAGGCCGCCCGTGCCCCGCAGGTGCGCGAAATTGTGCGTTTCCCGGCGCGCTATCTGCACCGGGCAAAGACCGGCGGGCACATCTATGACCTGGGACAGAATATCGCCGGCTATATGCAGCTTGAGGTAGAGGCCAGGTCAGGCGCCCGCTTCACCCTGCGCCATGGCGAAATGCTGGACGGCGAAGGCGAACTCTATACCGCCAATCTGCGGCACGCTGTCGCCGTGGATCACTACATCGCCAAGGGCGAAGGCCGCGAAAGCTTCAAGCCGCGCTTCACCTTTCATGGCTTCCAGTTCGTGGAACTGATCCTGCCCGACGGGGTCTCGCCCGAGGATGTGACGCTGACCGGCATTGCCATCCACAATGACCTGACCATGACCGGGTCCATGCGAACCGGCTCGGATATGGTCAACCAGCTCATCTCCAATATCGAATGGAGCCAGCGCGACAATTTCCTTTCCGTGCCGACCGATTGCCCGCAGCGCGACGAGCGGTTGGGCTGGAGCGCCGATGCGCAGGTGTTCTGGAAAACCGCCGGATATGGCATGGATGTCTCGGCCTTTCTCGAAAAATGGTTCGAGGACATTGCCGAGGCCCAATTGCCCGATGGCGCCTTTACCGACATTGCCCCATCGCGTCCGCTCAATCCCTATCGCCAGTCGGCCCAGCCCGGTGCGCCCGGCTGGGGCGATGCGCCGGTCATTCTTTGCTGGCAGCATTGGCTGCGCTATGGCGACAGGGCGCTGGTCGAAAAGCATTTCGACCGGCTGGTTGCCTGGCTCAGGCACATTGCCGATGCCAATCCCGATCACCTGCGGGTCCATGCGGTCTACAATAATTACGGCGACTGGCTGAGCGTCGGCCCAGTATCGGACCGCACCATGGTGGCCACAGCCTATTGGGTCCATGTGGCGGACCTGATGGCGAGGCTTTCGGACGTGGTCGGGCGCAATGACATGGTCCGCCACTATCAGGACCAGGCGCGCGCGGTGCGGCAGGCTTTCATGAAGGCCTTTGTCGATGATGATGGCCGCATTGCAGGCGACACCCAGACGGCCTATCTGCTGGCGCTCGATTTCGCCGTGCTGCCGCCGGATCTGCACGCCAAAGCTGCCAAGCATCTGCTGCGCAAGCTCGACGAAGCCGATGGGCACCTGCAGACCGGGTTCCTCGGGGTGAAACATCTCTGCCCGGTGCTGAGCGATATCGGCGCGCCGGAGCGGGCCTATGACCTGCTGCTCACCCAGACCTATCCCAGCTGGGGCTTTTCCATTGCGCAGGGCGCCACCACCATCTGGGAGCGCTGGGACGGCTGGACGGAGGAGCGTGGCTTCCAGAGCGTCAACATGAACTCGTTCAACCACTATGCCTATGGCGCGGTGGGCGAGTGGCTCTACGCGCGGGTTGCCGGCATCGACTGGGACGAGTCCGATCCCGGCTACTCGACCATATCCATGCGGCCGCTCTTCGATGTCCGGCTGGGCTGGGTCGAGGCGCAATACGACGCGCCCACCGGCAGGGTGGAGAGTGCCTGGCGATGCGAAGGCGACATTGTCACCTGGACCTTTGCCATCCCGCCCAATTGCGCGGGCCGCATTGTCCTGCCGGGACCGCCGACCTCGCTCAAGGCAGGCGACACTGCCCTGCCCGTTCCCGGCGCCAGCTTCATGCTCGGTTCCGGCCGCTACACCATCATCCTTTCGCTCTGACACGAGACCACAAATGGCTGAAGCCCAGCGTCCCCTGCTCCACATGATCGGCAATGCCCATCTCGATCCCGTCTGGCTCTGGCGCTGGCAGGAAGGGTGCGCCGAAGCCATCGGCACCTGCTGGGCGGCGATTGACCGGCTGCGCGAGGGCGAAGGCTTTGTCTTCACCAAGGGCGAGGCGCATATCTATCGCTGGATCGAGGAGCTGGAACCGGCGCTGTTCGCCGAGATCAGGCGCTATGTCGAGGCGGGGCGCTGGATCATTGTCAATGGCTGGTGGATCCAGCCCGACTGCAATGTGCCCAATGGCGAAAGCGTCATCCGCCAGGCCCTTTATGGCAAGGGCTATTTCATGGAGAAGTTTGGCATCGAGCCCACCACGGGCTACAATGTGGACAGCTTCGGACATCCGGGCACCTTCCCGATGCTGCTCCGGCATACCGGGTTCACCAGCTACACCTTCATGCGTCCCGGGCCGCATGAAATGGACCTGCCGGGCGAGCTCTTCACCTGGAGATCGCCCGACGGCTCTGCCCTGCCGGCCTTCCGCATCCAGGACGCCTATAATACGTCAAAGCGCTCGACGCCGCTGCCGGAAAAGATCGACCAGCACTATGCCCATATGGACAAGCACGGGCATCCGTTCATGGCCTTTTATGGCGTCGGCAATCACGGTGGCGCACCGACCATCGAGAATATCGAGGAGATCGAGACCCGCATCGCGCGTGGCGAAAACCTTGCCTATTCCGATCCCGAGCGCTTCTTCCGCGAGGTCGACACCTCCAATCTGCCGGTGGTGGACACCGAATTGCAGTTCCACGCCATCGGCTGCTATTCGGTGGCCTCCTCGCTCAAGGCGCTGAACCGCAAGGCGGAGAGCCTGCTCGAACAGGCGGAAGCCGCTGCGGCCCTCGCCCACACGGCGACCGGCGCGGCCTATCCGGCCGAGCGCTTTGCCAGCCTCTGGCAGATCCTGCTGTTCAACCAGTTCCACGATACGCTCGGTGGCACCAGTATCGAGGCGGCCTGTATCGACAGCGAGCGCGAGCTGGCCGGCGTCATCGCCAGCGCCGAGGAGCTGCTCAATGCCGCGGTGCGCCGCCTCGATGGCACCATCGCGCCGCCGGTTGATCCAACGGATGCGACATTCGTGGTGATGAATTTTTCTGGCGTCACCTCCAGCGGCCTCATCGAGGCAGAACCCTGGGTGGACAAGGATACGCTGACCCCGCGCCTGCTGCTCGACGAAGCGGGCAAGCCCGTGCCCTTCCAGTATATCGACCCGGCCGGCAAGACGACGGGCCTGCAACGCCTGGTCTTCCCGCTCGACGTGCCCGCCTTTGGCTATCGCGTGCTGCGCTTTGCTGCCGCCGAGGCCGGGATCAAGGCGCCGCGCGTCAGCTTCGGCACGCCGCATGTGGGGCCGCTCAGCTTCGAGACCGAAGGCTATGCGCTGACGCTCTCGCCCGAGACCGGTGCCATTGCGCGCCTATTCAACCGCAAGAGCGGCATCGAGATGTTCACGGCGCCCGGGCATGCCGGCCTTGTCGTCGATGATCCCTCCGACACCTGGACCCATGGCACCGACCGGTTCGGGTTCGACGGCATGGCGCTCAAGCTCGATGGCGTGACGCTGGTCGAAGAGGGGCCGGTGCGCACGACGATTGAGGTGCGCGCAAGCCATGGCGCTTCGCGCCTGGTCACCACGATCATTCTGCCGGTCGATGCGACCCAGCCGGTGGAACTGCGTGTCGCGCTCGACTGGCGCGAACAACGCAAGCTGTTGCGCCTCGCCTATCCGCTGGGCGGCAAGGGGTTCGAATATGAAGTGGCCGGGGGCTGGGACAGTCGCCCCGACAGCGGCCGCGAAGTGCCCGGCCAGCGCTGGGTGCGCGTCAGTGCGGATGGTCATGACGTGGCTGTGGTCAACGACGCCAAATATTCCTACGCGGCGCAGGATGGCACGCTCTATCTCACCGCCGTGCGCTCACCCATCTTTGCCCACCATGATCCCATCCCGGCCGAGGATGGGGCCAGCTATCGCTATATGGACCAGGGCGAGCAGCGCTTCACCATTCTGCTGGCCGCCGACCGGAGCATCAGCCGCAAGCAGGCGGCGACGCTGGCCGAGGGGCTCAACAAGCCGCTGGTCACCACGCCCCATGTCAGCCGCGGCGGCACGGGCGCGCATTGCGGACAATGGCTGGACCTGGAATGCGAGGCTGGCATGGTGAGTGCGCTCAAGGGCGCCGAAGACGGCAAGGGGCTGATTGCGCGCGTCCTTGACCTGTCGGGCGAAGGGACGATTGTCCGATCGGGAGACGGCACGGCAAGCGTCGGCGCCCGCGGCATCGCCACGCTGCGGCTGGTGGATGAGCTTCTGGTCCAGAGCGACGGGCTGGAGCGGGCGATCTAGCGCAGCCTACGACTCCGTGTGTGTGGCCCACCCCACCCTCATTCCCTCCCCATCTAGGGGAGGGATGCGCAAGACCGAGATGCCTATGCTCATCGTCTCCCTCCCCCTTGTGGGGAGGGATCAAGGGTGGGGGTTCTCTGGCGCCAAAGATGCGACAGACGGGGACTTCTGTCCTTGAAAGCTAAACCCGCTCCAGCGCCACCGCGATGCCCTGGCCGACGCCGATGCACATGGTGGCGAGCGCGCGCTTGCCGCCATTCAGCGCCAGTTCGAGCGCTGCCGTGCCGGAGATGCGGGCGCCGCTCATGCCGAGCGGATGGCCCAGGGCGATGGCGCCGCCATTGGGGTTCACGCGCGGGTCGTCCTCGGCAATGCCGAGATCGCGCAGCACGGCAATGCCCTGGCTGGCAAAGGCCTCGTTGAGTTCGATGACATCGAAATCCGCCGCTTTGAGACCGAGGCGGGCAAAGAGTTTCTTGCTCGCAGGCGCCGGGCCCATGCCCATGATGCGCGGCGGCACGCCGGCGGTGGCGCCGCCCAGAATGCGGGCAATGGGGGTTAGGCCATATTTCATTGCCGCCGCTTCCGAGGCGATGATGAGGGCCGCAGCGCCATCATTGACGCCCGAGGCATTGCCGGCCGTGACCGTACCATTGGGGAAAAGCGCGCGCAGCTTGGCCAGCGTTTCCATCGTGGTGCCGGCGCGCGGATGCTCGTCGGTATCGACGACAACAGGGTCGCCCTTTTTCTGCGGGATGGAGACTGGAGTGATCTCCCTTGCGAGGCGCCCGTTCTGCTGGGCGGCGACGGCCTTGTCCTGGCTGCGCACCGCGAACTGATCCTGCGCCTCGCGCGAGACACCGAATTCCTGCGCCACGTTCTCGCCGGTCTCGGGCATGGAGTCGACGCCATATTGCGCCTTCATCAGCGGATTGACGAAACGCCAGCCGATGGTGGTGTCGTAGATCTCGGCATTGCGGGAAAAAGCCGTGTCGGCCTTGGGCAGGACGAAGGGGGCGCGGCTCATCGATTCCGTGCCGCCGGCAATGACCAGTTCCGCCTCGCCCGACTTGATGGCACGCGCCGCCGCGATGACCGCATCCATGCCCGAGCCGCAGAG
>CBFGTF010000020.1:0-27966 GCA_965651655.1 uncultured Devosia sp.
GGGCAAGGTTAATGGCCAGGCGATGACGTCTCGGTGAGCGCCCCCTTGCGCCGGGTGGCAAGCGGGGCTACCCACTTCCGGAAGAAGAGGGAGCACACAAATGACATCGAAAAAGATCCGCTGGGGCATTCTGTCCACCGCCAATATCGGCATGCAGAAGGTGACGCCCGCCATCCAGCTCTCGCCCAGTTCCGAAGTGACCGCCATTGCCTCGCGCGATGCCGCCAAGGCCCGTGCCGCCGCCGACCAGCTCGGCATCGAAAAGGCCTATGGCTCCTATGAAGAGCTGTTCGCCGATCCCGATATCGACGCCATCTACAATCCCCTGCCCAATCATCTCCATGTGCCCATGACCCTGGCCGCCGCCCGCGCCGGCAAGCATGTGCTGTGCGAAAAGCCCATCGCCCTGAGCGCCGCCGAGGCCGAGCAGCTGCGCGAAATTCCGCCCGGCATTGTCTTCATGGAAGCCTTCATGGTCCGCTTCCACCCGCAATGGCACCGCATGCGCGAGATCATCCGCTCGGGCGAGCTGGGCGACATCCGCTCGATCAATGCCATCTTCACCTACCACAATGTCGACCCCAACAATGTGCGCAACCAGGCCGATATCGGTGGTGGCGGGATCATGGATATCGGTTGCTACCCGATCACTGCGGCACGCTATTTCTTCGAGAGTGAACCGAGCCGCGTCGTCTCTCTGGTCGAGCGCGATCCCGCTTTCGGCACCGACCGTCTTGCCAGCGTCATGGCCGATTTCGGCGGCGGACGGCAATTGAGCTTCACCTGCTCGACCCAGGCCACCCCCCATCAGCGCGTGCAGATCTTCGGCACCAAGGCCAAGGCCGAGATCATCATCCCCTTCAATGCCCCGCCCGACGAGCGGACCGCCATTACCGTCGATATTGGTGCGCCCTTCGATGGCGGCCTGGCCCGCCGCGAAATCCTGCCTGTCTGCGACCAATATACGGCGCAGGCCGAGGCCTTTGCCCAGGCGGTCCTGGGCAAGTCGCCCCTGCCCTATGGCGTGGACGATGCCATCGCCTCCATGCGGGTGATCGACGCCATTTTCGAAAGTGAGAAGACCGGCGCCTGGGCGCAGGTGGCGCGCTAGAGACAATGGCTTAGGGTTTAGGGGCCGGCAGCGCCGGCCCCACCAGCCGCTCGGACAGCAGCATCAGGTCATCGGCGAGGGCTGGCGAGGCAATGCCCGCCTCGGCCACGCCCTTGGCTGCCGCCAGCAGCAAGGGCGCCAGGCGCTGTGGCTCCGCGACGCCCGCCGCCTCGAGACACGCCGAGAGCTTGTCGGCGATGCGGCGGTTCGATGCGGCAAACAGCTCTTCCCCTTCATGATGGGCGGCAAACAGCTCATCCACATGGGCCGAACCGGCGACTGCCGCCGAGATCACCCCGAACTTGGCCGCCAGCGCCCGCCCGATGCGGTCCACCACAGGTCCTTTGCCGGCCAGCGCCGCATCGAAGGCCGCATGCTTGTCGCGCACCAATTGCTCCAGCAGCGCCCCGAATATGGCATGCTTGTCGCCAAAATGGGCATAGAGCGTCGGCTTGGCGATCTGTGCCTCGCGGGCAATCGCCTCCATGGTGGTGGCGCGCAAGCCATTGCGCAGGAACAGCTTTCGGGCTGCGACCAGGATGCGCTCCCGCTTTTCCAGCATGCGATCGGCACTGACCGTCACCTTTTTCTCCACGACCGTATTGAACAAATTGAACTATAGACGTATATTTCGTTCAGTTCAAGGAGTGCACTTCATGTCCCAGCCTGCATCCGACACAGTCCTGCTCACCGGCATATCGGGTTTTCTCGGCGGTCATATTGCCCTGGCCCTGCTCAATGCCGGCTATCATGTCCGCGGCAGTCTGCGCAATCGGGCCAGGGCCGACAAGGTGCGCGACACCCTGGCCCGCGCCGGTGCCGACACAGGCCGGCTCGACTTCGTCACCCTCGACCTGACGGCCGATAGCGGCTGGGACGAGGCCATGGCGGGCGTTCGCTATCTGCAGCACACCGCCTCGCCCTTTGTGCTCAAGATGCCCGAAGACCGGAACGAGTTGATCGGCCCCGCCGTGGCAGGCACCGAGCGCGCCATTGGTGCAGCCCTGCGCGCCGGGGTGGAACGGATCGTCCTCACCTCCTCCATGGCCGCCATCGCCTATGGCCACGACCGGGGCCGCGATCCGCTCTTTACCGCCAGCGACTGGACCCGGCTCGATGGCCGCCCCATCAATGCCTATATCGAATCCAAGACCCGCGCCGAACGCCGCGCCTGGGAACTCATGGACGAAGCCGGCCGCCGCAGCGATCTCGCCACCATCAATCCCAGCGGCATTTTCGGCCCCCTGCTCGATGACGATCCGGGCACATCGGCCATCCTGGTCAAGCGCCTGCTGGACGGCTCGGTGCCGGCGGCGCCGCGCATTCCGGTCACCGCTGTCGATGTGCGTGATGTGGCCGCCGCCCATGTCGCGGCCATGATCACGCCCGGGGCGGGTGGCCAGCGCTTCCCCATGGCTGACGAACCGGTCTATTTCATCGAGGTCGCCAGGCTCCTGCGGGCGCACTTCCCCGGCCGCCGGATACCGCGCCTCGAAATGCCCGATTGGGCCGTGCGGATCTATGCGCTGTTCGACCGCGATGTGCGCGGCAATCTGGGCGAACTGGGCTATGCCAAGCGCCTCGATTCAACCCCCGCCATCGCCCTGCTCGGCCGCCCGCTGATCCCGACCCGGGACGCCCTGCTGGCCACCGCGCAAAGCCTGATCGAGCACAAGCTGGTCTGAGTGTCGGGGCGGGCGCGGACGCATTCACATCCACCCCGCCCCCTTGCCCTTGGGTCCGATATTGTCCATATACCGCCATGGTGAGGGGCTGTAGCTCAGTTGGGAGAGCGCGTCGTTCGCAATGACGAGGTCAGCGGTTCGATCCCGCTCAGCTCCACCACTCTTTCGGAAGCCAGGTCTAGCAGGTTCGTTCAAGTCCTCGCCCGACTGCGGATTTGCTTGTGCATGGCCGCGCAAAGAGCGCCGGGCATGGGCGGAGCTTCGGTCCGTCATCCATCGAGCAATCGCGCCATGCTGGCCTGCCGGCGCCACGCAGCCGGCGTCTGTCCGGGTTGTACCAGGAAGGTGCGTCAGCCAGGTCAGGCCTTGCCTCCGCCTTCGTGAGACTCGGTTCGCCGGTCGCCCGACGAGAATGAGATGACGGCAACCAGAGGGATGTCGCTGGTGCACCGGGCCCAGTGCGGCACGCCGCGCGGGATGCGGATGACGCTGCCTGGGACAAGCCTGCATGTGTCAGCGCCGAGCCGGTGTTCGCACTCACCCGAGACGACATAGAGCAGTTCCTCGCAATTTGGGTGCGAGTGCAAGGGGTTGCGCTTTCCCGGATGGATCGTCACCACGCCCAGCGTCTGCTCGGCTCCCTGCATCGCCGCTGCGGAAACCAGCCAGGTCAGATGCCCCCAATCCTCTGTAAATGACGGCGTGTCGCCGAGCTGGGCGACAAAGTCGCCTGGCAGGGTCGTTGGTTGGGTCATGGCAGTGTCCTTTCCGGCAAGGGCGCATCAACTGATATCCTTGTTTGCAGATTTGTATACAAATGGCAAGTTTAGAATATTGACATGGGTTAGGAATTCTGATGGCATGAAAAGAATTCCTGCAAACCTGCGAGCACCCATGGAAACCGGCCTCTCCACCTTGCGAAATCGCACCTATGACGCATTGCTTGCCCTCATCCTCTCGGGCGAATTGCCGGCCGGGTCGGCGCTGGACGAGCGTGCCCTGACCGAGCGGCTGGGTGTCAGCCGCACGCCATTCCGCGAGGCCGTGGCCATGCTGGCGCGCGAAGGTCTGGTGGACATCCGCCCCTATCGTGGATTTGCGGTGCACCTGCCCGATCCCAAGGAGATCGACGATCTCTACCAGTTGCGGCGGGTGCTGGAATCCTTCGCTGTGCGGTTGGCCGTCGAGCATATTTCGAACGCCGATATCGCCCAGCTCGAGAAGGTGCTCGACGCTGCCGTCGCCGCGCTTGGGGCCGGCGATATTGAGGAATACGGCGTGCATGACGCGCGCTTTCACGGGCGCCTGGCCGAGTTGTCGGGGAACGACCCGTTGATCGAGACGCTGGAGCGGTTGTCGTTGCGCATCCAGATGGGCCGGACCGCCGCCAACCGCGTGGCGCATTTCGCCCAGGATGCTGCCACAGAACGCGATGCCATTCTCGCAGCGTTGCGGGCCCGCGACGCCGACCGCGCCGCCGAACTGATGGATGCCCATATTGCCCATGTGCAGAACGCGGTCCGCGCGGCGCTGGCGCCGGCAGCCGTCAACGACCAGCCGGGCATTGAGCGCCAGGCCGGGCGAAGGAAGCCCTGAATGACCAGCCAGCTGACCATTCTCAACTCCATGGCGAGCAAGGATTTCGACCAGTCGGTGGCACTGCATCAGCAGTGGGGTCTCGAATGGATGGACCTCAAGGATGCCATCTACGGACAGACCGTGGAGACCCTGGATGCCGACGCCGCCTGGCGCGCCCGGGACGCGATCGATACGGCAGGCCTGGAGGTCTATTGCCTCTCGACAAGCCTGATGCATGACGACCTTGCCATGGGCGAGGCGCATTTCCTCGACGAGCACGTCGCCCGCATCGCCGGTCTGGCCGAAACAGTGCGCATCCTGCGCCCAAGATATGTGCGGTTGCTTGCCGCCAGGGTCGCCGAGCGCCCGGTCTCGTTCGCCGCCCTCCTCAGCCAATATCCCTGGCTGACATCAGTCTATCGCGAGGCGGTCCAAAGCGCTGCCAGCCTCGGGGCTGCCGTTACCATAGAGAACGAAGCGCGTGACTGCATGCTGGCGACGGCGCAGGACATGGTGGACTTCTTTGCTGCCCTCGATTGCGCCGACAGGGTCGGACTGACCTGGGACATCCAGAACCAATGGACCTGCGGCAGCTTTCCCACGCTCGATGATTACCAGAAGCTGCGGCCTCTGCTGCAATATGTCCATGCCAAGGGCGGGCAGTTTGAAGATCCGGCAAGTCGGTCTCTGGCGTGGAAATCGCGCCTTGAGGACGCGAGCTGGCCGGTGGTGGAAATCCTGCAGCAGGTTGTCGAGGACGGCGTCTCGCCCGTCATCTGCATCAACCCGCCCAAGGGCAGGCGCAGGCCCGAATATGATTATGACTACGCCGATTTGACCCGGCTCGACATCGCGTTCCTGCGGCACGAAATCAGGGGGATAGTCTGATGCAATACCAAATTGAAGCACAAAAGCCCGTGCGGATCGGCGTGGTTGGCGTCGGATCGCATTGCTACCGCAATATCCTGCCGACACTCACATACCTGCCGGTGCAACTCATTGCCGTGGCGGATCTCGATCTTGATCGCGCCACAGCGGTCGGCCGGCAATACAATGCTCGAGCCTATACGAGCGCCGGGGCCATGTACGAGGCCGAAGACCTGGATGCCGTATTGCTCTGCGTGTCCGCCAAGCTACATCCACAACTCGCCATCGAGGCCTTCGGCGCGGGGCTTCATGTCTGGATGGAAAAGCCGGCGGCCATGCGCGCTTCCGAGGTCGAGGCCATGCTGGCGGCCCGAGGCGATAACGCCTGCGTGGTGAGCTACAAAAAGGCGTTCATGCCTGCAACCCGCAAGGCGGTCGAACTCATGGCGCTTGAGGGCCATGCGCCGCTGCGCAGCCTGCTCGGCGTCTATCCGCTGGCGCTGCCGGAAGACGGCCCGGCGGTGCTGGCCGAAGGGCGCAAGAGCGCCTGGCTCTCCAATGGCTGCCATCCGCTGGCACTGATGCTGGAACTGGGCGGGGCGGTCGAGGCTGTCACCACCCATCGCAGCAAGCACGATGGCGGGGCCTGCATCCTGCATTATGCGAGCGGGGCCATCGGCAACCTGCATCTGCCCAAGGGCGCCCCCAATACCCAGCCATGCGAACGTTATCTCCTGGCGGCCGGAAACCACAGTATCGAGATCGAGAACTCGCGGCGCGTCATCTACCAGCGGGGTATCGACTTTTCCTACACCCATGGCACGTCTTTCGCCCAAGGTGACACCAATACCGGTGCGGTGGTGTGGGAAGCACAGGACGGCCTCAACTCGCCCGAGACCATGTCCGTGGTGACCCAGGGCATCCATGGCGCGCTCGATCATTTCATCGCGTCCGTGGCCGCAGGCCGGCAGCCCACGATCGGCAATCTCGAATTCGCGCTGTCGCTGACCCGCGTCTGGGAGGCCGTGCTGCTATCGCAAGGAAAGACGGTCGCGCTCGAACAGGGCTGAGACCGGTGACCACCCAGGAGGAACCAGCATGTCCGCAATCTATGTGATCGGAACGCTCGACACCAAGGGCGATGAACTGCGCTATGCCTGCGACTGCATCCGTGCGGCAGGTGGCAAGCCCGTCCTGGTCGATGTCGGCACGCTTGCCGGGTCCGAGGGCGCCGACATTTCGGCGGGCGAGGTCGCCTCGCATCATCCAGATGGCGGGTCCGCCGCTCTCCGGGCGGACGACCGCGGCGCCGCCGTCAAGGCCATGGGGACGGCCCTGGCCCGCTTTCTCGCCGGGCGGAACGACATTGCCGGCGTTCTGGGCCTGGGCGGCACCGGCAATACGGCACTGGTGACACAGGGCATGCGGGCGCTGCCGATAGGGCTGCCAAAGCTCATGGTTTCGACGGTGGCCTCGGGCAATACCGCACCCTATGTGGGACCCAATGACATCACCATGATGTATTCGGTGGTCGACATTGCTGGCCTCAATCCGATCTCCCGCCGCATTATCGAAAACGCGGCCAATGCGATCGCCGGCATGGTCGCGCATCGCCGGCCGGACACGCCATCGGCCAGGCCCGCCGTGGGTCTGACCATGTTTGGCGTCACCACCGATTGCGTCAGTCAGGTTCGCAAGGCTGTCGAGGCAACCAGCGACGCCTATGTCTTCCATGCAACCGGGGTGGGCGGGCAGACCATGGAAAAGCTGCTCGATTCCGGTCTGCTGCACAGCATTATCGATATTACCACAACCGAAATCGCTGACCTGCTGGTTGGCGGCGTATTCGCGGCCAGCCAGGACCGGTTCGGCGCCATGATCCGCACCGGCCGGCCCTATGTCGGATCGGTCGGCGCGACCGACATGGTGAATTTCGGCGCACGGGAAACGGTGCCCCAGACTTTCGGCAATCGCACGCTCTATGCGCACAACCCGCAGGTGACCTTGATGCGCACGACGCCCGAGGAAAACCGGCTCATAGGTGAATTCATTGTCGAGCGGCTCAATCGGATGGAGGGGCCAGTGCGTTTTCTCCTGCCTCTGCGCGGCGTTTCGGCGATCGATGCGCCCGGCAAGCCCTTCTTCGACCCGGTCGCCGATGCCGCGCTTTTCGACGCAATCCGAGATGGCTGGCAGGACGCGCCCAACCGGCGGCTCATCGAATGCGATGCCCATATCAACGATGTCGCCTTCGGGCAGGCAATGGTTGCCAGCCATGCCGAGATCACAGGAGAAAAGCCATGAGCCGCTTCACGCGCGCGGACATTCTCGAACGGCTGCGTGGCAGGATTGCGCGCGGCGAACTCATTATTGGCGGCGGTGCCGGCACGGGGCTGTCCGCCAAGGCCGAGGAAGCCGGTGGCATCGACCTGATCGTCATCTACAATTCGGGGCGCTACCGCATGGCCGGGCGTGGTTCGCTGGCCGGGCTGCTGGCCTATGGGAACGCCAATGACATCGTGCTCGACATGGGGCGCGAAGTGCTGCCCGTGGTGCAGGACACACCGGTCCTGGCCGGCGTCAATGGCACCGATCCCTTCATGCTGCCCGAATATTTCCTGACCGAACTCAAGCGGCTTGGTTTTGCCGGTATCCAGAACTTCCCCACAGTCGGGCTGATCGACGGTGTGTTCCGGCAGAACCTGGAGGAATCCGGAATGAGCTTTGATCTGGAGGTTGCCATTGTCGCCCATGCCCACCGGATGGACATGCTCACCACGCCCTATATTTTTTCCGAGGCAGATGCCGTCGCCATGACGGAGGCCGGGGCCGACGTGGTGGTGTGTCATCTCGGCCTGACCACGGGAGGCACGATCGGGGCCAGGACGGCCAAGTCGCTGGACGATTGCGTGGCCTTGATCGACCGCTGGTCGGCGGCGGCGCGCGCCGTGCGCGAGGACATCATCGTGCTCTGTCACGGCGGACCCATCGCCATGCCCGAGGATGCCGCCGAGGTGCTGGCCCGGACTGCGTTCTGCCATGGTTTCTACGGCGCCAGCTCGATGGAGCGGCTGCCGACCGAGAAGGCGATCCGCGAGCAGATCGTGGCATTCCGCGCCATTTCCGCGGGCTCGCGCTAGTCCGCACAAAGTGAACCCAGGCGTTGACGGGGACCTGACGCAAATGGTAACGTTCCCACAACAAGAACAGGGAGGATGGCGAACCACAGTGGTTTCGCCGCGGTCATGAAACGGTCTCGCACCAGACAGCCGACGATCATCGACATAGCCGAAGTGGCTGGCGTCTCCAAAAGCACGGTTGCGCGGGTTCTCTCCAGCGCGCCCAATATCGGGGACGAGACCCGCAGGCGTGTGCTCGAGGCGGTTCAGGCGCTCGGTTACGAGCGAAATCATCTCGCCCATTCCCTGCGGGCAGGGCGAACGGGCATGATCGGCCTGATCATTCCCGACATCGCCAACCCCTTCTGGGCCGAAGTTGCCCGCGGGGCCCAGGACGAAGCCGCGCGGGCCGGTTCCTCGCTGCTGGTCTTCAGCTCCGATTGGGATTCGCAGCGTGAAGCCTCGCACCTTCGCGTATTGCGCCAGGCCCGGGTAGATGGCGCAATCGTCAATCCCGTCGCCGACAATATCGACAGCCTCGGCCGTGTCGGCCTGCCGGTCGTGCTGATCGGTTCAAGTGCCGAGCGCTTTCCCGAACTTCCCAGCGTGGGCAGCGACATTGCCCAGGGCGTTGCACTTGGCCTCGAACACCTGGAAAGCCTGGGGCATCGTACACCGGCCATCCTGCTGGGCACCGCCAACCGGCTGGCCCGCGTAAGGTTCATGCGTGTGGTGCAGGATCATTGCCTGCGCCGCGACATCGACCCATCCACACTGGTGGTGGAAGAGGGTGACTATACGGTGGAATCGGGGCGCCTCGCCATGCTCAGGCTGCTCGACCGGAATCCCGGCGCGGCGCGCTGTGTCTTTGCCGCGAACGACCTGATGGCGCTCGGCGCCCTGCTGGCGGTGCGCGAGCGGAAGCTGCGGTGCCCGGACGATGTTTCGATCCTGGGCTTTGACGGCATCCCTGCCGGCGCCTTCTCGGATCCGGGCCTGACAACCGTTGAAAAGCCGGCCCGCCTCATCGGACAGGAAGGCATGAAACTTCTGGCGGACTCGATCGAGGGGAAGGTCGGCCACCGCCACATATTGCTCGATTGCATGCTCAAGATCAGGGGAAGCCTGGCGGCGTCGCAGGCGCCCGAGGCGCCGCGGTTGCGAGCAGTAGGGAGGACCTAGGCCAATGAGCCTCGATCAGAAATCCGAAGCGATCACTGCGGCCACAATTGGGAACGTTCCCGAAGTGTCACGAGGACGCTCATGGCGCGAGGGCTGGGGCATCAAGTTCCGGACCTGGTGGCCCTATTACCTGATGCTGGCCCCGGGCCTCGTCTATTTCCTCGTGTTCCACTATTTCCCCATTTACCAGGCCAAGCTGGCCTTCGAGGATTTCCGCATCTTCGGCGGCAATACCTGGGTGGGGCTCAAGCATTTCGCCACGCTGGTGAACTCGCCGGCCTTCTACCAGGTCCTGCTCAACACGCTGATCATCTCCACAATGAAGATGGTCTTCTTCTTCCCCGTGCCGATCATGCTGGCACTGCTGCTCAACGAGGTACGCGCCTCCTCGCTCCGGCGGTTCATCCAGTCGGCGATCTACCTGCCCCATTTCCTGTCATGGGTGGTGGTGGCGGGCATCTTCATCGCCGCCCTGTCGCCCTCGACCGGCGTCGTCAACGAAATGCGCGGCTGGTTCGGACTGGCGCCGCACGGCTTCATGACCGATTCCGGCTCGATCCGCTGGGTCGTGGTCTTTTCGTCCATCTGGCAGGCGTCGGGCTGGGATTCCCTGCTCTATTTTGCCGCCATCATGGCCATCGATCCCCAGCTGTATGACGCGGCCGAAATGGACGGCGCCAACCGCTGGCAGAAGATCGTGCATGTGACGCTGCCCGGCATCGCGCCGACCATTGCCACCCTGTTCATCCTCAATGTCGGGATGTTTCTCAATGCCGGCTTCGACCAGGTCTTCAACCTGGCCAATGACGCGGTGCGCGACCAGATCGATATCATCGACACCTACGTCTACCGCATCGGGCTGCAATCGGGGCAGTTTTCCCTGGCGACGGCGGCGGGCCTGTTCAAGGGCGTCATCGGCATGCTGCTCATCATCGCGGCCCACAAGATCTCCAAGCGGCTGACCGGGAAGGGGGTCTGGTGATGAAGGACACCCGTCGAACCCGTTTCGAGCGTATCGAGCAGGTGATCATCGTCTCGAGCCTGCTGCTCATGTCCGTGGTCACCCTGCAACCCGTGCTCAACCTGGTCGCCATTTCCTTTTCCGATCCGGCGCGCGTGCCGGGAATGAGCGGCCTGGCCATTCTGCCCGACGGCCTCTCGCTCGATGTGTGGCAGCTGCTGCTCAACCACGAAGGCGTGCGTCGGGGCATTGTCAACTCGCTCTTCATCACCGTGATGGGAACCGCGCTCAACATCATTTTCACCACGCTCATGGCCTGGGCCCTGTCGCGGCCGCGCCTGCCGGGCCGGCGGCTGATCTTCGTCTTCGTGCTGATCACGATCGTTTTCGAACCAGGGCTGATACCGGACTATTTCGTGGTCCGTGACCTGGGGCTGCTCAACTCCTACTGGTCGGTGATCCTCTACAAGATGGTCAATGCCTGGTACCTCATCATTCTCGTGCGCTTCTTCGAGGAAGTGCCCGGCGAACTTCTGGAGGCGGCCGAGCTCGACGGAGCCAACCCCTTCCAGACCCTGTGGAAAGTGGTCCTGCCACTCACCCGGCCCGCCATCGCCACCATCACCCTGTTCTACCTCGTCTACCACTGGAACGAGTTCCTGCGGCCCATGATCTACCTCACCGATTCCGGCATGCATCCCCTGCAGGTGGTGCTGCGCCAGTTCGTGGTGGAGGGGGACAAGCTCTCCATGGTGGGGATCGATGCCATGTCCAATTACCAGCAGGCCGGCCAGATCAGCATTCGCGCACTCAATGCGGGAATGATCGTGCTGACCATCCTGCCAATTCTCGCGGTCTACCCGCTGATCCTGAAATTCTTCACCAAGGGCACCATGAGCGGTGCTCTCAAGGGGTAGCCACGCGCAATGTTCAACCAAGGAGGAGAAACCATGTCGTTGAAACATCTGATGGCCGCGGGCACAGCGCTCGCCGCCATCACCGGGCTGGGCGGGAACGCCTTCGCCCAGGACGTGCCCACCGTCACCATCATCAACCACGACAGTCCGCGGGTGGAGGAGCACCTGGCGCGCATCGAGGAGGCGATGGCCGCAAAGGGAACGCCGATCGACATCAATTATATCGGCCTGCCCAATGCCGGTTATCCGGACGCGCTGAGCCTGCGTCTGCTGTCAGGCGAAGTGCCGGACATCATCTACTTCCAGGGCGGGGACGCCGAATTCGCCAACCAGGGCATTCTGGAAGACCTGCGCCCCTGGATCGAGCAGTCGAGCTATCTCAGTGACGCGATGTGGCCGCACAACAAGGCCCGGATCGAGAATTACCCCTACCTGCTCTACGTCTTCCCGGCGCGGACCAAGTCGCCCCTCATCCGGGAGGACTGGCTGGAGCAGACCGGACTTGAGGCACCGACCAATCTGGAAGAGTGGACCGAGTTCCTCACGGTTCTGTCCAAGTCCGACTATGACGGCAATGGCACGCCGGACACATATGGCATCATCGCGCCGGACAATACCGCCGAGCTCGACGCGCTGTTCAATCAGTCGTTCGGCATCAGCGCCACCTGGCTCAAGGACGCAAACGGGGACTGGGTCCACTCACGTGTCTCGGATGGCGAGCGGGAAAAGCTGGCCTATTACCAGATGCTGTTCGCCGAGCGCATTCTCGACCCCGAGTTCATCACCTCCAATTGGGAAGTCAAGGAAGACAAGTTCTATACCGGGCGCGTCGCCGTGGTCGCCGGGACGGCCGGCAGCGTGGTCGACACCTACCGCTCCAAGATGCAGCAGGTGAACCCGGGCACCGAACTTGCCTTGCTCGAGCCGCCTGACGGACTGGAGGCGGTCAACATTGCCAAGGAAGACCGCGGCTTTGCCATCCACGCCATGTCCGAGAACAAGGAAGCGGCATTCGCATTCCTCGATTTTCTGGCCAGCCCCGAAGGGCAGTTGATCGACCGAATGGGTTTCGAAGGGGAGCAATATACCCGCAATGGCGATGCCTATGAGGTGCTGCCCGACATGGGCCTCTGGTACCCGCGCTACTGGACGGTCAATCCCGAATACTGGAGCCCGCCGGTGGACCTGCTGGCACCGGTCGCCCAGGCATCGCTCGAACAGGGCGCCCGCTATTTCGCTCCGGACAATTCCTTCGTCTGGCCAGGCGACATGGCGGCGAGCGTGGATGCTGCTGAGCAGTATTACCGCAGCAGCGTCTATCGCTTCGTTTCCGGCGAGTGGTCGATGGACCAGTGGGATCAATATGTCCAGGGCTGGTACGCTGCCGGCGGCCAGGCCATGACCGATCATGCAAGGACGGTTCTTCAATGACGGAACGGCAGAACGCGGGCCCAGGCTTTGACGGGCGGGTCCGCGGACTGCTCCATGGCGTCGCATTTGGCGACGCCATAGGAGCACCCGTTGAAAAGCTCACCGCCGCGGAAATCCGCGAGGGCTACGGCTGGGTGAATTCGCTGGACAACGCCTGGCACCGCACCAGCCGTGACCCGGCGGCCGGCAATGGCCGGGTGCGGGGCAATGGAATCGTCACCGACGATACGCTCATGACCCTGGCGCTGATGGCGATCTACAACGACGTGCGGCGCCACCTGGATGCCTGGGATATGGCCGACGGCATGGTGCGCCAGATCGCATGGGAGCGGCGCTACGTGCCCGAACTGCAGCGCGAGGCCCCGCTGATCGAGCGCCTGTTCTATCCCGAAAAATGGATCTATCAGCGCCACCAGCTTTCCTCCTGCGACCCACGCCAGGGGGGAATCGGCAATATGGTCAATTGTGGCGCCGCCATGTATATCGCGCCTGTGGGCGTGGTGAATGCCTGCGATCCCCAGGCCGCCTATGACGAGGCCATCGCCTTCGCCTCGGGTCACCAGCAGAGCTACGGGCTTGAGGCGGCGGGTGTGCTTGCGGGCGCCATCGCGGCGGCGTTCATCCCTGGCATCACCATTGATGCCATCGCCGACACGGCCTACCGCCTTGCCAAGGATGGAACGCGCGACGCGATCGGCGATATCATCGAGGCCGCCACCGTGCTGCGCGACAAGGGCGCCGGGCATGAGGAAGTCGTCACGACCTTCCACCAGCGCATCAGGCCGTTCTCGCCCCTGGGCGACGACCTGGACCATTCGGCCGCCAAGGCGGGCAAGGCGACGCCGAATTATCAGCCGTCGCGTTTCCTCGCCATCGAGGAACTCCCCCTGGCATTGGGTTTCGCCATCCTGGCGCACGGTCAGTTCCGGCCCGCCGTCGAGGCGGGAATCAATTCGGGCCGCGATACCGATTCGATCGGCGTGATGACCGGGGCGATCCTGGGCGCCATGCTTGGCGATGCGGTTATCGATCCGGCCGAAGCCGCCCAGATCGACCAGATCAACCGCCTGGACCTGGCCCGCGAGGCCGAGGCCTTCACACGCACCACTGCGGCGATTTTCGCCGACGATGCGGCCCGCCTCCGCACCGTCGCCGAAAACCGGGCCGCCCTATCGGGCACCATATCGACATTCGCGGCCTCAGCAGGCTGACCGCCAATCCCTACGGATCATATTCATGCTCTCCAATTCCGACCTCGTCTTCCGCATCTATTCGGGCTTTCTGGGCAAGGCCATCGGCGTGCGGCTCGGCGCACCCGTGGAGCCGACCATCTGGAGCTATGAACGCATCCGGGACACCTATGGCGAGATCCAGGCCTATCTGCGCGATTTCAAGAACTTCGCGGCAGATGACGACACCAATGGCCCGGTCTATTTCATCCGCGCCATGCGCGACTACCAGCTGCGTCCAACGCCCCAGGAGGTCGCCCGGACCTGGCTCAACTATGCGGCCGAGGGGCACGGCATGTATTGGTGGGGCGGCTATGGCCGCTCGACCGAGCACACCGCCTATCTCAACCTGCGCGCCGGCATCCCGGCGCCACAATCGGGATCGATCGCGCAGAATGGCGCAGCCATTGCCGAGCAGATCGGCGGACAGATCTTCATCGATAGCTGGGGTTGGGTGAACCTGGGCAATCCGCAGCGCGCCGCCGAGATGTCGGCCACGGCTGCTTCTGTCGCTCATGACGGCGAGGGGCTCAACGGCGCCCGCTTCGTTGCCGCCATGATCGCCGCCGCTCCTGCGGCAGGGTCGGTCGAGGAACTGTTCGCAGCCGGACTGGCCGCCATTCCCGACAATTCGACCTATGCCGGCGTGGTCAATGCCGTGCTCGGCCAGTACCGCGACAATCCGGCTGACTGGCGAGCCTGCCGCGACATGCTGGCCCGGGACTGGGGCTATGACCGCTATCCGGGGGTGTGCCACATCATCCCCAATGCGGGGGTGCTGGCGCTGGCCATCGCCTATGGCGGCGGCAACCTGTGCCGTACGGTGGAGATCGCCACGATGTGCGGCTGGGACACCGACTGCAATGCCGGCAATGCCGGGGCCATCATCGGCACGTTCGAGGGCATCACGCCCGAGTGGGACAGATACCTCAAGCCGATCAACGACATGCTGGTGGTTTCAGGCGTCACCGGCGCCCTCAACATCGTCGATGTGCCGACATTCGCGCGAGAACTGGCAACGCTGTCCCTGCAACTTGACGGCCGCGACCCGCCAGCCGAATGGGTCGAGGCCCTGACCCGGCGCGGGGTGCATTTCGATTTTTCATTGCCTGGTTCCACCCATGGTTTCCGCACGGTCGGCACCAACCAGGTCATGCTCAAATGGGCCGGCAAACAGACCGCCAGCGGCATTGGCGCCCTGGAAATCCTGCTGGACCGCTTCGAGCGGGGGCAATCCACCCGCGTCTTCTGGAAGCCGTTCTACCGGCGGGCCGATTTCAACGACGAGCGCTACCGGCCCATGTTCTCGCCCGTGGTTGCGGCCGGTCAGACGGTCTCGTTCGATGTCTTTCTCGAACCATGGGAAGGGGACGGCCATTTGCGGGTTGCGCCCTATGTGCGCACCGCCATGAGCCAGCGGATCGTCGAGACCGGCGCCTATCAGCAGCCGGAAGCCGGGGGCTGGACGCGGATCAGCTTCACCGTTCCGGAAACCGACGACGAAGCCATCGATGAGATCGGGCTGGCCATCGAGTATTTCGGGCGGCTCAAATTTCTGGGCAAGATCTACCTCGCCGACTTCCGCGTGGAAGGCCCCGGCCACACCCATATCGAAGCCGCCAGGGAGGTCGAGGAATGGGAAGCGATCACCCGCTTTACCTGGAACCGGGGCTATTGGAAAAAGGCTGACAACCGCATCACGGCACTGACCGACAGCGATGCGGACATGTGGACCGGGCACCTCTATGCCCGCGACGTGACCGTGGAGGCCGAACTCGTGCCCTTGTCGGGAACCTCCCACCTCATCACTTTCCGCGCCCAGGGAACCAGCCGCTTCTATGCAGCCGGCTTCGAGGACGGACAGGTGCGTATCCTGTGTGAAGATTTCGGGACCCGGATTCTGGCTCAAGCCGATTTCCCCCTTGAGCTGGGGCGGTCCTACACTCTTGCGGTGGAGGCCGACGGACCGGCACTGGCGCTGTCGGTCGATGGCAAGCGGCTGCTCGAAACGCACGATGACAGGTTTGCCTATGGCCAGGCCGGATTGCGGCTGGGCAAGCCCGGACGGTTCTCCGTCGGCAGTTTCGACATAGTAGAGCGCTAGGAAAAGGAGCGTGCGATGACCCAGATCAGCCTTCGGCATGTTAACAAGCGCTATGGAGCGCTGCCGGTGCTCAACGATATCAATCTTGAGATCGAGGACGGCGAGTTCGTCGTCCTGGTCGGCCCGTCGGGCTGCGGGAAGTCGACCCTGCTGCGCATGATCGCGGGGCTCGAGGACATAACCTCCGGCGATATCGAGATCGGCGGCAAGCGCGTCAACTCCATGCCGGCCAAGCAGCGCGGCCTGGCCATGGTGTTCCAGTCCTACGCGCTCTATCCGCACATGAATGTGGCGGACAATATGAGCTTTGCACTCCGGCTCTCGCGCGTTTCCAAGGAAGAAATTCACCGCCGCGTCGGCGAGGCGGCGGCCATTCTCGGGCTGGAGAACCTGCTTGGACGGCTGCCGCGCGAACTTTCGGGCGGGCAGCGCCAGCGCGTCGCCATGGGACGCGCCATCGTGCGCGATCCGACAGCCTTCCTGTTCGACGAGCCCTTGTCCAACCTGGACGCCAAGCTGCGCGTGAAGATGCGTTCGGAAATCAAGAAACTGCATCGGCGCCTTGGCAGGACGATGATCTACGTGACGCACGACCAGACCGAAGCGATGACGCTGGCGGATCGGATTGTCGTCCTGCACGACGGCAATATCGCCCAGATCGGCACGCCGCTCGAAATCTACCGCGATCCCAGCAGTACCTTCGTTGCCGGTTTCATAGGTTCGCCGGAAATCAACCTGCTCGATGCCAAGTGCCTGGGTCCCGAAAGTACCGATGTGGTTCTTGCCGACGGCACTCGCCTGCCCATCCCCGCGCCCCTGGCGCTACCCGAAGGCCAGCCGCTTGCCTACGGCATCCGGCCCCAGCATATCGGCGTGGCCGAGGGAGGCCGGCCCGCCGAAGTCGTGCTGACAGAGCCGACCGGTGACAGCCAGGAACTGCGTGCCAGGCTGGGCGACCATGAACTCTCGGTGGTGTTGCACGACTCGCGCCTGCTGACGCCCGGTGACCGCATCGGCCTTGTTTTTGAAGGCGAGCGGGCAATCGTCTTCGATCCGGCAACCGGGGGGCGGCTGGCTTGACCGACAATCCGCTCCCCTTCACGCCGGAGCGCATGGGGCCCCTGTCCGGCTGCCGCGTACTCGACCTGTCACGCCTGGTCGCGGGCAATATGGCGTCTCTGCAACTGGGCGACTTTGGTGCCGATGTGATCAAGGTCGAGCCGCCGCAAGGCGATCCCCTGCGGGCCTGGAAAGATGCGGGCCAGTCGTTCTTCTGGAAGGTCTATGGCCGCAACAAGCGATCGATCATGCTGGACTTGCGGCGCAAGGCGGCAATGGATGCGCTTTGGCGGCTGGTCGACGGCGCCGACATATTGATCGAGAATTTCCGGCCCGGCACGCTGGAAAAAATGGGGCTTGCACCAGAGACGCTGCTGGCCCGCAATCCACGCCTGATCGTGCTGCGCATTTCCGGCTACGGCCAGACGGGCCCTTATGCGCACCTGCCGGGCTTCGGCACCATTGTCGAGGCGATGAGCGGCTACGCCTATCGCACCGGCTTCCCCGACCGGGAACCGGTGCTGCCGCCACTGGCCCTGGCCGACATGATCGCCGGACTATACGGCGCGTCAGCCGTGACCACCGCGCTGCTGGCGCGCGAGAAAGGCGGATCAGGCCAGGTGATCGACCTTTCGCTGCTCGAGCCGATCTTTTCCGTACTCGGTCCCGAGGCCGCCATCTTCCACCATGCCGGGATCGTCAAGGAGCGGGTCGGGTCGGCGTCCAATACGTCATGCCCGCGCAATGTCTATCAATGCGCCGACGGCAAGTACCTGGCGCTTTCGGGCTCCACCCAGGCGGTCGCCGAGCGCATTTTTGCGGTGATCGGACGGCCCGACATGATTGCCGATCCCAGATTTGCCACCAATTCCGATCGGGTGCGCAACCGGGGGCTGGTGGATGCCGCCATCGGCGCCTGGTTCGCGGCGCGGGAGAGCGCGGAGGCCCTGGCCACCATGCGCGCTGCAGGGGCGACCGTGGGACCGATCTATTCGATCGCGGATGCGGCCGCCGACCGCCACTTCCGCGAGCGTGGCGTCATCGTCAATGTCGAGGACGACGAGTTGGGAACCATGCCCATGCACAATATCGTCCCGCGCCTGTCCGGCACGCCGGGCGGCTTCTTCCGGCCTGCGCCGGCGCTGGGGGCCGATGGCGAGGCCATATTGAGGGCGGCGGGTCTGGCGCCTGACGCCATCGCAGCTGCACTGGCGTCCGAAGGATGAGGCCCCGCTCCCTACTCTATGTTCCGGCCGACAATGCGCGATTCATCGCCAAGGCGCATATGCGGGGCGCCGATGCCATCATCCTGGACCTGGAGGATTCGGTACGGCCGGGCAACAGGGTAGAGGCACGGAACGCTCTGAAGAACAGCGTGCGAGACGTCGGACAGGCCGGCGCCCTGGTGCTGGTGCGCATCAATGTCGAACCGGACACCATGCTGGCCGATGCGCGCGCCGCCGTCGCCGCAGGGGCGGTGGCGCTCTATGTCCCCAAGGCCGACCGCGCCCGGCTCGATATGCTCGATCATGAGCTGGGCGGCGATGTCCCCTTCTTCGCGCTGATCGAGCACCCCGCCGCCCTGCTTGATGCCGGTGCCATTGCGGCCCATCCGCGCGTCAGGGGGCTTGCCGTGGGCGGCGAAGACCTGGCCACGGCACTCGGCGCCGTGCCGGACCCCGAAACGCTCCGACTGCCCAAGCTATTGGTGCACTATAGCGCAAAGGCCCATGGCAAGATCTCCATCGGCCCACTGGGCACGGTGGCCGACTACGCCGACACCGAGGCCATGGAGCGATTGGCGCTCGAAGCGCGTCGACACGGCTTTGACGGCGCTACCTGCGTCCATCCGGCCCTCGTGCCGATCTTCAACCGCGCCTTCATGCCGAGTGCACAGGAGATTGCCTGGGCCAGGCGCGTGGTTGAGGCAGCCGATCTCAGCCCGGCCGGAGCCTTCACGCTGGACGGGCGAATGATCGACGCCCCGGTGGTTTCCCGGGCAAGATACATCCTCGATCGCCTGGGCTAGCGGCCGATGCGCCGGACAATGCCTGGTGCTTCTCTCTAGGCCTGATCGCCCTTTTCCATCCGCCCCGCCGCCCGGTCGAAACCCTGGGAAATCGCATCGCGCATGGCCAGCCTTGCGGCCGCAGGATCACGCCTGGCGATGGCTTCGGCGATGCGGCGATGCACGCCCACCGTGACCGCCAGGGCATCCGGGTCATTGACCGGGGAGGAAATGGTGAAGGCCGCCGTCAGCGCCATTTCGACCAGGGCACTGATCGAGGCCATGAAGGGATTGCCCGAAGCCTCGGCCACCGCCTTGTGGAATTCCAGGTCATAGCGTGCGAAATCTGCCGGCGTCTGCGACCCCGCCATGCTGTCCACCCAACCCATCAGCGCCGCGGCCTGGTCGGGTTCGGCGCGCTCAGCCGCCAGCGCCGCTGCTTCGATCTCGATGCCGATGCGCACTTCGGCCAGGCTCCTGAGGAAGGACACATCGGGCCCCAGTTCGAAGAACCAGGCCAGCACATCCGCATCGAACAGGTTCCAGCGATTGCGCGGCAGCACCCGTGTGCCGATCCGCGCCCTGGCCTCGATCAGCCCCTTGGCAGCCAGGGTCTTGAGCGCCTCTCGCAGCACGGTGCGCGACACGCCGAACCGCTCCAGCAATTCACTGTCCGAGGGCAGGATGGCCCCCTGGGGATAGGTACCCGAAACCACGGCCAGGCCCAGCGCCCACAACACATCCGAATGCAGGTTGCGGGCCGGATTGCGCCCGGAAAGCGACGCGATCAGATCGCCCGAATGCCGCGCGCGCCCACCCGATCTATCCATGCCCATAATGCTCCAAACTCACTGCAGTCGACCTAACCACAGGCCCAATAGTATGACAATAACACGAATCTGTGCCGGGCTGGACAGAGCCTGATCCGCCGCGCCATGGTGCCGGCCACCAGACCGGATTCGTTTCAAGGATGCATAGCATGACCAGCCCCGCCACCATCGACAAAGTGCTTTCCGCCGTCGATTCGGGGATCGACCAGAGCCTGGAAAGGCTGTTCCACCTGCTGCGCATCAAGTCCATCTCCACCGATCCGGCCTATGCCGCCGAATGCCGCAAGGCCGCCGACTGGATAGCCGGCGAACTCACCGATCTCGGCTTCGACGCTGCGGCGCGCCCCACGCCCGGCCATCCGGTGGTGGTGGCGCATGGCCCCGCCCAGCCGGGGCCACATGTGCTGTTCTACGCCCATTACGACGTGCAGCCCGTCGATCCGCTCAATCTGTGGGAGACCGACCCGTTCGAGCCCCAGGTCAGGGACAAGGACGGGCGCAAGGTCATCGTCGCCAGGGGCGCCTCGGACGACAAGGGCCAGATGCTGACCTTCATCGAGGCCTGCCGCGCCTGGAAGACAGCCACCGGTTCACTCCCCATCCGCATCTCGCTGATGCTCGAGGGCGAGGAGGAAAGCGGCGGCAAGAACCTGCCGCCCTTCATGCGCGACAATGCCGAGGAGCTCAAAGCCGATATCGCGCTGGTCTGCGACACCGACATGTGGGATCGCCAGACCCCCTCGATCACCACCATGCTGCGCGGCCTCGTCGCCGACGAGGTGGAGATCACCGCTGCCAACAAGGACCTGCATTCGGGACTGTTCGGCAATGCGGCCCGCAATCCCAACCAGGTTCTGGCCGAAATCATCGCCAGCCTCCGCGCCCCGGATGGTTCGGTCACCCTGCCCGGCTTCTATGACGATGTGGCCGAAATTTCCAGCGAGCTGAAGGCGCAATGGGACGGCCTGGGATTTGACCAGGCGGCGTTTCTCGGCAGTGTCGGACTGTCCTCCCTGGCGGGCGAACAGGGCCGCTCGATACTCGAACAGCTCTGGGCGCGCCCCACCTGCGAGATCAACGGCATGAGCGGCGGCTATACCGGCGACGGCTTCAAGACCGTTATTCCGGCCAGGGCCAGCGCCAAGATCTCCTTCCGCCTGGTTTCGGGCCAGGATCCCGACAAGATTCGCGCCGCCTTCCGCGCCCATGTCGAACAGATGCTGCCGCCCGATTGCACGGTGAAGTTCACGCCCCATGGCGGCTCGCCCGCCATCACCGTGCCCGCCGACGGCGATTTGCTCGCCAAGGCCCTCGGCGGCCTGACAGCCGAATGGAACAAGCAGGCGGTGATCACCGGTTCCGGCGGCTCCATCCCGGTGGTGGGGGATTTCAAGCGCATTCTCGGGCTCGACACCTTGCTTATCGGCTTTGCCCATGTCGACGACCAGATCCACTCGCCCAACGAGAAATACGATCTCGAAAGCTTCCACCGCGGCATCAGGAGCTGGGTGCGGGTGTTGGGGGCATTGGGCCGTGCCGAAGGCTAATTCGCTCCAGTGGAGCGAATTATGGCACAAAGGCCATGATAGCTTCGCTCGAATGGCTGGTAGCATCGCTCGGCCCGCAGGACCGTAGCAGAGCTAGGGTGGGGGTCTTTACGCCAGCACCACGGCAATGATCGCCAGCACGGCCGGCACCGTCTGGATGAAGAGGATCTTCCTTGAGGCTGTCGCCGCCCCGTAAATCCCGGCCACCGCCACGCAGGCGAGGAAGAACAGCTTGACCTGCCAGGCAAAGGCCGGGTCCGGATGCACCAGGCCCCAGATCAGCCCGGCGGCGAGAAAGCCGTTATAGAGCCCCTGGTTTGCCGCCAGCACTTTCGTCTCGCGGGCAAATTCGGGCGTCAGGCCAAAGGCCTTCTGGCCGCGCGGACTGGTCCACCAGACCATTTCGAGCAGCACGATATAGATGTGAATGAGGGCGACCAGCGCCACCAGAATCGTTCCAACCAATGCCATTGTCGTCCCCCTATCCGTTCAACTTGCGCAACAGCTTCTCCATCCGCGCGCGCTTGGCGCGCTGGGTCATGCCCGCGAGCCGCTTGCGGACGGTGTCGATCAGTCCGGGCTTCTCGGCCTCTGTCACCACGCTGGCGGCCTCCTCCGCATAGGTCGGAAACTGGTTGGGCGCGGCACTCTTCAACCGCTCCACCAGGATCGGCACCGCCTTGTCGGCATACCCGGACCGCGCCAGCTTGGTCAGGATCGAATTGCAGCGATCCTTGGCAATGACCGAGCCGCGGTCGGCCGCCGCGATGATCTGCGGCAATTCGGCGGCGATCTGTTCAGCGCGCAATTCCGCCACGGCATCGAGCACCTGCATCGCCCCCCAGACCTGCCGGTTGGTCTGGCTGCCCAATGCCTCGAGAAAGACCGGGCAATGCCCGCCGATCAGCTCGGGATCGCGTGCACCGATCTCGTAGAGCACCTTCATTGCGTCATTGCGCTGGCGCACGGTGCCCGATTGCACCAGGGCCACCAGGTCACGCACGGCCGCGCGGTCCCCGGCCGCGGCGATCTGCGCAGCCAGTTCCACATTGGGGCCCTCGTCGCGACGATCCATCGCCCCGGAGAGGCGGTCGGCAATGGAGGCAGTGGCCGCCATCAGGCGTCGACCGCCACGTCCAGCGCCAGCTCGACCATGTCCTTGAGGGATGTCTGGCGGGCCTCCGCGTCGATCTCTTCATGGGTGATCAGGCAATCGGTCATGGTACAGATGGTCAGCGCCCTGACCCCGAACCGCGCCGCCAGCGTATAGAGCGCTGCCGCCTCCATCTCGACGCCGATGACGCCATGCTCGGGCAGCTTGTCATACCCGGCAAAGCCATCGGCATGATAGAAGATGTCGGACGAGAGCATATTGCCCGCATGGTAGCGCAGCCCCTTGGCATCGGCCTTGTCGGCGGCCGAGCGCAACAGGCCGAAATCGGCGATCGGCGCGAAATTGAACGCGCCGAACCGGCCCTTGACGATCGAGGAGTCCGTCGAAGCACCCTGCGCCAGGATCACGTCGCGCACCTTTACGTTCGCATTCAAGCCCCCGCAGGTGCCCACCCGGATCAGCGACTTGACGCCATAGATATTGATCAGTTCATGCACATAGATCGCCAGCGACGGCTGGCCCATGCCGCTCGCCTGCACCGAGACCGGCTTGCCTTTCCAGGTGCCGGTATAGCCAAGGCAATTGCGCACCGAATTGACGAGGCGCGGCGCCTCGAAAAATGTCTCGGCAATCCACTTGGCGCGCAGCGGGTCGCCCGGCAGCAGCACCGCTTCGGCATAGTCACCCGGCTTGGCGTGATTGTGCGGCGTGGTCATCTGGCCTCTCCCGGTTTTGTCCGTTTGGTCAAACTAGTGCCATTGGGCCGGTGGCTTGACAACACTCCAATCATGCCGCTTTATTCACCCTAAAGGATGAATATAATGCCGACGCAGCCCGTCACCCCGCTCGACCAGACCCTGATCGCACTTGCCGATCCGACCCGGCGGGCAATCCTGCAGCGTCTGGCGCAGGGTGAAGCACGCGTGACCGACCTGGCGGAACCCTTCGCCATCTCGCTCAATTCCGTATCCAAGCATATCCGCCTGCTGGAGCGCGCCGAACTGGTCGTGCGCGAACGGCGTGGGCGCGAGCACATCCTGCGCTTTCGCCCCGAGCCCCTCGTCGGAGCCCGCGACTGGATCGACCGCCAGCAGCGCTTCTGGAAACAGGGCCTCGAGGCCCTGGACGCCGTCCTCTCCGCCCAAACAGACAAGGAAGACAACAATGACCGAGAAGCTTGAGGCCAAGGTGACCCATCGCTTTGCGGCCAGCCCGGAGCGGGTCTATGACGCATTCGTCAATCCCGAAATCGTCCGGGCCTGGCAGGAAAGCTGGGCCCGCCTGTCCGGCACGCGCGGCAAGATCACCGCCTGCGAGATCGATCCCCGCGTGGGTGGAAAATTTCTCTTTGCCGACATGCGCGACGGTGAGGAAGCGCGCCACTGGGGCACTTTCCTTGAACTCGAGCGCCCCACCAAGGTCAGCTTCACCTGGATCGTCGACCCGTCCGAGGAGGCGGACCCTTCCGTTGTGACCGTCATCATCGAGCCCGAGCCCGATGGAGCGGGCAGCATCGTCACCCTCTACAACACCATGGATGCCGAATGGGCCGAATACCTCCCGCAGACGGAAAAGGCCTGGCGCAGCATGCTCATGGGCATAGAAGACGCCCTTTCCAGCCGCTGACCGGCTTGACGCCGCCGCGATCCGGGCCCATTTAGCCCGCGTCCCAAAGGAGCATGACCATGGTCGCAAAAATCTTCATCGATGGCGAAGCGGGAACCACGGGTCTGCAGATCCGCGAGCGTCTTGCCGGCCGCCGCGACCTCGAAGTCATCTCCATTGCCCATGACAAGCGCAAGGATCAGGACGAGCGCAAGCGGCTGCTCAACCAGGCCGATGTCGCCATCCTCTGCCTGCCCGACGATGCGGCCAGGGAAAGCGTGCGGCTGATCGAGAACGACACCACCCGCGTCATCGACGCCTCGACCGCCCATCGGGTGGCCGAAGGCTGGGCCTATGGCTTTGCCGAAATGGATGTCGGCCAGACCGAAGAGATTGCCAAGGCCCGCTATGTCGCCAATCCCGGCTGCTGGCCGCAGGGCCTGATCGCCGCTGCCCGCCCCCTGGTCGAGGCGCGGCTGCTGCCGGGCGACTATCCGCTGACCTATCACGGGGTCTCCGGCTATTCTGGCGGCGGACGGCAGATGATCGAGGAATACGAGGCTGCGGGCACGACCCCCAGCCAGTACATGCCCTATGCCCTGACCTTCCAGCACAAGCACCTGCCCGAAATGGCCCATTACGCCAAGCTCAACCGGGCCCCACTGTTCGAACCGGTGGTCGGCAATTTCGCGCAAGGCATGACGACGTCCCTGCCGATCCACACCGACATGGTCGCCGATATTCCCACCGGCAAGGATCTCCATGCCGCGCTGAGCGATTATTACGCCGCCATCCCCCACAGCTTCGTCCAGGTGGCGCCATATGACCCGACCCTGGCCAAGACAGCCGCGCTCGACCCCCAGGCCCATAATGGCACCAATACCCTGACTCTCTTCGTCTTTGCCAATGACGCGGCAAACCAGGCCGTCATCTGCGCTGTCTATGACAATCTGGGCAAGGGCGCCTCGGGCGCGGCGGTGCAGAACCTCAACATCATGCTGGGTGTCAATGCACGAGAGGGACTGGAGGGATAAGGCGCCGGTCCTGCGCCCGCCCTGCCCCCGCGCGCGCACCGGGCGGACTGACCCTGTCACTATTGCCTGAGGGACTTGCATCCTGGCTCTGCCCCCGGGGCGACACCGGCTTCATCCGGCGCGCCCAGATCGTCCAGGCGTCCAAGCAGATGGCGGCGTTCCGGCTCCTGGCGGCTGATGCTCAAGGCCTTCTGATAGGCCTGACGGGCCTCGTTGATGCGCCCGGCGCGGGACAGCATTTCGGCGCGCGCCCCAAAGGCGTGGGCATAGTCATCCAGGGCGCCCGTCGCCATTGCATCAGTCAGTTCGGCCAACCCGGCCTCCGGCCCTTTCAGCATATAGATCGCCACGGCCCGGTTGAGCTGAACGACGGGGGAAGGCGCGACCTCCAGCAGCAGGTCGTACAAGGTGAGGATCTGCCCCCAGTCGACCTGGGCCGCATCGGGCGCGGAGACATGTATGGCCGCGATGGCCGCCTGCAGCCAATAGACCCCGACCTCCTGGGAACCCGCCTGCTCGACGAGCCTGGTGCCCTCGGCGATGAGCGCCTGGTCCCACAATGTGCGGTCCTGGTCGGCCATCAGCACGATGTCCCCATCCACCGTCTGCCGGGCCGGGCGACGGGCCTCGTGGAACAGCATCATGGCCAGCAGCCCGCGTGTTTCGGGGTCCGGCAAAAGCGTCACCAGCAGCCGGCCCAGACGGATGGCCTCGCCTGAAAGTTCGTTGCGCACAAGCTCGGGGCCGGCAGAGGCCGAATAGCCTTCGTTGAACACCAGATAGACCACGCGCAGGATCGCCTCGATCCGGCCCGGCAATTCCGATTTCTCCGGCACCTCATAGGGCATGCCGAGGTCCTTCAGGCGCGCCTTCGCCCGCACAATCCTTTGCGCGATCGTCGGCGGCCGGGTGAGGAAGGCCCGCGCAATTTCTTCAGTGGTCAACCCGCAGACTTCCCGCAGGGTAAGGGCGACCTGGGCCTGTGCGGGCAATTCGGGGTGGCAGCAGATGAAGATCAGCCGCAACTGGTCATCGGCAATGGCGAACGCATCCACGCTTGTATCCTCCCCTTCCCCATGCAGTTCGCGGGCAATTTCCGGTTGTGCCCGCGCAAAGCGCTCGCGCCGCCGCATCTTGTCTATGGCGCTGTAGCGTCCCGCCGAAACAAGCCATGCCGTGGGATTGGACGGGATGCCGCTTCTGGGCCAGCGTTGCGCCGCCGCAAGGAAAGCCGCATGCATGGCCTCCTCGGCCAGGTCGAAATCCCGCAGCAGCCTGACAAGCGTGGCCAGGACATAGCGCGAATAGTCCCGCCACGCCCTGTCGAGCAGACCGTCGGGATCCGCAGCACCGGGGCCTCTGCCTGGCAGGCTGACCTTGGAATTCCGGCTGCGGCCCGGCACGACCGTCACAATTCCTTTCGGACCAGCACATCGAGCGGCCGGACCTCAACCGAGCCTACCCGCGCCAGCGGCATGCGGGAGGCCAATTGCACGGCCTCGTTGAGGTCGCGCGCCTCGACCAGGAAAAAGCCGGACAGATATTCCTTGGTTTCCATGAACGGGCCGTCGGTCGTTGACACCTTGCCGTCCCACTTGCGCACGGTGATGGCGTCCGCCGTGGGCTTGAGCGGTTCGGACGTGATGTAGTGGCCGCTGCGCGTCAGTTCCTCGTCATAGTCCAGCATGGCATTGCCAAAGCCCAGCCTTTCGCTTTCGGCCATGGCCTCGAACTTGCTGTCGTCGAGATAGATCAGAAACATGTAGCGCATGATGTGTCCCTCGTTTGCCGGATAGTCGAACTGCCAATGCCATTTTCGACACGGGAGACATTATTTTTCCCGCTGTCGAAAATGGCCCCTGCTGTTCGGCAATCTCCTGTTCGCCATCCCCGGCGGCTGACGAGGTGCAAAATGGTAGAAATCCTTCTGGCCGTCGCCGCGGCCCAGTCCGAATACAAGGCCAGGCAAAAAGGGCAGGTCATGCCCGCATTTGACCGGGCCGATCGGTTTCGCTTTGGCGCCGGCCTCGTCGTCCTGGTGGTCCTGTTCGCCGCGATCTCGCTGCATGGCGCCTTGAGCCGGCCAATGCCGGAGCCCGTTCGGGCATGGTCAGGCACGCCCAGCACCGGCAATGACCCGCATGCCAGGACCAACCGTACGCTTCGGTACGGTTTGGCCTTGACCGAAACCCCGCTTTCGCGCGATGACGCGTGCAATAGCGAGGTTTGTTAGCCCATGGAAAAGTTCACCACACTGACCGGTGTCGCGGCGCCCCTGCCGATCATCAATATCGACACCGACATGATCATCCCCAAGCAATACCTCAAGACCATCAAGCGCACCGGTCTGGGGACCGCGCTGTTCAGCGAGATGCGCTACAATGAGGATGGCTCGGAAAACCCCGATTTCGTGCTCAACAAGCCCGCCTATCGCGGGGCGCAGATCATCATTGCCGGCGACAATTTCGGCTGCGGCTCGTCGCGCGAACATGCGCCCTGGGCGCTGCTCGACTTCGGCATCCACTGCGTCATCTCCACCAGCTTTGCCGACATTTTCTACAATAACTGCTTCAAGAACGGCATCC